>JBKPMH010000163.1:0-10177 GCA_046732035.1 Verrucomicrobiota bacterium
GGCCGTCCGCCGTTTGGATCCGAACCCTATCGCCATCCTCAACTGAGATCACTCGTGTACCGGTGAAAATGTTGCCGCCACACTCCATGATGATTCGCGCCACCGAATTCAGGTATTTCAGCGGATGAAACTGAGCCTGATTGGGGTAAAGCAGGACCGCTTCGGAATTAATTTTCGTGTGCGGCACGGAATCGACTCGCTCCACGCCGGCGAGGCCCGCGCGATGAATCGCCTCCAATTCTTCCATCAATTCTTTAACCGAACCGCGGGGTGGCAAAAACAAGTAGCCCTCCACGCGCTCGAAATCACACTCGACGGCGTGTTCGCGAACAATTCGTTCTATGCAATCAATTGCCGCCGTATGACTCTCCGCAGTCAGACGGGCGCATTCTGCCCCGAGAAATTTTTCAATATCGACATAGCCGTCGTCCAACGCGTTTACCAGATGGGCGGTAGTGCGGCCTGTCATTCCGCTGCCGACTGGTCCGTCGTCAACAAGCACGACGTGCAAATTTTCTCGTGCAGCAAGGTAAGCTGTGGTCACGCCCGCAATGCCGGCGCCAATCACGCACACGTCTGTGGTGACATCCTCGGCAAGAGGTCCGGTCGCAAATTTCCGTTCTGTGCGTTCCCAGAGGGATGGCTTCGCTCCGGTACGTTCTCCTGACGTTTGCATGTACCTGAATCGGAGCGCGATCGGCTAACAGCCGTTTTGAACTGAATCGACTCCCTCATCACAGGTTCTATTGGGTTGGAACTGATCGACCAATGCGGTTGACTCAAACCATTCAGGCGTCGCGCAGCGATTTCACTACAAGGAGGGAGAGTCGTAAATGAAAGCAAAGGCAACATTCCTCGGTCACCCAGTTCATCCGATGTTAATCGTGTTTCCGCTGGGGCTGCTGCCTGTGGCATCCATTTTCGACATCATCTACTTGTCCACGAATAACGGCCATTGGGCTGACGTATCTTACTGGATTATTGCGGCTGGAATCATCGGCGCGCTGATCGCCGCGGTGTTTGGATTCATCGACTGGCTGGGAATTCCGGAAGGCACTCGTGCCAAGTCCATCGGTCTCATTCACGGCGTGGCGAATTTTATCGTCGTGTTGCTCTTCATTGTGAGCTGGTTCATGCGCCGTCCGAATCCCTCGACTCCGCCGTTTCTGGCCATTGTGCTTGGATGGATCGGAATCATCATCGCTCTTTTCTCCGGGTGGCTTGGCGGCGAATTGGTTTACCGATTGAACATGGGTGTTGATGAAGGTGCGAATATTGAAGCGCCCAGCTCGCTGTCTGGCCGACCAGCAAGCGACCGAACTGCTCGCGCTGGTCGCAGCTAGCGATCGGTTATCGCCGCCGCGCGATTTCCTCGATGATTTGCGATTCTGATGCCTTGGTTCAGGCGCGGGCAGCTGTGCCACGCCGAGCTTTGGTAATGCATCAGCGTTGGGAAAGTCTGCTCTTTTTGCACTGGACCGCTGACCGGGAGGAGCAAAGTCGCCATCACCGAATGGTCGACGATACCGCTGCAATTGGACGGCTTGCCACAACCGCACAATGCACCAGTGCATGCATGTTTCGTCGAAGGATTCGATGTTAAGATTTATGGCATAGAAAAACTCAGTAAGCGTTTGATGACCGGAGGATTTTTGTTAGTTGCGCGGTTTGAACTTTTTACACAACCAAAGATGCTGCGGCGGGCGATCTCAGACTGACACCTATGAAGAAATATCTATTGTGTTTAATCGCAGGCATTATGGCCGTGGCGTTCATCGCTTCGTGCCAGCAACAGGGAACCAGCGGGACAAGTACTACGTCAGCAGCGATGGCCCAAGCCTCACCGAGTCCGGCAGAGCGGACACGCCATAGGAGCGCCGGCGCGGCAAAACGGAACCCCTCGAAGACCGAGGGCTCGGCATCTGAGGCGCCGTCGCCAATACCTGGCGGTTCGACTGCGCCCGAGCCAACGCCGTAATTGCGAGAGCCGTGAGATAGGGATGGAGGGAGACGTTGTTCGCGCTAGCCCATGAGCTAGGGCGCCGTACCCTTTGTGCGGCTCGGCCTGCATTCGCGCTCGAGGACCAGTGGAAATTTCTAATTCTTGCTGTTTGTCGAGCTTTGCTTGTGAAGAAATTTTAACAGGACTCTTTCTATCGCACGCAATTTTCTGGTGGCGACAGTTTTCGATGGGTCATCAAATCCGGCAACCTGGCTTCCGGCCAGGTACGCTTCGAGAACAGCTGGATGCACATAACATTTGCGGCAGACGGCCGGTGTATTGCCGAGAAGTTCTGCTACTGCGCAAATCGCCGCTTTTACGTTCGCCTTGGCCTGCTTCTTCGTTTCGAAGGGTTCTTGCGCGTTGAGCGCCATGGTGGCGAGTAGCGTTCCGGCCCATGTTCGAAAATCTTTTGCCGTGAAATCGTGCCCCGTGACTTCTCGCAGGTAATCGTTTACGTCCTGTGACGTCACATCTCGAACCTCGCCAGCGTCGTCGACGTATTTGAACAGGTCTTGCCCGGGCAAATCCTGACATTTGCCGACAATTTTTGCGATCCGCCGGTCGATCACGTCCACTTCGTGTTCGCGTCCGCTCTTGCCACGGAAACGAAACCGTAATCGGGGACCTTTTACAGTCACGTGCCGGTTTTTCATTGTGGTGAGTCCAAATGATTTGTTCTCGCGCGCGTATTCCTCGTTTCCAACGCGAATGAAACTCCGCTCCAGCAATCGTACGACGGTAGCGATCACCTTTTGACGCGGCAGCCCGGGTAACCTCATGTCCTGGGTTACGCGTCTCCGAAGCTTTGGAAGTGCGGCTGCGAAGTCGGCAAGGCGCGCGAACTTGTTCTCGTCCCTGATTTCACGCCAGCGTTCGTGGTAACGGTATTGCTTTCTGCAACGCGCATCGCGCCCTGTCGCTTGAATGTGGCCGTTTGGGGAGGGGCAAATCCACACTTCTTTCCACGCCGGCGGAATAGCCAAGCGTCTGATTCGCAACAGGCGTTGCTCGTCGCGGATTCTTTTGCCTTCGACATCTAAATATTCAAAGTCGCCGTTCTTTGGCCGCCGACTGTACCCGGGACGATCATCGCTTACATATCGGAGACCGGCTTCCTCTGCCGCCTCCGCAGAACCGTTAACAAGACCAGCGGCTGATGCTCTTGCGTTACGGTTGTTTGTCCCAGGCGCCCCCATTTGCCAAACATCACTGCGAAGCAGGCGTCCGTGCGAACACCTGTTCGACTGCGCGAACCCGTTCAACCTCGATTCGCTCGATTTGCTGCTCAGCCCGATGCTCTAACTGTTCGAAGTTACAATTCTTCACCCGAGGTAACTTCGCGACGCTAAGCGTGCGCCACATCAATCGTTTTCCGCTAACTCCCATGATCAAGCCTTCCAGGGTAAGCACTAATCCCAAACTGCCAGGGTCATCTCCCGCAATCATCAATCGCGCTCGGCCGGCTTTTTCGGCGACCCATGCACCCGCCTTGCGTACGTTGCTTTCTTTAATCCCCAAAGAATGCATCACATCTCGCAACGTCGTCTGATCGCAGCGTATTTCTGTGTGCATATCCGAGAAAAACCGGCCCAGCGGCTTGCCTTTGTGCACGTTTGCCCAGTGCTCAAGGAGTTCCAACGCGCTGACAGATCCAGCCAGGTGATCGTTCAGGTACGACTCGAGTTCTTTCATGAGAGACCAGGAGCGGGCATCGACGTATTTCTCATCCTTGGCTCATTCGCGCGAGAGAGATTGTTTAGTCGTGCGTGAAAGTGTTTTTGCCGGCCTTTGCTATGACAAATGTATCTGAATACGCGTGACCTCGTGGTCACAATCGAATGGAATAGTGAATATAAATCATGCTTTGGACTATAATTGTAATTCTACTCGTACTCTGGCTTCTCGGTCTCATCGGGCATGTGGGCGGTTCCCTGATCCATTTACTGCTGGTTATAGCGGTAGTGGTGCTGATTATTAATTTGGTGAGCGGCAGAAGGTCGCTTTAGCCGCAAAAGCCACTTCGAGTACCTGAACCTCGCATCCACGATAACATGTACGCGTGCGTTGCGAACGCTGCTACACGCCTGCGCGAAGCTCTTGTTAAACCTTCCAACGGGTCGGAGACACGCACGAGAGCGGTGGCATGCGACTACATTTATATGAAAGAACAAAGGGAAACTGTTTCAGTCATCGACGGTTTAATCGAAACTCTCAAAGACGGGGAAAAAGGCTTTAAAGAAGCCGCTGACAGCGTTAAAGACCCCCAATTGAAATCGATCTTTAATGAGTATTCGCGACAGCGCTCGCGCTTCGCTTCGGAGTTGCAACGGCACGCTCAAAACCTGGGCGAATCGGAACCTGAAACGAGTAGCAGCGCGGCCGGGGCATTGCACCGCGGCTGGATCAACTTGAAATCCGCTCTGACACGAGGCGATGACCATGCAATCTTGGCCGAATGTGAACGTGGCGAAGACTCGGCGGTGGAAGAATACCAGAAAGCAATGCATGATGGCCTTACTGTTCCTGTGAGCGAAATCGTTTCGCGGCAATACGACGAGATCAAAAAAGCGCACGATCACGTCAAAGCACTGCGCGACGCTTCGAAGACCAGCTAATCACAGGCCATTATCGCCGGCACGGTCGTGATATGGGCCCCCAGAAACGCGGGCGGCGGTTTATTACATCCGCGGGCCTCCTTTAGAGCGAAACAGTTTCGGTATGCCAGAAGAAGATGCACTCGAACGGGCACGTGAAGACGAACGCGAGGGCAAATCTCCGTCCACTCAAGCCGGCGAGTTCGTGCGTGAGGAAATGGAACACATCCGGGAGGGTGAGCATGGCGCCCGGTCACCTGAGCAGGCGATTGCAATCGGATTATCGAAGGCACGGCGGGCCGGAGTAAAGCTGCCGGCCCCGAAGCGGGGGAAGACGCGAACGCAACGCCAGGCCAAACGGGACCTTGCCAGGGGACGCGGTGGCAGTCGCAAAAAGCCGTCGACGAAGCGATCCCGGGCCACCAAACGCGCACTCAAAAAAGAGAGTCGCCGTTCCGCATCGAAGTCCGCCTTATCACGACATTCCAAGAGAGTTGCCAGGCAGCGTTCAGCCAGATCGCGCTCAGCATCGGCAAAAAAGGCCGCACGCACACGCAAACGCCGTCGCCGCTAAGGGTCGAACGCCATTCGCCAAGAGTTAGGCCGTTATCGGCGCCCGCCTTTTCTTCCGCCTTTACGGGAGCTCGACTTACTTCGCTTTTTCCCACGGCCCCCTCCGCCCTTCTTCCGTCCACCCTTATCTGATTTGTTTACCGTCGCCCACGCGCGGCGTTCGGCTTCCTTAGTACTGACGCCTCGTTTCTTGTAACCTTTTTCTATCTTGGACGCTTTTCGCTTTTGTTTTGACGTGTATTTCTTTTTGCTTCCTCGTGCCATGGATCACCTCATGTGAAATGCTCGATAATAATAACGCATTTCGAGCACTGCTTGGACTTAGCAATAGGCGTGAACGGACCTTCTTGGAAAGTCTTGTTGAACGATGGAATGTTGGACGATGAACACGTTCTCACACTCCCTCGAGATGTTGCTTGGAATTAGCGCTGAACCGAAACAGTTAACTTTCGTTCAGATTTCATTACGCGGCATCGTCATCTTCGTCGCAACACTGATCATGGTGCGACTCAGTAGTAAGCGTTCCCTTGCAGAGAAGACCGCATTCGATGCGATCCTGATCGTAATCGTCGGCTCGATGCTGGCGCGCGCGATAAATGGATCAGCCGCATTCTTTCCGACGCTGGGTGCTGGATTCGTAGTCGTGCTGCTACATCGTTTTCTGAGTGCCGCAGCCTACTATTCACACGGATTTGGCATATTAGTGAAAGGCAAACCGGTCGTGCTTGTACAGGATGGGAAGCTCCATCGAAAGAACATGCTTCGGAACCAAATTTCCGAACACGATCTTGAAGAGGATATGCGGCTCGATGCGGCTACCGAGGATTTATCGCGAATAAAAATTGCCCGTGTCGAACGCAGCGGTGATATCAGTTTTATCAAAGCCGGTTAGTTTCACAGTTATTCCAAAGCCATCGTGGTCTCAAGCGCGACAATCCCTTTTCCAGTCAGTCTTGCTCAATGAGTAAGGAAGTGCTCGCCCCAACCCTCTATACTGTTCGCAATGAGGCCATGGTGCTTGATAGTGACCTGGCCTTACTTTATGGCGTTGAGACGCGCGTCTTCAATCAGGCGATTCGCAGAAACCGGCACAGATTTCCACCGGATTTCGCCTTTCCGCTGACCAGCGAAGAATGGTCGCTTTTAAGATCACAAATTGTGACCTTAAAGCGCGGCCGGGGACAACATCGAAAGTATCTTCCGTGGGCTTTTACCGAGCATGGAGCGATCATGGCTGCCACTATTCTTAACAGTCAACGCGCCGTAGCCATGAGCGTGTACGTCGTCCGTGCTTTTATAAAGATGCGCCGTGAACTGCTGGCCAATGCAACATTGGAAGCACGTTTGGAACATATCGAGAAAAGCCTTCTTACACATGACGCGGCACTACGTGATGTCTACCAGAAACTAAAACCCTTGCTTTTGCCACCGCCTGAAAGGCCTGGACGCCGAATTGGCTTTCACACTCAGGAAAGTGATTCTTAGACGCCTATTATGGACGATCATTTACGTCTGAATAAGGCAATCAAGCCCGAAACAGCAAGGGCCAGCAGCCCAATTGCAATCAGAGACCGATGCTCACTCATCCAGAATTGTGGGCTGAAGCCCGTCGCACGCGCATCAAATGCACCGTGCGCTCCATGATCGCCGGACAGCGGTTGCCATAGGTTGTGGGGACGATCGGGATTTTCAGGGCCATCATACTGTTGCGATTCGTAACCGGTAGCGGCGAGGTACCGATCAAGTAAACCCGGAGCAAACTTGTTTCCAACAATCGCCGCTACGGTTGGCGCGCCTACATAGAATTCCCGTCGGGGATGGTGCGCGGCAAAATGGATGGCTTCCGCGGCAACCTCTGGCTGGAAAATCGGCGGGACGGGTTGCGCCTTCCGGGGTAATCGGCTTTTTACCCATTCGAATTGCGGCGTGTTGAGAGCGGGCAATTGCACCATAATCAACTCCACCATGCTTTTGTCGTGGATTAACTCGCATCTGAGCGAATCGCAGAACCCCTGGATCGCGTGCTTGGCCGCGCAATACGCTGCCTGCAAGGGGATGCCGCGATAAGCCAGTGCGCTACCGATTTGCACAATTGTCCCACGATTCCGCGGCAACATCCGCTTCAACGCCGCCAGCGTGCCATAAACGCAGCCCAAATAAGTTACCTCCGTCACCCGCCGAAATTCCTCTGGAGTCATCTGCTTGACTGGTGAAAACACCGACGCCATGGCGTTGTTGATCCAGATGTCGATGTTCCCCAAATCTGCTTCGATCTGCGCGGCCGCTGCTTCCACGCGATCCGGATTTGCCACGTCCACCGGAAACACGAGTGCTTTGCCACCGAGCTCTTCAACTTCTCTTTGTGCGGCTTTGAGGCCGTCAAGACCACGTGCAACAAGGCCAATCCGCGCACCATCTTTCGCAAATTTCCGAGCTGTGGCGCGACCGACTCCGGCTGAAGCACCGGTGATGACAACCACTTCAGGTGTTCTCATCCGGGAGCTGATACGATGTCGCTCAATTTCGTGAAAGCTGCGCGCGTGTTGTTCTACTTCTGTTCCTTTGTGGCCAGATACGCGCGATGAAGAAAGTCTGAGACTGCGACGCTCGCCAGGATCGCAGCAAAAAAGCGAGTCAGACGCGACGCAAAGATAAAGCCAAAACCGAGGCCGGTTGCGCACCACAGCGCCATGCAATAGGGGCAGGAAACCAGATGGCCAATGCCACGCTGAATTCCACGGCCGCGCGGTTCCTCCTCCACTTCTCCCGCTTCATCACTGCAGATATAATTCACGAACGGCGCACGTAGAACTCCCGTGATCCTGTCTTTTGCGACGATGCGACTTAGTTTGTGAGTGGCAATTCCCAACAAAGCGAGGTCCAGCAGATTGAACTTTTTTGGCACGCGATCCTGCTGCACGGCAGCGGTTGTCAATGCGACCACAGTCGCAAGATAAAACGCTAGTAAACCGGCATACTCCGCCAGAAGTTGTTCATCGCATTCATCCTTCTCCGCCGTGTGTTCTCCGTACTTCTCAATGGAGAAATCCGATTCCTGTTGGCGAGATTGTAACTCATCCATGTAATTAGATCGCACACTTCCCACGGTCTGCGTGTGCAAGAAAGCTATCAGTCCGCTGCTCGGACCACTTGTATTGCGTCATTGCTTTCGTGGCAAAAAGCTCTCAATTGCTTCTTTGAAAGTCTGTTTGATCACGTGGCCGAGGCGCGGGTCCCCGTGAATCATGGATTCAGTAAATTTTTTCGCCTCTTCAAAAGTAATGTGCGGCGGCAACGTGGGAACCTCCGGATCGGTGACTGCTTCCAGAACAACCGGTCGCGATGCGCTGAGCGCTTGTTCCCAGGCTGGCGCGATCTGCTCGGGGCGATCGATGCGAATACCCGTTAATCCCAGCATCTCGGCATAACGCGCGAACTCGAAGGACGGCACATTTTGTGAGCATTCGTACTTTGGATCTCCGGCCATGACGCGCTGTTCCCAGGTGACCTGATTCAAGTCGCGATTCGCGAGGACCATGATGATGAGCCGCGGATCGCTCCATTCTTTCCAGTAATTAGCAATGGTGACGAGCTCGTTGATCCCGTTCATCAACATTGCACCATCGCCTACAGTCGCGATGACAACACGATCGGGAAACGCAAACTTCGCGGCAATTGCATATGGAACTCCGGGACCCATCGTGGCCAGATTTCCCGATAGCGACGCCATCATGCCTCGGCGCACTTTTAAATCGCGCGCGAACCAATTTGCCGCGGACCCGGAGTCAGCGACGATGATGCAATTATCAGGCAGTCGCGGCGATAATTCCCAGAATACGCGCTGCGGATTAATGGGATTGGCTTCGTTCATTGCACGCGCCTCCAAAACCTTCCACCAATCGGCGACGTTATCCTCGATTCCCTTTCGCCATTGGCGCTTCTCCTTGCGCGTCAGCAACGGCACCAGCGCGCGCAACGTCTCTGCGCTGTCGCCTATCAAATTGACTTCCATTGGGTACCGGACACTCACCAGCCTGGGATCAATGTCGATTTGCACTCCGCGGGCCTGTCCTTCCTTTGGCAAAAACTCCGAATACGGAAAGCTCGAACCGACCATTAGCAGTGTGTCGCATTCCTCCATCATGTCCCAGCTCGGTTTGGTGCCGAGGAGACCGATGGGCCCGGTACAGAATGGCAGATCGTCCGGGATTACTGCCTTGCCGAGCAAAGCCTTGGCCACGCCGGCGCCGAGAATGTCCGCGATCTCCATCACCTCATCCGTTGCCTGCAGCGCACCGGCACCCACCAGCATCGCGACTTTTTCGCCGGCATTCAAAACTTCCGCTGCGCGACGAAGATCGACATCCCCTGGGATCACACGTGGCGCCGAATATCCGACGCCTGAATGGATGGTGCCATGTTTACGCGGCGGCGTCTCCATCGCCGGCATCTCCTGCACGTCATTCGGAATAATCACGCAGGTGACCGTGCGTTCTGCCTTTGCAACGCGAATGGCGCGATCAATTAAGTGACGGATTGCGGCGGGCGTGGACGCCATGTGCACGTACTCATGCGCGACGTCTTTGAAAAGGGTGACAAGGTCGACTTCCTGCTGATAAGCGCCGCCGAGCGCGGTCCGCGCTTGCTGGCCGACGATCGCCACCACGCTGGCATGATCCATTTTCGCGTCGTATAACCCGTTAAGCAGATGAATGGCGCCGGGACCCGAGGTGGCAAGACAGATGCCGACTTCCCCAGTGAACTTTGAGTGCGCACAAGCCATGAATGCTGCCATTTCTTCGCGGCGCACCTGAACGTATTCGATGGCACCATTCGCTCGATCGATCGCACCAATAATGCCGTTAATTCCGTCGCCGGGGTACCCATAGATCCGTCTCAAACCCCATTCCCCAATTCGCTGGATCAGAAAATCGCTCGCCGTGTCAGCCATTACAGTTGATTCGCTGCTCAACAACGCCAAGAGCTGCATTATTGATTCGATCCG
>JBKPMH010000164.1:0-5295 GCA_046732035.1 Verrucomicrobiota bacterium
GGTTCGGCTGGCTGCCACGGGAATGAAGGTTGCGATTATCGAGCGCAAACGGTTCGGCGGCACCTGTGTGAATAACGGCTGCATCCCGACGAAGACCTTGATAGCAAGTGCGCGCGCAGCTCACGTCGCGCGACGTGCCGATGATTATGGCGTCACGATTCACAGCCCCATCGCGGTGGACATGAAAAAAGTGAAAGCGCGTAAAGACGCAGTGGTCCGTCAAAGCAGCGAAGGGCTGGAGAACTGGTTGAAAAATACAAAGCACCTGACCGTGGTTGAAGGCCAGGCGCGCTTTGCCGACACGCATCAGGTTCGTGTCGACGACGAAATTCTGGAGGCAGAAAAGATTTTTATCAACGTTGGCGGCCGCGCCTCGATTCCTCCGTTCAGCGGCATCGCTCAGGTAAGTTACCTCGACAATTCAACAATGATGGACGTCGACTTTCTGCCCGAGCACCTGGTCGTCGTCGGCGGCAGTTACGTGGGCCTGGAGTTTGCACAGATGTATCGGCGTTTCGGCAGTGCGGTGACCGTTGTAGAGAGAGGACCACGATTGATTCGCCGCGAAGACGAAGACATTGCGGAAAACATCAAAACAATCCTTGAAGGCGAAGGCGTCCACATCCGTCTCGGCGCCGAATGCATCGGCTTTGAGAAACACGGCAACAAAGTGGCGGTCCAGGTTAACTGCAGCACTGGCGATAAGGCCGTCATCGGCTCACATGTGCTTCTCGCAGTCGGTCGTATTCCAAATACCAGCGACCTCGGTTTGGAAAACGCCGGGATCAAAATCGATGGGCGCGGTTACATCGAAGTGGATGATCAACTTCGCACCAATGTGCCCGGCATTTATGCGTTGGGTGATTGTAACGGACGCGGAGCCTTCACTCATACCGCATACAACGACTACGAAATTGTCGCCGCGAATCTTTTAGAAGGCGATAACCGTCGCGTCAGCGACCGAATTACTGCTTACGCTCTTTACATTGATCCGCCATTAGGCAGAGCAGGAATGACTGAAGCGGAAGTGCGAAAGTCAGGACGGAAAGCTTTGATTGGAAAACGCCCCATGACACGAGTCGGCCGCGCAGTGGAGAAAGGCGAGACCGACGGATTTATGAAAATTTTGGTGGACGCCGAGACGAAAGAGATTCTCGGAGCGTCGCTCCTTGGAGTCGGGTGCGATGAAGTGATTCATTCGCTCCTCGATGTGATGTACGCTGGGGCGCCGTACACGGTAATCGAGCGCGCGATGCACATTCATCCGACTGTCAGCGAATTAATCCCGACCATGCTCGAAGAGCTAAAACCGTTGGACTGAATCTGCGAGTTTGCGCGTTGCGAACTAACAAAACACCCTGGTTGCATTTATTCTCTTGATACCGGTTGGTCAGATTTTTATGATTTGAGGTAACAGGAGCGAAGACTCCCGGCCCGATGCGTGGGTCAGCTCGCTCCCGGAAAGGAGGCTGCATTGCACTTCATTGAATTATTATTCGGGCTATCCCCTGATGGCGGAACCGGAGTTTCGGAGGCTGTTTTTCTAATAGCTCTTGTTATCGTTGCACTCGCCGTGGTGCGGCGTGTTGTTCGTTGTTAGAGCTGACTCGATCTTTCAGGTGATGATAATCGGCGGGTTACATCCGTCGATTACGGGATGTATGCTCCAGTTAAGCTGGGGATCGTTGCGGCTGCCACCGTCTTCTGCGTCTTCGCAATCGTGTATCATGCCGCACCACTTTTGCTTCAACAGCTCCACGTTTGCAGGATCATCCAATGGCATTGGCTGGCCTGTCATCGGGTTCGGCACCACGTAATCGCTCCAGTCGAGATTGTTATCATCCGGTTCAGGAATGTCGCTGCGTTTCAGTGGCCGGCAGCAAAAGCGAACAGGATGTATCTCGTGCCACCCTTTGTGGAGCGAGTCATATATCCATTCCCCTTTCACGATCACAAGATCGTTGGGGCTTAGATCACCGAGGTTTGGATTAACATCTAAGGGGTTGCCCGGGTCCGCAGCCTGATTAGGCGGCTGAAACTGCTCCTGCCAACCGATGAGCGCAGCAAGAATGGCAAGCATCGAAAGAATGAAATCGAGCGGCCATGGCATGTAGAAGGCAAGCGCCAGCAGGGCCGCTATCACGTACATGTATTCGCGAAGTCGATAAATGCCGCTGCCTTCAAACTCACAATGGAGAAAATTGCGGTACTTGTCCCTGTCATCATAACCTCGCCCGATGCCGGTGATCTTCGGATTGACTTCAAGCAGGTGTTCCTGGCCCGGCGCCAGCTCAATGTTCATGGTGTAATCGTTGTCGCCGCCTTTGAAAGTACCTGCCAGTCCACGCTCCTTCACACGGCCGATTATGGCGCAAAATCTATCGGCTTCGTTCAGGCAAATGAGTCTCCCTTCCAACCACCAGGTGAGATAGGCAATAATCTGCATCACCAGCAGAAACGCCAGGAGGATGGCCGGCTTGGATGTAAGCGGTGAAAACGCCGCGACCAGAGCGAGGGTAAGAATCGCTAACAACTGTGCGACGCCGCCACTTATGAGCACCCAGCCAACCCAGCTCTGCGTACTCAGGTCCACAAAATTGTTCGGCTCAACGCACTTTGTGTATTGCTTGTAAGCCATGGGTTATGCCTTTGTTACGGTCAGCGTTACGCCGCCAGCATGCCGTCCCCTTTTGCTGACGGCGTTAACGTTGATTGACTGGCTTCCGCTAAAATCCGCCGGCGGCTCGATCGCCACTTCAATATCTTTGATTTCATTTGGTTGTAGCAGGGCCGTAACAGGAGTGATGACGATGGTCCACCCGGGTGGCACGGGGTAATCGTCCCGGTTGTGGCGCTTTTTTATTTCTTCCCAGCGCTGGTCCACCGTTTTAGAGCGGTCAATTTGCGCTTCGCATTCAACCGGTGGCGGCAGGGTGTAGGTGTCCATTTCAAAATGAAACTCATCAGGTTTCTTGCCACTGTTTCTCAAGTCGAAATGAAAGACCGCGGGCGAATGCGCTTCTCTCACATCAACGTTGTTTTGCCCGATGTTATTGTCGGGATTCAAATCGTCTCCCCAGTAAAAGTCTACCTGAATGCAGTAGTGCCCGGCCGGCGGTGTGATCCAGGTCATTCGTGCGTGTGCAGGCTGAGAGGCCGTGCCTTTGGCGCCAATATCGACAACGGTGGTGCCGATAGGTGTAACCGTGGTGCTTGCGCCAAAACTCAGGTAAGAAAAATTTACGCCCATGCCCACGACAGGCGCGTCATAAGAATTGTTCCAGATCGTTGCATCGATTTCGTATTCTGTGTTTGGCTGCAGGTTTGATTCGTCAACGATCACGCCGTTTTGCAGCACGATGATGTCAGGATTGTTCCACGTGACTGCTAGGCCTTTGCTCAACAGATATTTTTGCGAATAGATGAGCGGATCTGCGCGATGATAGGAAGTATGATCGATTTCTCCGCAACCCTTATCGGTAACATCCCTATCGTCGTGGGGTAACCCATGGTATCGCTTGAACTTTTTGAAGCACTCGATGAACCGTTTGACGATACTTACAATGGCGAGCAGCCATTTGAAGATGATGGCTGTGATTAGCTCCAACAGGGTGTTAAAAATCAGACGCAGGACGTTCATGGGACAGCCTTCAAGTTCAGGCAAAATTGATTCATTTCGCCGTGCGGCATCGCACGTGAGGAGCTGATCACAGTGGCCGCGAATGCAACGACTGGATCTGTCTTTAGCGCAAGCGTGGAGGACCGCTTCACTAAGGGGCTTATATCACCCGGTGGTTTTCGAGTGGAGAAAAAAAGCAGATCCGAAGAGATTTTCCGACTCTCGTTCTCTACTACTCAGTCGCTGCCAGTCTCGAAAGTCCGCCCGGCGAAATTCGAAATGCGTTTTGAGAGCGCAACGACCGGCGTTCGCTCTGCGGTTAGTTAACCTTCCTCTACTGCTTTGCGCACGAGATTCGGGCGGGTTTGGACGTTTTTTCCCGCTTTGCTCGTTAGTCGCGCACTCATCCCTGTTTTTCGGACGCTAGCTTCGCTCGAAGAAACCAGTTCCGCCCGCGCCCGACGCAGACCGCTTGTCAGGCCGATCTTGGAAAAGCTCCAAATCAACCATTTTGTTGGGTCCCACTGCCACGGCTTCACTCCGTTACGGTAATCGTGCTGAAACTCGTGGTGGTAATTATGGTACCCTTCACCGAACGTAAACAGCGCCATCAAAAAGGAGTCGCGCGCGCTGCAACGGGTCGAGTACGGCTGCCGTCCCATGGTGTGACAGGCTGAGTTAATCAGAAACGTGCCGTGTTGAAGCACCACCACTTTGGCCACACCGCCGATGAGAAATCCACCCAGCGCGCCGATCCAGCCGTCCCACATCGCGCCGAGCAGAGTCGGCAAAACAAAACTCACCAGCACAGCCAGCAAATGAATATGCTTATGTTGCCACATCACCAATGGATCCTTTTTCAAATCGGCCACGTTATCCAATGGCGGTTCCGGCCAGAGCTTGAACAGGAGCCAGCCGATGTGCGCGTGGAAGAATCCTTTGCTGATATCGTACGGATCTTCCTCGTGATCGACGTGTTTATGATGCCGCCGATGATCGCTCGCCCACATTAGCACCGAATTTTCGAACGCTGCGGCGCCGAAGATGAGTGTGAACAGGCGCACTGGCAGGCCAGCGCGAAAAGTTCCGTGCGAAAACAATCGATGATAGCCGAGCGTGATGCTGAAGCCGGTCGCCGCCGCTAAGACTCCGAAGACCGCGAAATGAAACCAATCGACCCCGAAATGCCAGAGATAGAATGGAACCGCCGTCAGTGTTAAAGCAAAAGTGCCGATCAGAAACCCGCTGGTTGTCCAATTAATACGATCGACTGGGATGCGGAAAATCACGCGGAGTAGTGTCGATGAAATCTCAGATCAGTTAGGCAACGGGTCTTCCGAGCACAACGTCCGCCTTGGTCCAGCTATGAACGGCCCCGCAATGCGCGCACGTAAATTTTTGCGGCTTCAACTTTGCCGCTGCCCACAGTTTCTGTTCGATGGTGCGACCGGTATCGGTGAGTTTCGACGTGGCAGGGCAACGCACCAGCAAACTTTTTAGATCGGCGCCGTTTTTCGGCTTGGGTCGCCTTTGCGGAGGTTCGAAATAAAATCGCTGTGCCATATTACAACCGGTAAACAATCCGCGCTTTAGCCGTGTCGTACGGCGACATCTGCATTCTCACGCGGTCTCCCACCGTAAGGCGAATAAAGCGTTTGCGCATTTTGCCTGAAATA
>JBKPMH010000165.1:0-16735 GCA_046732035.1 Verrucomicrobiota bacterium
GGCGCGAGACCCAAAGGTTACAACTGCCGAACCTTTGCCTGCTAGCCGCATTCACCGTCGCCGAGAAGTTGGTCGACAAACAATTCTCGATTGCCATGAACAAACTCAATTCACGATTCTCACATGTAATCACTGCCAAACTGCTCTTTGTGACCGCCGTCGCCGTCGCCTCTTGTATTGACCCCCTTCAGGGTCAGACGCTGCTCACACAAACGACATGGGGCGGTGAAGGGAGCGATGTCGCGGACGGCGTCGCCGCCGCCCCCGACGGAAGCTCGTACGTCGTAGGTATCAGCGACAGTTTCACCGTAGATCAATTCGGCACTCCAAGCCCCAAGATTTTCCTGGTGAAGTTCGCACCGGATGGATCGCTGAGCTGGCAGAGAATCTGGAACGGGACTACGATCCGCGGGCTTGGACGACCTGATGTCGCAGTTGCTGCAGATGGCTCAGTCTACGTAACCGGTGTCACCACTGATAATGGGAACGACGCCGTCCTCCTGAAATTCGACGCGAACGGAACATTGCTGTGGGAACGGGCTTGGGGCGGTACAGCATCTGATGAGGGGCTGGCCGTGGCGACAGCCTCCGATGGTTCTGCGTACATCGCCGGCACGGCGACGAGCTTCGGACCCAGCTCGGCTGGCCTGTTCGTCGTCAAGTTTGATTCGGCCGGCAACCTTGTCTGGCAGAGAATTTCTGATGGAGCGGCGGGCAATGCTGTCGCCGTTGCACCTGATGGCAGCGTGTATGCCGCGGGGACCACTGCGCGTAATGAAATTGGTAATTTCGACACAGTCGCACTCAAAATGACGGCCGCCGGCGACCTTGTTTGGCAACGAACCTATTCCGCCGGCGATGTCGTGGACCCACGCGGCCGGATGGCGGCGGGACCCGATGGGTCCATTGTCCTGGTCGGTGCCATCCAAACGAGTACCCGTCGATCGTCGGATATTGCCGCGCTGATCGTCAAGCTAACTGCCGACGGCGCGTTGGTCTTCGACAAGCAGTTTAACGGCAGAGTGAGCGAGACTGGGGATGGAGTTGCAATTGCTCCAGACAACACAATCTATGTGGCTGGGACGACGACCAGCTTCGGCGCTGGCAACCAGGATGCGTTCGTGCTGCATCTGCAACCCACGGGTAAGAAATTACTCGACGCCTTCACGTGGGGAGGAACAGGTTTCGAGACAGGCGCCGGTGTCGCTGTAAGCGGAGGAACACTCATGCTGGCGGCGACGACGACGACGCCACCTCCCTACGTGTTGCTGCCTGCTTCTGCGAGACTGTCGGCGCCAAGAGGTACTGTTGCGATCGTCGATGGCATCCTTGCCGATGTCGCTGGCGTCGTAACAAATCTCGCCGCCGGTGCAGACACACCAACTGGAAGCACCACCTTCGGTGGCAACTTCGAGGCTGCGCTTGTGAGAGTCGCAAGATAATCGCGGCGCGACGGAACTAAGTAGGTAGGCTTCGCTGTGGTGCGCTCGACTTCTCAGTCAAGCGGGTCCCTCAGCGCAAGATCTGAGAGTCAAACCAAGTTTTGGTTGAAACCGAGGCAGGCGTATCGCATTGGGAACGTATGAAGCGACTGCAATTTCTGTGTGGGGCTGCCTTCAGCTTTCTGCTGCTTTGGACAGCGAACTCATCCTGTTACTCAGCGGATACTGATCTCGCCGCAATCAACTCCGAGGTAACCAAACGCCATGATGAGGCGGTGAAGCGGTTACAGAACTGGATTGGGCAAGTTTCAATTGCAGCAGAAAATCGCGGCTATCCGGAGGGCGCGGAGTACATGGCTAAACTGGCGCGCGATGCTGGATTTCAGCAGGCCACGGTAATCAATACGGATGGCAAGCCCGGCGTGTTCGCGACGCTCGATGCGGGAGCGCCGAAAACGATCGGGCTTTATTTCATGTACGACGTGAAACAATTCGATCCGGCGGAATGGACATCGCCGCCTACTGAAGCGCGAATCGTGGACAAAGCGCCACTGGGCAAAGTGATGGTCGGTCGCGGTGCGGTGAACCAGAAAGGACCAGAAGCAGCATTTCTTGCGGCTTTGCATGCAATTCGCGGCACCGGAAAGAAGATGCCGGTGAACCTGGTGTTGGTGGCTGAAGGCGAAGAAGAAATTGGTTCGCCGCACATTCCGCAACTCGTTCGACGCCCGGAAGTGCTAGCCGCGCTAAAGAAATGTGACGGCGTGTTCATGCCATCGGCGACGCAGGATTTGGACGGCGTTGTCACAGTTAATCTTGGATCGAAAGGCGTGATCGAACTCGAGCTCGTGTCGAGCGGCGAAAAATGGGGACGAGGCCCAGCGAAAGACATTCACTCATCGCTCAAGGCGATGGTGGATAGCCCGGCGTGGCATTTGGTGAAAGCGCTCAACACGCTTGTTTCCGAAGACGGGAACGAAATCAAAATCGACAACTATCCGAAGCCCGAGCCAATAAGCGCAGAAGAAAAGGCAATGATCGAAAAAGTTTCGAAAGTGCGGAATGAAGCGCAGACGAAGAAATTATATGGCGTGCAGCATTGGATCAACGATTTGCCGTGGGAACAAGCGAATGAACGGCTTGAATCGCAGCCGACAGTTAACATTGAAGGATTGGTGGGCGGTTACACCGGACCCGGAGGCAAAACAATCCTGCCGCATCGTGCTGTTGCGAAGATCGACATGCGTTTGGTGCCGGATATGAAAGCGGCTGATGCGCTCGCAGCGTTAAAGGCCCATCTGGCAAAACATGGTTTTGGCGACATCGAGGTAAACATGACCGGCGGTTACGATCCAACCAGCACCTCGGCTGATTCTTCTCTTATCAAAGCGCAGGTTGCGACTTACAAACAATTCGGAATCGATCCGCTGCTTTGGCCACGCAATGCCGGTTCGTATCCTGGTTACGTCTTTACCGGTGAACCGCTGAAGCTCGCCGCCGGTCATTTCGGCCTTGGACACGGCAGTGGGGCGCATGCGCCCGACGAGTATTACATCATCGAATCGACAGACCCGAAAATACAGGGATTCGACGGCGCGGTGATGTCCTTTGTCCAATATCTGTACGAGCTGGGGAAGTAATACCGGCAGCAACTACAGCAGTTTCGCCTCCAAATTGATCTGTGTGCCGGCGAGAGCGACGGACACTGGGCACGTCTTTTTCGTTAACTCAGCTTGCTCCTTGAATTTTGCTTCATCGATTCCGGGAACCTCAGCCTCAGTCTTTAAATCGATCGTGGTAATTTTCGGTCCGCCACTGACCATTTCTAATTTTACGGTTGCGGTGGTGCTGACTCGTTTAGCGGGATGCCCGGCTTTCTCCAGGTTTGCCGAAAGCGCCATCGTGTAACAGCCGGCCTCGGCTGCGCCGATCAGTTCTTCTGGGTTCGTTCCTTTGCCTTCTTCAAACCGCGATGAGAAAGAGTAGGGGCCTTCGAATGCTCCGCTCCCAAGTTTCATGGTTCCCTTACCCTGTTTTAGAGTGCCTTCCCAAACAGCCGATCCAGTTCGTGTTGCCATTGTTTGATCTCCTTTAGTTGTTTGCTGTTTACGATTCACGTCGCACGCCAGCTAGCGCAACTCTTTTTCGCCGAGCCAAACGCGACGCGCGAACCCCCGCGCACGGGCAGCTTTGCTGACCGACCTGCGGGATCAATGTGGCGCTTCGGACGCAGGCTGTGCAGACGAATCATAGCGCCGTCCAAGCCACCAGCCATTTACGGCCCAGAGAGCGGCGGCCAGCGCTCCAAGTAACGCCAGACTCTGCACGCCAAACCCTGCACCCTCGATCCCACGTTGAAGTTGCGCCACTGCGGCATCCGCGCCCCGATAAACCGGAACGTCCACAAAGTTTTTTGCTTTATACTTCGTCTCCTTGCTCATCGGCGTCCAAAGCATCTCCCGACCCGGACGAACGAAGGCGTACTCGCCGCTGCGACGCAGGACAATGACGACTGCCAGCACCATGAACGTGTTCCACGTAGCAAGTACTATGAAACCAAAGAAAATGGCCACTGGAATTATCGTGAGCAGGACGACTAATCCCAGCCTTGAAGCAATTCTGCCCGTAATAAAAAGCTGCCCCAGGATGGTGAGGCTCTGCACAATCCAGTCAATGCGTGCAAAGACACTCGTTCGGGTCTGGGTATCGGCGAAGGTCGTTGCGACGAGGCGAAGCTGTTCAAAATAGAGGAAGGTGTTTGCCGTCGCGAGCAAGGCAACATAAGCCGCAATCGCCAGCAGGTAAGGCGAACGCAGCACCAGGGTGATTCCTGCAAATGGATTTCCGCCAAGCGCGCGGTCGCGGGATTGATAATGAGCTTCGCCCCGCTCTCCATGTGGCTCTGGTGCGCTTTTCCAGAGGCGAATCAGAATTGCCTGCAACACCACCGCGAAAGCAAAGAGCGCAGCTCCGACGAAGAGAATGCCGCCGTTGCCGATGCTTCGTGCGGCGAAATCGGTGAAGAGCGGTCCTACCAAGGCGCCCGCGGTTCCACCCGCCGCGATGACCGGGAACAGCCGCTTCGCCTGGCCGGAGTCGAAAAGCTCAACCAGGAAGCTCCAGAAAACGGAGACTAGAAACAGGCTCAGTACACTGATGAAAACGTAGAAGAACTGCCCAACCGCCACATTCCTGGATTGATTTTGCAGAACGCCACCCACGATCGCGAGCGCGACGGCCACGAAGCCGTAGATAAGCGGAAGAAACACGCTTCGTCTGAGTTTGGCAACGACAGCCCCATAGATCGGGACGATCGCAAGCGATGCAATCCAGGTAGCTAGATAAAGATTGGCAACGCGGTCACGACCGAGAATCGTGCCAACGGTTTCACGCACTGGTCGCACGGCGAAATAGCCGCCGAGCACGCAAAAGAAGAGAAAGAACGCGACAATAACCGACGGCAGTTCACTCCGCTCCACAGACGTAAGAGACGAGAATATCCGTCCTATCACCGATGGCCGATCTGAATCGCGGGCCATGTGGAGGACCTAAACTAGCCGCGCTGTTTGTGCCACTGGGCGAGTACTTCGGTTTCGCGCTCCGGTGTAATGCCGGCTTTCATGTGTGCCTGTCGATCTAGTGGCCGTGATTTGAACCATTCGAGCGTGTCACGCGCTGTTTCATCAAGCGGTCGAAAGGTTAGTCCTTTGGAAAGCGCGCGACTGATGCTGGTGCGGGTGATTCCATCGTCCGCACCAGCCCACACCGGCATATCAGACCAGGCCTGCACTTTTTGATCGGTCAAAAATCTCTCGGCCGCCCATGTAAACGTCGCGTTGGATTTCAGAGCAGCCTTGATTCCATCAAGGGTCGCACCAATGCCGATCGGATTGGCTGGACCGGTCGCATTGTAAATTCCCGTTTCGCCATTTTCTGCCATGCGAATCGTCCATTCCGCCAAATCGCGCCCATCAATGTACTGGACAGAATCCTGTGGCTTACCCGGCGCAAGTACTTCGCCACCGCGATCGATCCGAACCGGCCAATAGGTAAAGCGGTCGCTCTCGTCTCGCGGGCCAACAATTAGTCCGGGCCGAATGATGAGCGTTTTGCCTGGAAACCATTTTTCCGCCTCTTTCTCAGAAAGCACTTTGAGCGGTCCGTACAACTTAAAACCATTCGCCTTCATCGATTCGAGGGTTTCTTTGTACGGATCGGCACCGTCGTAACTTTGCAGCGGAGATTTTTCATCCAGACCGGTCTTGGAGTCCTGATAGACCGAGATGGTCGAGATAAAGACGTATCGATCGACGTTTCCCTTTAAGATTTGTGCGGCATCTCGTACCCAAACCGGCAGCGTTGTGGGATTATCGATCACCACGTCCCATTGCCGATTTTTGAGTGCATCGAGTTGGCCGTTGCGATCACCGATCAATTGCTCAACCTCATGTGGTAGTTCGCCCGGATGCGTCTTACCCCGATTAAACGTCGTTACTTTGTGACCACGGCTCAACGCGTATTGAACCTGGAAGGGTCCGGTGAACCCTGTGCCGCCAAGAATCAGAATACGTAAAGGTTTCACGGACTTCTCCGCGAGCAGCGTTGCAGATCCGGCACTTACTGCGACAGCAGTTCCCGCGGCGGTTTTGATAAACTGACGACGTTTCATAGTTTGTTATGTCGAGTGAGGGCGAGGCCTTTCTAATTTTCGTAAGTCAGCTGGAAAATCATCCACTTCCGTCGGAAAGACAAAGGATATGACCAGACGAGAAGCTGCACGACTGATGAGCGCAGCGGCCGGTGGGTTGCTGTTGCCGATGGATCGGGCCCGAGCCCAGGCGAGAAGCGAATCAATGGCGATGCTAACGCGCTCGATTCCTTTATCCGGCGAAAAGCTGCCGGTGATTGGCCTTGGAACATGGCAGGCCTTCGATGTCGATCTTTCGGGTGATAATCGAAGACAGCTGGAAGACGTAATCTCTCTGTTTGTAAAACGCGGTGGACGCGTAATCGACACGTCTCCGATGTACGGCCGAGCCGAAGAAGTGATTGGCCAACTAACCGACGCGCTCGGAATTCGAGATAAAGTTTTTCTCGCTACGAAAGTTTGGACCCGTGGCAAAGAAGATGGAATCAAATCGATGAACCGTTCGATGGCGCTATTGCGGGCAAAACGAATCGATCTGATGCAGGTCCACAATCTGGTGGATGTCCAAACGCAGCTGGGCACGCTGCGCGAATGGAAGTCGCAGGGACGTATCCGTTACCTCGGCATTACGCACTATGAGGCGGGCGCGTTTGGCGCAGTCGAAAAAATCATGCAAAGCGAAAAGCTCGATTTTGTGCAGATCAATTATTCGCTAATGGAACGCCAGGCTGAACAGCGCCTCTTGCCGCTTGCGCAACAACGCAACATTGCTGTAATCGCCAACCGGCCCTTTGGTGGCGGCGATCTCTTTAGTAAAACAGGTTCAAAGCCATTGCCGAATTGGGCCGCTGAGTTTGATTGCCATTCGTGGGCACAATTTTTTCTAAAATGGATCGTGGCGAATCCTGCTATCAGTTGCGTCATTCCGGCGACTAACAAGCCGCATCACCTCGAAGATAATATGGGAGGAGGAATGGGACGGCTTCCTGACTCGAAAATCCGCGATCGAATGGTTCAATTCGTTTCATCGCTTTAGCGGGTGAGGACCCCGAAAAATCGCTCTCAAATTGCTGTTTTGACGACCTGTCCGGATTGGCTCGTTGTCAAAGAAAAAAATTACGTTTTTTTTTGAAAAATTAGTTGCAGGAGCAAGCGATCGCAGCGATAGGACGCGCGCTTTATGCGAAAAATAACCCCCTATTTAATTCTCGGGCTGTGTTGTGTGACGTTTTGGCCGCGTCCCGCGGCGGCGTTGAATTTTTCTGCCCCAAAACCGGAATTCGGTTACACCGACGCTTCAGGCAAGAAGCAGTCGGTTGAGGTAGTTGACAAATATTATCCAAAGAAGCTCGTGCAGCCGTTCAAAAATGATTCAAAGATTGATCCTAAGCTGCGCCGCGCTGCCACCATTGCGGAAGAACGCGCAAGAGCACATTCTCTTTCGAAATGCTGGCGCTACGTGAAGGAAGCCCTCGTTGCGGCCGGTGTAGTAAAGTCCCGTCCCACCACGACTCTCGCAAAACAAGCCGGTCAGGAGTTGGTGAAAAATTACGGGTTTAAAAAACTCCCGGTGACTGACCCTTACAAGGCGCCGGTCGGCGCCGTGTTGGTCTATGACGCCAAACGCGCGGCTGGTCACGTCGAGATTCGCACTGAGAATGGTTTCGTTAGCGATTTTCGGTCGAAGACGCCGTCTCGCCGGCCGCTGTTAGGCGTTTTCGCCAAGAGTTAGCGCGCTCATTCGAGCGTTTTTTAGCGCCCAAAAGATCAATTCCGGCTGGCAATTTGTACAGCCGCGCAGATTCTTTGGCAATGATTCAAGCGGTTCGCATCGCGATGTGGTCGGGCCCGCGAAATATCTCAACCGCCATGATGCGTTCCTGGGGCAATCGGGCCGATACTTTTGTGGTCGATGAGCCGTTTTACGCGTTTTATCTGAACACGACTCGCAAGAAGCATCCCGCTGCAAACGAGGTGATCGCCTTTGGGGAGACCGACTGGCGAAGAGTCATCGCGCGGCTAACCGGGCCCACTCCGGATGACAGGCCGATTTTCTTCCAGAAACAAATGACACATCACCTTTTGCCAGAGGTGGACCGTCAATGGCTCAGTGCCGTTACGAATTGTTTTTTACTTCGTGATCCACGCGAGGTGATCGCGTCTTACGTCAAAAAACGAGAAGAGCCAACCCTGGCAGATCTTGGTTTTGTACAGCAGGCCGAGATTTTCGATTTTGTCCGCGCTCGTACCAATTCCGTTCCACCGGTCATCGATGCAAAAGATGTGTTGGAAAATCCAAAACGGACGTTGCACCTGCTATGCGAGGCAATCGGGGTCAAGTTCAGCGATTCAATGCTCTCGTGGCCGCCGGGATTACGCGAGACCGACGGTGTCTGGGCGAAGCATTGGTATGATGAAGTGGCGAAAACGACGTCTTTTCAGCCATACCAGGCGAGGGATTTGAAAGTTCCCGCGCGGTTCCAGGAAATTCACGATCGCTGTCGGGAATTTTATGATCGTTTGTGCGAATACAAACTGGGTTGAATTATTCATCAGATGCTCCAAAAATTCGACGAAAGAAATCGTGACCTGATCGTTAGTATCAACGGACAGTTGGTGCATCGTGACAAGGCTGGCATCAGTCCGTTTGATTCCGCGGTCCAGGGTGGGGACGCAGTCTGGGAAGGTCTGCGGTTGTACAATGGCCGGATTTTCAAACTGCACGAGCATCTCGATCGGCTGAAGGATTCGGCCGAGGCTTTGTCATTTTCCCAAATTCCATCGCACGAGGAAATTATCGACGAGATCAAACGCACGCTCGTCGCAAACAAAATGACTGACGGCGTGCATATCCGGCTGACCCTGACCCGCGGTATAAAAATCACATCTGGAATGGACCCACGTTTAAATCAGGATGGCCCGACATTAATCGTTCTCGCGGAGCATAAGCCGCCGGTTTACGCCAAGACCGGTCTGACTTTGATTACGAGCAAGATCCGGCGTCCTCCACGCGAGGTTCTCGACGCCCGAATTCATCATGCAAACCTGCTGAATTCAATCCTGGCAAAGATTGAGGCAAACAGCGCCGGCGCAGACGATGCTTTGATGCTTGATACCCGCGGTTTTCTCGCTGAAACAAACGCCACACACGTTTTCATCGTGCGCAACAACGATAGATCGCGCGGAAGCGGTGATCTGGCCACGAGCCACGTGGTGGCTTGTCCAGAGGGAATCACGCGGGCGACTGTGATGGAAATCTGTGCCGAGGAAAAAATTCGGTGCATCGAAACGGATCTGTCTCTCGTCGATGTTTACGGTGCTAATGAAATGTTTTGCACCGGCACAATGGGTGAGCTGGCTGGAGTTACCAGACTGGACAATCGCCAGATTGGCGATGGCAAAATCGGTCCCATGACAAAACGCCTCAGCGAGCTTTACGCCAAACGGACCGCGACCGAAGGGGTGCAGGTGGTCTAGCTGGAATCGGTCCGCAAATGATCAAAAATTCTTCGCTTCGCTCAGAATGACAAAATGGTGAAATTTGGATGCTGGGCGTTAAGGATTGAGCGTTGGACGTTAAATCTTATTGCTGCCAGTTTTTCTTCTTGAAGGAATCCCGCCCGGATCCCTCCTCGAACGCTTCAAAGTGTTCCGGGTTCTGCTGGTAATATTTCTGGTGATATGGCTCAGCGGGATAGAATTTCATTGCGGGTAAAATTTCGGTGACGATCGGTTTCTTGAATTTTCCCGACCGAGCGAGTTTCTCTTTTGACGCCTCGGCGATTTTTTTCTCGTCAGCGGTGCCATAAAAAATGGCGGCGCGATAACTCGGCCCGATATCGGTGAACTGACCGTCCGCTTGAGTCGGATCGATTTGTCGCCAGTAAATATCGAGCAACTGATCGAACGAAATCTTTGTTGGGTCGTAGGTGATCTCAATGGACTCGCGGTAACCGGTTTTTTCTGATGAAACAAGTTGATAAGTCGGGTTTGGTTCCGTGCCGCCGCAATAACCCACCACGGTTTTGATCACGCCTTTAGCCTTGTCGAAGGCCGGCTGAATGCACCAAAAGCAACCGCCGGCAAAAACCGCGGTTTTGGTTTCCGCTGGAGAAGGATTTTGCGCGTGGCTGTTTGCTATAGTGGCTGCAGCAATCAGCGTGCAGCCCAGAAAGTGAATAAAGGTTCGCTTCATACTTGCGATGTTAGACAGCTTCTCGATCCGCGCGTTGTAAATGCCGGTGTTCGTTGATTACCAAGTCACGTTTTTCGCCTCTCCCCTTCGGCAAGGGGGAGAGGACTGAGGTGAGGGGCCGAATTCGGCGGGCGGCGTCATCGCTTAGATTTGGCCTCTCCCTGTAAGCGCGAGGTGGCCCAAGCGCGCGCAGTAAATCCAACTTCTTCCCATTTCTGGCCTCACACGGCGGCGTTGTGAATAACTCAGATATTTTTTGCTTGCCATCCCTGGGTCGACCGGCATAAACGGGTTCAACGTCACTTTCAATGCAGGTCAGACAAAATCATCAAAACGGCCGCGGTTCTTTCGGCGTTGTCTCCCTGTTGATTCGAGTTCTGGGACTCGTCGATTCACTTTCTCCTCAGCGTGCCTGCGGATGAGGGTAGCTTAGCTCACCGCAGGCACGTCCCTTTTCGAGTCATCGAGCTTGATTCGTTAACCGATCGTCTCGATCTCGAGAAGATTTTCGAGCGTAACGCACCGCTACATGTGGACCTTGGATGTGGCGATGGGTTGTTTCTTTGCGCGCTGGCTCAGCGTATGCCGGACAAAAACTTTCTTGGAATCGAACGCTTGCTCAATCGTGTTCGCGCGTCGGCGCGCAAGGCTGCCACACTGGATAATGTGCGGCTGTTGCCAGTGGAGAGTTCCTATGCGGTGCATTATCTGTTGCCGGCTGGATCGGTGGAAAAATTTTATCTGTTGTTCCCTGATCCCTGGCCGAAACGCCGCCATCATCGACGCCGGATTGTCGCGCCGGATTTCCTTAGCTCAATACATGCCGCCCTTAACAAAGACGGGAGCATTTACATTGCCACCGATGACTTGAATTACTTCGCGGTCATTAAGGAGGTCGCCCAATCAGACCGCGGTTTTGCAATCAGTAAGGATGATGTTGATCTGCCATTGAGCCGATTTGGCCTCATTTTCCAGAAGAAAGGCGCCACCATTCACTCGCTGGAACTGCGAAAGATCTCGCCTGTAAAATAACTTTCCGCCTCCCAACTAGCCTGACGAAACCGCAGAATCACAGCGCCGGTCTCGTCCTGGCGCAGGAGCTTAATGCCTCGTTTTCGCAAATTCTCCATCCATGCGTCGCTGAGTCGCTCGTAGTTTGGGAAGTCGCGTGAAGTAGCAATTATCAGACGCGGTTGCACCGCGTCGAGGAATGCATCTGAACCGGATTCTCCGGAATAATTCTGACCTTTAACAATGATATCAGTCCGAAGATCTAAATGCTGAGCCAATAGTTGTTGCTCGGTGTTAACGCCGGTGTCGGACATGAATAGGATCGAGGTGGCAGGACCGACGAGCACTCGAACAACATACGCCTGATCATCGGCGATTGGTGAACTGAAGTTTTTTGGAGGGAACAGAACGTCAGCAGTGACGTTGTGCGACAGACGGAAACTGTCCCCTGCAATTAAATGGCCTGGTTTGAATCCATGTTCTCGAAACAAACGTTGGAACTTCTTGTGAACAGCGGAGCGATCTGGCGACGGATTATCCAAAAAGCGGGTTCGAGGAAAATCTTGCAGCAATTGTGCTGTGCCACCGATGTGATTTGCATCACCGTGACTGAGCAGCACGCCGGAGAGCCGGTTCACACCGGCCCAGTGCAAGTACTCACGGACTACCCGGGGATAAGTGCGGTCGCCCCCGCAATCGAACAACCAATTTGCGCCTGCCGATTGTAAGTGAACCGTCGCGCCGGTATCGACATCCAGCACGGTAATCTTTGCGACCAGGTTTTCCGGCCAATGTGGATGTTCGACGTAAAAATGGCCGCCGGGAAAATTCGCGAGCAATTGCACGACCGCCATGACCAGTTGAACCAGCAGCCAGTTGGCGTTGTTGAAAATCACCGCGAAGGCAGGGAGAACCAGCGTCGAAAGGAGAGACAAAAGCGCGATCGCGAGAATAAAAAAAGCAATCGGCACAACGATCAGATTCGCTACAAGAGAAATCGGTGTGATGATGTAAAAATACCAAAGGACCAGCGGCAATGAACCGAGCCATGCCGCCAGAGAAACACCGGTTCCGCGGCAGAGCCATTCGATGCTTTCGTGCAGCCATCGTTGCGGATCCCGCAACAGGCTACGTGGCAAGAAAGGATCCGGAGCAGTCCAACGCTGCAAAAATCCTGCAAGGGGATCGGCAAACAAAATGATGGCAGCTACGACTGCAAAGGAGAGTTGAAAGCCCGTCGAAAAAAGTTCGTTCGTGTTCCAGGAAAGGAGAAAGAACGCCGCGGCAGCGAGACTGTTAAGAACGAAAACCTTCCGCTCGAAGAACAATCCGCCAAGCAAGATCGAGCTCATCACGGCAGCTCGTATACTCGAAACATGCAGGCCGGTGATTGCGGCATAAAAAAGGAGCAGAGGTATGATAAGCGCAGCCGCGCATTTGCGTGAGAGTCGCGCTACTGTTGCAACCATCCACAGCAGAGCGGCAACAATGCCGACGTGCAGCCCGGCTACAGCGAAAAGATGAAGCGTGCCGGTTTGCTGAAATGGTTCCTCAATGTCTTGGGGTGTTTGATGCCGTAGACCAAGGACAATCCCACTCAGAAAATTTTGCACCTCAGGCGCATTCTCCAGCCCTCGGCAAAGCGCCTTTTGCATCCATGCGCGTGATCGCTGCGCCAGCCGTAGGATGTAATTACCGCCCCCGTGTCGAATCAGTACGCCGTCTTCGGGATAGCGAACAAAGATCATTCGACGAACGTCGTGACGCGCCAGATACGCGCGCATATCAAATTCGCCGGGATTGCGAGGCGGTGGAATGATTTCGGCCATTCCAAAAAGCTTCAATTCGTCGCCAAATTCCGGAGCGCCTTTCCAACGAACCTGACACACGGCGCCTGTGGATTGCTTCCGGCCTTCGAATTCAATTGATTTCAGCTTCAGCAGAAACGTCGCGAATCCGCTGGCCGCAATCTTTGGCTCAGTCACTACGCACCCAATTGCGGTGACGACTCGCGGCCGGCTGCCAAGTTCGTCAGAAAGCTGCTGGCCTTGCGTGTCGGTCGTTTGAAGGTTGTGCAGGAGAAAAAATCCAAACAAAACGATGACATAAGTCGCGAGCGGTATGGGCCGATACGCGGCGATTACGGTGCAGACTGCGAGAATGATCGTTGCCACAACCAAAGTGGTGCGACATAGCGGAAAAACGTCTCCTGTGATGATTCCTATTGCGGCCATGAGCGATAAGCCAACAAAGGGTTGACGTGGCCCGTTCAGGAATCTCATTCTGCTGCTTTTCGTTCATTTCGTTGCGGCAAAGCAAGCCCTTATGAAGTTGGGCCATCGCTATCGATGTGGTGCGATCAAGAGGTTGACTGGGGCGCCACGCATTCTAAGCACCGATTGCCCGGTTCACTGTCGCGCCGTAATTTCCCTCGTGGCAGACCTTTTCGGGGATGACCAGGATGTCGAAGTTGAGCGCACCGAGAGCGCACCGCTTGCCGCGCGCATGCGCCCGCGCTCGCTGGATGACCTCGTTGGCCAGAAGCACATCCTGGCACCAGGAAAACTTTTGCGTCGGGCAATCGAAGCCGATCGTTTGCCGTCGGTGATTTTCTATGGTCCACCCGGCAGCGGTAAAACCACGCTAGCTCGAATTATTGCGGAGGTGACGCACGCAAAATTCGTCCGGATCAGCGGCGTGGAAAGCAACGTCGCTGAGATGCGTCGGGTCATCGCAGGTGCCGTCAATCGTCTGCGCACGTCAGGCCGAAAGACAATTCTCTTTGTTGATGAGATCCATCATTTTAACAAGGCGCAACAAGACATTCTCCTGCCTGATGTTGAAGCAGGAACGCTGCGTCTCATTGGAGCGACGACTTATAACCCGTTCTTTTACGTAAACAGTGCACTCGTCTCGCGTTCGCAGATTTTCCGGCTCGAGCCACTCAGTGTTGAGCACCTCGAAACGTTGATCGATCGCGCGTTGGCGGACAAGGAACGTGGACTTGGAAATTACAATGTGACGATGGATAAAAATGCGCGCCGGCATCTGGCGAAGCTTAGCGACGGCGACGCGCGCAAATGTTTGAACGCTCTGGAAATCGGTGTCCTAACCACTCCGCCAGTAGCCAACCGCGCTGAGGCCGGAAGAACAATTCATTTCACACTTCGGGTAGCCGAAGAAAGCATACAGCAGAAAGCCGTCGTGTACGATCGTGCGGGGGACGCGCACTACGACACGATCAGCGCGTTCATCAAAAGCATGCGGGCATCCGACGAAAAAGGCGCGATGTATTGGCTGGCCAAAATGCTGCATGCCGGCGAAGATTTCAGGTTCATCGCACGACGGATCGTCATTTTCGCAAGCGAAGATATCGGCCTCGCCGATCCGGAAGCGCTGCAGCTTGCGATCGCGACCCAGCAAGCGGTGGAATTTGTCGGGATGCCTGAAGCTCGAATTCCACTGGGTCATGCGACGGCTTACATGTGCCGCGCCGCAAAAAGCCGCGAAGCCTACGACGAGCTAAATGCCGTGACCGAAAAGGTCGAACAGGAGCAAACGAAAAAAGTTCCGGAGCGTCTCAAGAACAAACATTTCCCAGTCAATCCGAAGCAGTAGTGCTCGCACAGCGCAAGAAATTGTTTGGAGAAAACTGTTTCGGCATCGTCGAGGCGCAGTTACCTATAGCTCGCTGGCGTTTGGAAACTGCGCGATAAACGGATCGTGCCGCGCGGGCTGAAGCCATCCAAGTGCAAACTTGAAGATTGGATTAATCCATGGTGAGAGGTGTCGTGCATACAGATCGAGCGGCACCAGCTTCATGCGGAAATGGAGCTTCGGATGGTAGTTGAGAGGACCGACATGGTAATGGCGAACGCCATTCTCGGTGGCCCACTGAAGAATGTCGCGGCGCGTGACAAAGTAAAGATGCAAGTCGAGCGCAATCGAGTAATCAAGCCCGATGTTCAAGTCGTAGAGCGTGTCGCGATGCAGCATGCACAATGCGAAGGCGACGATCCTGCCATCTATGCGCCAGAGGAAAAAGCGCGCCCGATCGGGCATGTCGCGGCCGATCTTGCACAGGAACTCGCGCGTTAACTTTTCGAACCGAAATTGCGAGCGCTCGAACGTTTGCAGATAAAGCAGATAAATTTCATCGACGATTGGCGTGATATCTGAAACAACCTCCATTTGGATGGGAGGACGCCTCGCCAGCTTCTTGAACTTTCGCCGGAGATTTTCGCGAAACACGCGGCCGATTTTTTTCTGCAGAAACTCCTCGAAACTGCTGAAATCGACCTCCAGCTCACACGCCGGCATGCTTGGGACACGCCTGTAGCCAGTGCGAGCGAAAGGCGCAAGCGCCTTTCGATAACTCGCCGGGAAATCTTTCAACAAGATGAGCGCCACGCCCGACGCGCGGCCGTAAATCGCCAGCGCTTCGTGGAGCGCAGTGACGGCCCACGCCTGAGTAGAGTCCAGATCGCCTTCGCTGGTGGAGCATCCAGCCACAAGCATGCGGAGCTGGAGCCAGCGGGGGAAGATGCGCCGCGGCAGGCCGAGGAGTGCGCGGAGCTTTGGTTGCAACCCTTGGGTCAGATCCTGGTCTACAAAAAAGATCGGCTGTACCACCGACCGCCCATTGCGCGCATCATGTAGAGCGAGATAGCGGTGTTGGAATTGCTCACGAAGCCCTTGCGCAGAGACTTCATAATAGCGCAGATCTTTCCACTGGTTTGCAAACGCACGCTCTCGCAACTCTGGATCGAGTTCCCGGGTTGATGGGACCACGCTTGCACTTCCAAATTGCGTTTCGAAATCCACGCGGGGCGCCGGCGTGGCAGCAGCGGTTTCATGGTCGAGTGTTGGGAAGTACTCCGCCTGATCCACTTCACGCATTTAACGACGAAAATTACACGGAAACAACGGCGAAAACTTCATTGGATTTTAGCCAGACGCCTTTCCGCTTGTTTGCATGGAGAGATTCGCAAAGGATCCGAACGTCCGGCGGATTAGGCAGCACCGGAAGACTCGTCGGCCGGCGCTTTCATGTTTGCGATTTCGCGAAAGACAAAGAACCGTCCCACTGAAATGTGACTGCAAATTATAACGCGCTTCTCGTGGCTGCCTTCTATAGAACGTTGTTTCCGTGAGCTCTAAAGAACGACAACGCGACCTGATTGGATTTGGTGGCCCTGTATCGCGATTTCTCCGTCTAATTCGTTTTTCACACACGATCTTTGCGCTGCCGTTTGCTCTAGGTGCGCTCATCGTGGCAGCGAACGGCTGGCCGTCGTTGAGAATTTTGGTTCTGGTTATTGGCTGCATGGTGTTCGCGCGCACGGCAGCCATGCTTTTCAACCGGCTGGTCGACTGGTCGCTCGACCAACGCAATCCGCGCACAGCTTCGCGACATCTGCTTGTGTCCAAGTCGAGCGT
>JBKPMH010000166.1:0-10080 GCA_046732035.1 Verrucomicrobiota bacterium
AAAATTGCTGCCCGCAATTGTGCGCATAATCTGCTCTACCGCGGTATGAAGATTGGTCTCGCTCAAATTAACCCGATTGTGGGGGATTTGAGAGGGAACTGCGAACTGATCATCGGCGCTTATCAGCGGCTCGCTGCCGCAGGCGCGGAATTAGTTTTGACTCCCGAGCTGGCAATTACCGGTTATCCACCGCAGGACCTGGTCTTTAAATCGCGGTTCGTGCCCGAAAACCTGGCGGTCATGGAAAAGTTACATGCTTGTGTCGGAATCGCGCCGTTGCTCGTCGGATACGTTGAGCGCAATCCGGGTCGCGGAAGACCATTTCATAACGCGGCTGCTTTACTCGAGCGCGGTAAATCGATCCGCAAAACGTACAAGTCTCTGTTACCTACATACGATGTGTTCGATGAGGATCGCTATTTTGAACCGGCGGCGCGTGTTGAGCCATTTGACGTGCACGGAAAGAAAATCGGCGTGACCATTTGTGAGGACATCTGGACGGACGAGTACCTGCCGCGAGCGCTTTACAACGTCGAACCGGCCCGCAGCCTTGTGGATCAAGGAGCCGAGATTCTTTTGAATCTGAGCGCGTCACCATTCCGTCTGGGAGCGCCTGCGTGTCGCTTTGAGATGATCGCGGCGCAAGCACGCGCATATCATCGACCGATCTGCTATTGCAATGCCGTTGGAGGTAACGATCAATTGATCTTCGATGGGAACTCAATTGCGGTGAATGCTTCGGGCGATTGTATCGCGCAGCTGGCGGGATTCGTTACGGACGAAAAGATTGTCGATACTGATTCATGCAACGCGATCGAATTTCGCGAGGTCAAAACGCCAGAACAACTGTTCGCTGCGCTTTCGCTCGGAGTGCGGGATTATTTTCGTAAATGCAATTTCCATTCCGCCGTAATGGGTCTGAGCGGCGGAATTGATTCTGCGGTCACGGCAGTCATCGCCGTCGCTGCACTCGGAGCTAAGAATGTGACCGGCGTTTCCATGCCGAGCCCGTACTCGTCGCGCGGCAGTGTTGAAGACGCCCGCAGTCTGGCCCGAAATTTGGGAATCAAATTCCTCGAAATTCCGATCACCGAGGCATTCAGAATCTTCAAAGGGCAGTTCAAGGAGGTTTTCAAAGGTCTGCCGGAAAACGAGGCAGAAGAAAACATGCAGCCCCGCTTGCGCGCGATGATTTTGATGGCGCTGTCGAATAAATTTGGTCATCTCGTGCTCAGCACAGGTAATAAGAGCGAGTTGGCTGTCGGCTATTGCACGCTCTACGGTGACATGGCAGGTGGCCTTGCCGTAATTAGTGATGTGCCGAAAACGATGATTTACGAGATGGCGCGCTGGATTAATTGTGACAGCGAAGTCATCCCGAAATCCACAATTGAAAAGCCGCCGAGCGCGGAGTTGAAACCAAATCAAAAAGATCAGGACACACTGCCGCCTTATGAGATTCTTGATGAGGTTCTGCAGCTCTATGTCGAAGAAAGTTTGAGCGCGCGCGATATCATTGCTCGCGGATTCGATGAAAAAACGGTGCGCTGGGTACAGCGCCGCGTCGATCTTAACGAATATAAGCGGGAACAAGCTGCGCCAGGATTGAAAGTAACAAGCCGCGCCTTTGGGATTGGCCGAAGAATGCCGATCGCGCAACGATACGTGGACTAAGCAAGCACTGTGCACCGTGCAGGAATCGAACCTGCAACCCAGTGATTAAGAGTCACTTGCTCTGCCAATTGAGCTAACGGTGCAACTGCCTATTTCCCAGGTGAATGCTGTACGAACGTGTATTTTCGGGCTGCCTGGAACGATAGCAAATTCGGTAGCATAAAATATCGCTGTCTTAGCATTGGACCCGTAAAGAACCGGAAATTACTCGTGCCTGTTCGATGCACAACGCGGAAATTTATCTGCATGATTCTTCATCGAGTATCGCTTGATCGAAACGCATCAGCTACCCTCGGTTCACCCGAAGTTTCCGCCGCACGCCACATGGCTTTTGCAGCGCTCCATACCACAATGATTTTCGGCGCCATCGCTGTCATTGGATTTCTGCTCACAGTGGTGTGGTTCACCGGCGAGTCTTTTCGTGCTCGACGACGCGACGTTCGATCGCAGCCTGATAATGACATCACATCATCCGACTAGCCAATCGCCGGAGCCATCGCAAGCCATACCGGCCCAGCGCTTCCGCCAGTCAGCTCCTCGGAAGTAACGGTGGCGTTACCGTAATTCTTTTGACCACATCATTCTGAACCATAGCTTTGAAACGGGTGTGGAACCTAACTCTCGGCGAGACGCTCCGGGCTTTGTTTTTTCACCCGGCGCGTCTCGCTTCCCTCTCAAGATGTGGCACGTGCGGGTAACAACCGCGCGCGTTCTCATCAAGCCGCGAGGATAGGTCGTTTCTCAAAGATGGCGCAGAGTCCTTGCCTGTAGAAGGCCAAATGGAACCCGTGCTCCTTCGCAAGCTGCGCGATTTTTGCTTTTCGGTTTTCCTCGTTTGGCGGCCATATGCTTTGCAATTCTGTCTCGTAGATCGCGCAGTGTCCTAATCTGCGAGTTTGTTTTTCCAAGCGGCGTCTGATTCGTCTGGGAAGAATTTTCATTGCTGCCGCGCAATTTCTAGCGCCGCAGCTCTATGTTCAGTTACAGCATGGTCGTCATCAACCTGAGTAGACTATCAGGGAATCGCCGATGAGAGTGAAATCCTGACGTTTCGAGGATGTGCTCAAACTCGGGATCTGCAAAGCACCTACCATGCAGCAAGGGTACACAGGCCAATCAGCTTTGTAACATCGCAAAGCCTTTTTGTGGATTCCTTTCTTCTGCGCGCAACGTCAAGATGATGTGAGCCGACGCAATGACGCGCCAGTAGGATTGTGATCAGGCGGTCAGCTGAGTCGGTAATGCGCAAGCCTGCCAGCTGCAGCTAGAGGCCTACTTCACGCCTTTCGCGCTATCCCAATTGCCCCTCATCTTTCGAATGTAGATAATCTGACCTGTGTGGTAAGCGTTATGCGCGCTGATCTTGGCTATCGTTGAAGCCCATTTCGCCAGCTTCGCATCATCCGCTTCTTCGATTGCTTTCTCCCAATCGGCTAACACTTCATCAACCTGTTTTACGCTCGCTTCCCAAGTTGCTTTATCCAGGGCTTCAAACGTCTGTTTATTATCGCCATTAAAAGGAGTGGGCTTATCTCCTTTGAATTTCGCGAGGTACTGCCTGTTCCAGAAAATCAGGTGATTTACCAATTGCGCGATGGAATGATTATCAGTCTGATCCTTCCAGGTCGCCTGTTCCGCAGTCAGACCTTCAATTGCAACGTTTAATGGCACAAACCATTCTTCGTGATTGTGCGTGCTTTTTAGCTGTTCGAGAAGAACGGCCTTGAGAGTAGGTGCCGCCGGTTCGTTCTGAGCTATTGCAAAGGAACAGGTGAACAAAGATACAACCGTAGCGACGCAACACAGAAGTGAAGCAGACAGCATAGGCATTGGATTCTCAGCGGGCTGCACTTGCGTGGACAGGTTACGCGGTAAGGCGAAACGGGAAAATTTTAGTTGGCTTCTCGTCCGAGCCGCGCGCTTTTTAGGTTCCAACGGTCATGAGATTTTTGCTGAGATTGCTCTTTCAATGCCGGAAGATCGGGATCAAGAAACCCAAGGGCGTGTGGCGGTTTAATCACCCGGACTCCAGCAGCGCGTTGTAGTTCCACAATCTGATCGCGGAGTGTCTGCATCCGAGTCCAGTGCACCTTCGGCCGGAAATGATGTTCGGCGTGATAGCCGTTGAAAAACCAAATCCAATTGTAAAGTTTATCGTAACTGCTCACTCCCCACGCAAGAGGTTCGTCCGGGTTGCCACCATAATGACGGTAGTAGCCGTTGAGATACGAAAGGCAATGGCCAAAATACCAGAATGGAAGAAGAAAACAGATGTAACGCCAGTTGAGGAACCCAAGGAGCACAAACGTGAAAACGAACAGCGTTAATTCCGTAACGCCCCAGAATGCGTCGCGTGGATTCCTGCGTTTCAATTCCCGATAGACCGTCTTGGGGTCTTCACGGAAAAAACTAACAAAAGTGTACTTAAGCGGGTGTTCGGCATCACCATCGTGCCCATGTTTATAGATGGAGATCCAATCGACGGTCTCACCATTCTCACTCGGGCGGTCAGCATTTCCCTTGTGATGCTGCATGTGAATACACTCGTAAAAAACCTGGCTAAATCCGATTGTGATCGATTCAAGAATGCTGAACAGACGGTTAAGCAATGGCGACCGGAAATAAGGGTTGTGAATGAAATTGTGCGAGATGCCATTGATGTTCCATGAAATGCTCACGGAGTAGATCAAGCCAAGAATGAGCATGACCCACAGCGGGACACGCGGGAACAGGTAGAACATGCCGAAAAAATAGGCACAGTGAAAAATCGCGGCCAGTACGGGCACCGCGTCGCAGCGGGTGTACGCAAAAAGCTTCGAATCCGTTTTAGGGGAGTCGATAGCAATTACGTGTGATTTCATCGCACAATTCAAAATAATCAGTCAGCGCGGAGATGACCAGTTGAAAAACTCGCTGGACCTGAATCGGACAAACAGAACAGGCCCCTCATATTGCCCGAAACAGCAAAGTTATGCTTGCGTATGGCGTGCGAAATGCCTTTCCACGCGCTTTGGGAGCAAGCGTCTGCGGCCGCGTTGGCGACGGCGCGCGAGTGTCGCGCGACCTCCTTTTGTCTTCATGCGGGCACGGAACCCATGCTGACGTTTGCGTGTTCGCTTGGATGGTTGGTAAGTGCGTTTCATAAACCGAAAACGAGTCGGCGCGATTTAAGAGCGGCTAAAGTAAGGTCGAGCGCGATATTGTCAACGCTACCAGACGCATCAATAGTTCACGCCGGCTCGAAGTCTCAGGCTAATTTGATTGCCAGAAGAGTGAATTTTTGGAATAAGCATCCCAAGCAATGGGCGAAAAAGAACATGTGGTGATCGAGCCGGCGACCGAGGCGGACCTCGACGAACTCTCGGAAATGCTCGGTGAATTGTTCGCTCAGGAAGGCGATTTTCGTCCGGATAAGGAAAAACAACTTCGTGGTTTACGGCTCATTTTCGAGCAGCCAAGCCGGGGTCGCGTGTTTGTGTTACGGCAAAACGGCGCAATCGTGGGCATGATCAATTTGCTGTTCACCATCAGCACCGCTGAGGGCGGGTTTGTCATCGTGCTCGAGGACCTGGTGGTCCATAAAAAATACCAGGGCAAAGGTTACGGCAGGAAGCTCCTCCAGCACGCGATCGACTTTGCGAAACAGAAAAATTTTCTACGAGTGACATTGCTAACTGATCGGCCGGAAAATGTGGCACAGGAATTTTTCCGTCATCACGGTTTTGTTGAATCTTCGATGATCCCGATGCGTTTGTGGATCACGCCTCAGCAAAACACCGATCAGTGAAAGGCCCCGGGGTTCCTACCCTATTTGCTTAGCCTTTTGCCTTTAAGCCACGCACTGAGTTCCGCTGCGAGGCGCTTCTTGAATTTCGATCGGAACTGAATCTCATCCAGGGCCCTTGCGACGTGAGGAGTGCTCCCAGTCGCCAGGTTCTTTTTCGCGTACGTCTTTAACTCCCGTGCCCGCGAATCGTCCGAGAAAAAAGTGAACAGGCCGGGCGCATACGTGTTAGCCCCTAACGCATCGGTTTTTGCGAGAAGCGCTTTGATGTTTACTTTGGCAAATTCCCACGCGATATCGGCGTGACCACTTTCGCGGGCAACTCGCGACACAAGAAACAAAGCGCGGCTTGTCGGTAATTCGTCTGTCAGCGCGATTGGAAGCGTTTTCTTCGCCAATTTGGAGTCGGTCGCGCCAGCCAGCGCATCATAATAGTTTTGTTTTTCTTCAACGCTCGTTGTTTTTCGGCCTAGCTGATGAATTTCATTCCATGTCGATTCGTCTGCATAGCGTCCGACTACTGAAAACACAGCTGGTCGAAGATCAGGAGCCACCGATTCTGGATCCGCGAGATACGCTTTGAAGCGTTCGCGGCAATCCGCAACAATTTGTGGATCGTCGAGGTTGCCCAGTGCCTTAATTAAGCTCGCCCGGAGATTTGCTGTAGCCGGTTTCTCGCCAGGTCTGGTTTCCCAGCCAATCGCGTCAAACGTAGGTCGCAAGAGTGATCGCGCATAACTCTGAAATTTCTGCTGGTCGGCGCCACTCAAAAGCCCGTTGATAAAATCCAGTACTTGAATGATCTGGTCTCGCTCGGCCAGTTCGGTGGAGGCCGGCAGCTTTTCCACGAGCTCAAAATATTGAGCAAGCGGCACATGATTCGCCTGGACAAGCGCCCATGTGTCGCTCAGCAGATTGACGCGATCCGCAACGTTCAGATTGTTCAAAGCTCCGAGCAACAATTTCCAGGACGCCTCATCGTATTCGACGCGATAGTTTCCGGCGCCATCGACATTCAGTTTGAGCGGTCTGTCAGCAGGAACGTCGTGGATGGTGTCGCTCTTGTTTTTCATTAGAAGGCTTCGGGGAATTTCACCGACAACCGTATACGTAACGGGAATTTTCCATTCGAGCGCTGGTGCGTCGGTGAAATTGACCGTAAAGCGCTCCTGGCTGAGTAAGACGTCGCCGGCTTCTCGTTTCACTTTCACCAGGGGAAATCCCGGTTGATTTGTCCAACCGGCTGCAATTTCAGCAACCGATTTCCCTGAAACCTCCGAAAGCGCGTTCCACAAGTCCGCTGTCGTAGTATTCGAGTAAATGTGAGCTGCGATGTAACGGCGAATTCCGTTCCGAAGCACATCTTCGCCCAGAAAACTTTCCAGCATTCGTAAAAACGACTGGCCTTTTTTATAAGTTATATCATCGAAAGCGCTGTTCGCTTCGGCCTCGGTCGTGACCGGTTGTTGGATGGGATGAGTGGTCGAACGCGCATCGCCTTCCATCGCTACTTCTTTGGCAATTCCCGCGCGACGGCTCGGATCGCGAGGAAATTCACGCCGCAGCCAGACTTCCCATTGCGGATTGAAGTGCGCCGTACATTTAGATCCCATCCAGGAGGCAAAGCCTTCGTTCAGCCACAGGTTGTCCCACCAAGCCATTGTGACCAGGTCGCCAAACCACTGATGCGCCATTTCGTGCGCAAGAACTTCGTAGATATCTTGCTTTGTCTCCTCAGAGGAAGTCTTTGGATCGAACAAAAGCTTCGATTCGTAATAAGTGATGCCACCCCAGTTTTCCATCGCACCTCCAAAACCGCCGGGTAGCGCGATCTGATCCAGCTTTGGCAAAGGATAGGCAACGCCAAAATAATCATTGTAGTATTGCAAGATCTGCGCCGTGGCCTCGAGTGCGTAGCGGCCCATTTCTGCTTTGCCTTTGGTCGCTATGACTCGGAGCTGAGTAGGTCCGCTTCGCGATTCAATGAATTCTAGTTCGCCCGCGACGAAAACGTTCAGATAACTCGACATCGGCGGAGTTGCTGCGAAGCGCACTTCTTTGCCGCCTGCAATTTTATGCTCATTCTCGACCGGCATATTCGAGACAGCGAGCCAGTGTTCGGGCACAACCGCCGTCAATTGGAAGCGTGCGCGAAAGGCCGGCTCGTCCCAGCACGGGAAAAAGCGACGCGCATCGGTCGCTTCGAATTGGCTCCCGAGCATGATTTTCCGGGTATCGGTGTCTTGTTCCTGATACCGCATGTAGAAAAGACCTTGTCCCTGTTGATTGATTTTACCCGTGAAGCGAAGCGCCAGCGTATGCTCGCCAGGCGAAAGTTCTGATGGTAATGCGAGCGTCAGCAATTCGTTCGTCGAATCTACCTTAATTGCAGAAGCCGTTAATTTTTTCCCATCGACAGATGCCCCTTCGATTTTAAGTTGAAGAGCGTTGAGTACTAGTTGCCGAACCGGCGTACGAACGTTCAGTTTTACGCTCTCGGTGCCAGCAAAGGTCAGCTTATCCATATCAGGTACAACTCGAATGGCGTAGTCGGTCGGGACCACATGTTTCGGGAGTTTCCCAGGCGTGTCTTTAAAACTGAACGGTTTTTCCGAAGAAACTGCGGAGGACATGATTGAGAATGCTGCGATGAGAAGAAAAAGCAGGATGCGCATCTCTTACTACAACAATGCGCTCCGCTTATTGTATGATCAGCACGAGCAACAGTTGTCCACTCCCGACCTGCGGACCTTTAATAACCAGCGGACTGCGTTTGCTCAGCTTTGCATCCGTTTCAAGCAACAGCTCTTTCTCCTTGTAAAGCTTCAAATTCAACACGTACCCGGCCGCGCTTTCTCCCTGTGCGTCGACGTGCAGGCCAAAAAATTTGCTCGTTGCAAGCCAGTCTTCCTGGCCGGTCTTGAGCGTTTTCTCCGATTGGCCGATCACCTGAAACTGGTTGTAACCGAAAAACCTTTTCAGGGATCCCTCGATACGTGTGAGTTCCGCGGGTACCGCTTGCGGCTGCGTAACGTTTTCGGCAATAACAAGTCCGCTCCATACGGTTTCGGCAGCCTGTCCACCTGACACTGCGCCTGCGATCACCATTACAAGGGGAACTAAGAACGCCAGCGAGCGATCCATGAGCGGTTACTTGGCGGCGTAGTCTGCGGGTAAACTTTGCAGTCCCTCAGTCCATAATACCGTTACCCGATCTTGCTTCGCCTCGAACATCGAGACAGTCGCATTTGGGCTCACGACCGGGTCAACGCGCGCGTTTAGAATCTGGGTGAGGTACTGCGACTCTTCGACAGGATTTTTGTCACGAATCACCAAAACGGTAAAAAGCAAAAACACGGCAAGCGAGGCGGCCCCTGTCCACAACAGCCGGGGGATTGTCCACCATGTCCGTCCCCTACCCTGGTGTTCTACATACGGGACGCTGCTATCACGAATGATCCTTTCGCGTAGCTGATTGCTAAAAAATTCTTCGTTTCCAAGCGCAGGCACGCCTAATTCGCTCTTCAAAAGGGCCCCAAGCTTCTTCGCATCCGCCTTTTCGCTATCCGCGGCAGCTTTGTCTGGCAGGGATGCCTCGAATTCCGTTAATTCCTGCCCGCTAAGCTGTCCGTCCAGCCATGCGGTCCATTTCTCTTCAAATGTTTTCATAAACGTCTCTGAGTAGAGTTTGCAATTTTTTGCGCGCATAAAACAGACGCGACATCACCGTGCCTATCGAACAATCGAGTGCCTCCGCGATTTCATGATATTGCATTTGTTCGATCTCCTTCATCAAAATGACGGCTCGTTGTTCGGGTGAAAGCTGTGCAATCGCTTTGTCGATACGGGCTCGGATTTCGCTCCGCTCCATCCTCTCGTGTGGCAAAGCTCCCGACTTCGGGACGGTCCTGGACGCCGGCTCAACTTCTCTAAGTTGGATCGCGTCGTCGAATTCAGCGCCTCCACCTTTAACTTGTTTCTTGCGGAGCCAATCTATTGTGACGTTCATAACGATTCGATAAAGCCAGGTGTAGAATGTTGAGCGGCCACGAAAACGTTTAATCGATTTCCACGCTTTCAGGAAGCTGTCCTGAGCAAGATCCCAGGCGTCCTGCTCGCTATGAACCATGTTATAAATCATGCCAAACACTCGTGTTCGGTAGCGACTTACCAGCTCATCGAATGCTTCAGTGTCACCAGCCTGGCATCGTGTCACCAAATCCAAGTCCGACACATCGACCTGAGCCGGAGTCGCTTCCGTTTGCATAATTGGACGGGAGCGGGCGTTATTTCATTCAACCCCGAAAGCTTTCGGGGCCGAACCGACGACGCCACTCGCCACGATACTCGCCCATTAGAGTAACGATGCCGTCTCGTACGTGAAAAAGACGCTGTCGAAGTACTGCATATTGTGAGCGGGTTACCAAGCCGGCGATCTTTCGAAGTTGCACCGCCGCGTCCATGGAAATAGTGATTGCTTTGAGGGCACGCTTTAAATAGGCGATTGTCATTCCGATTTCGCTCAAACTGTCACTGCTCAATGCCGCGGCCAGTTTGGCATTAGCCAGCGCAGCTTGGGTGGCCAATTTTACGGCAGCCGGCTCATTCGGCAGGGAAACGTT
>JBKPMH010000167.1:0-7662 GCA_046732035.1 Verrucomicrobiota bacterium
TGTTGTGATAGATTATCGCCCGATGGCAGATGATCGCCGGCGACCCCGAAAGCTTTCGGGGTTGCTGGAGGAAAGTCCGAACACCATACGGCGGCATGCCGCGTAAAACACGCGGGCATCGCAATCGAAAGATTGCGGTGACGGAGAGTGTCACAGAAAAAACACCGCCGGTTCTTTGGCAACAAAGTACGGGCAAGGGTGAAAAGGCGAGGTAAGAGCTCACCGCTCGCGGAGTAATTCGCGAGGCAAGAAAAACCCCATGCGGTGCAAGACAAAGCAGAGGAAGGGCAGCCGGTCCGATGAAGATCCTCGGGTATCGTCGCATCATGGCGAATGAAAATTCGCCGGGCTCTCGGAGAAATCCGGGAGAGATAAATGATCATCCTGGCTGAGAAATTGGCCGGACAGAATTCGGCTTATCGCCATCGAAAATATGAAGGGCGCTTTCGGAAACGAAGGCGCCCTTCGCTTTTACAGTGGGATTTATGGCCAGCACTGCTGCCGGCGACGCGGATCTCAGGCCACAGACGGTTTAAGTTTCGATTTTTTCTGCAACAGCGGCAGAACTTTTTCCACCAGCGCGTCAGCAGTGATCCCGTGTTTCTTGCGCAATAATGGAACGGCGCCGTGCTCGATAAATTGATCGGGCCAGCCGATACGCACCACCGGTGTGCTGATCATTTGCGAATGCAAATGTTCCATGACCGCGCAGCCAAAACCATTGTGCAGAACGTGGTCTTCGATCGTGCATACAACTTCCACGCTGCGCGCAAAGAATTCGAGGGTGCCGGTATCCATCGGTTTGATCCATCGCGGATTGATCAACGCAACGGAAATTCCTTTTTCCTCAAGCTTGCGCGCGGCTTCCTCCGCCACTTCGAACATGTTTCCCAATCCAAAAATTGCCACATCTCGGCCGTGCTGTACTACCTCGGCCTTGCCGATCTCGAGAAGTTTCGGTTCGGCTTTGACTTTTGCGCCGGTCCCCGAGCCTCTCGGATAACGAACGGCTATCGGACCTGAGTTATAGTGCGCCATGGTCCACAGCATATCGACGAATTCGTCCTCATCCTTCGGCTGCATGTGCACCCAGTTTGGGACGTGCCGCAGATAACCGATATCGAACAGGCCGTGATGCGTCGGGCCATCGTCGCCGCTTAATCCGGCCCGGTCCATGCACAACTTCACATTCAAGTTCTGGATGGCAATGTCATGAATTGCCATATCATAAGCGCGCTGGAAAAACGTGGAGTAAATCGCGAGGAACGGTTGCAACCCCTGTGTTGCCAGCCCACACGCAAAAAGTGTGGCGTGCTCCTCGGCGATGCCTACATCAAAATAGCGGTCGGGATGGGCTTTAGCGTAATGTGAAAGACCAGTCCCGCTTGGCATCGCCGCGGTGATGGCAACGAGTTTCCGATTGGTATCTGCGAATTTCGCCAGCGTCTTACCGAAAATCTCCGAATAAGTAGGTGTCGGAGTTGGCGCGGTCTCCCCACTCTCGATTTTGTATTTGCCCAGGCCGTGAAATTTGTCGGGTTGCTTGAGCGCCGGCTCGTAGCCCTTGCCTTTTTTGGTGAGAATGTGCAACAACACCGGCTCATCCTGAGTTTTCAAAAACTCAAATGTCTGGATGAGTAATGGAATATCGTGGCCGTCGATCGGTCCGTAGTAACGCAACCCGAGTTCCTCGAAAATCACGCTCGGCACGAGTAAGCCTTTGACGCTTTCCTCAACCTTATGAGCGAAATTTGCTACTGATCTTCCGGCAATCGCGCGTACAAAATGGGCCGCTTTCTCATGCAAATGCGCAAAAGTGGGGCTCGTAGCTATGCTATTTAGATAATTTGCAATGGCTCCGACATTCTTTGCGATCGACCACTCATTGTCGTTCAGCACAACGATGAAACGCTTCGTGTGCGCTTTGACATTGTTGAGCGCTTCATAGCTGATTCCGCATGTAAACGCTGCGTCGCCGGCCACAACGACAACGTTCTCGTCGCCGCCACGAAGGTCGCGCCCCACTGCCATTCCCAGCGCCGCCGAAAGCGCCGTTCCCGCATGGCCTGCGCCGTAGCAATCGTGTTCGCTCTCGCAGCGCAAGAGGAAGCCGTTAAGCCCGCCGAACTGGCGCATTGTATTGAAGCGATCGAGCCGCCCGGTAAACAGTTTGTGAACGTAACCCTGGTGACTGACATCCATTACAAAGCGATCGTGTGGCGTGTTGAAGACCCGGTGCAGTGCAATGGTCAATTCGACAACCCCAAGGTTTGGCCCCAGGTGACCTCCGGTTTGGGAAAGGACCCTGATTAGTTCTTCCCGTACCTCTTGCGCGAGTTGGGGCAGGTCTTGTTCACGCAACGCCTTGATATCGGCCGGCGATCGGATCCCATCCAGCAGACGCGGTGCGGCTGTTGCGTGTGGCGCTGGCACCGATTCAGAAGAGCTTGATTTCATCATTTGTGCTTTCGGATTCATCTGCGGTTTCGACCGTAGGAGGCGGTTCCGCCGTGGGCTCGAAGTCCTTAATTATCGTTTTTCCTGCACTGTTGCGAGCTATGATTTCAATCTTTTGTTCCGCTTTAGCGAGGCGCTCCTGGCAAACTTTCACCAGATTCATTCCCTCGTCGTAACGTACGATAAGTTCTTCGAGCGCCAGTTTGCCGGATTCCATTTGCTCGACAATTTTTTCGAGCCGATCGATCGCACCCTCAAAGTTAAGCTCTGCCTCGCGAGCCTTCGGTTTACTGCTCATGGGGAAAACGGAAGAATTAAGCACATGTTAGGCAGGAAAAAAGGATGACTTGCGCAGGATGCCTCGAAGAACACGGTGAACTGGACACGCTGAGGGTTTCAGGCGACACAAGAAACGGCCATTCGCATCAACTCAAAGCGGAACCCATTATCCTGCTCGTCATCCCATGAAAAGAATGTTGGCGATTTCGCATTCGTGGCGACGCCTAACCAAAAACATGAACCAAACTGAGCCATCACCCGCAGCGTCTTACTACAGCATATGGGACACAGTGGCGCGATTCGCGGCTGAAATCAGGAGCAGCGATTTCATGGCTGAGATGATTCGCCGTCGCGATACGCTTGGTAGCGAAGGAGTGATGGGGGCGATCGATTGCGCAACGCTTTACGGTCTGACCCGTTGGGTTCGGCCGATGGCGGTCGTCGAATCCGGTGGTTACGTGGGGATGTCGTCGGCGTTCATTTTAAAGGCGCTTTCAGATGAAAAGCTTGCCGCAGCCAAACTGTACAGCATCGAATTGAGTCAGGACTGTGACCAGGGCGCGTTGATCCCGGATGAATTGCGATCCGGGTCTGACGGTTTCGTTCCGATGCGCGGCAAAGTGGAGGACTTCCTAAAGCGCGATGAACTTCCTTCATCAATCGACATGTTCCTTCACGATAGCTCGCATAGTTTGCGGCATATGCTCTGGGAGTTTCGTCAATTTTGGCCCCGCCTTCGCGATGGTGGATTACTCGTATCGCATGACGTGCAGATGAATGCGGCGTTTCCTGAATTTGTGACTAAGACGTACGCGCACGACAAAAAGACCGGCCGCCGCGATGCACAACGGACCTCGCACCACGAATGGGGACGATGGGGCTATATCGGGTTCGCAATTAAGAAAAGCTGACCGCAGCATAACCTTTCGCTACTAAAGTAGACGTTTTCGGTTTGCCGATAGTTCGATCAACTTTTGCAATCGCTTGAGGCGTGTCGCCTCCTGCTTCGCACTTACGATCCACCACGCGATTGCTTTTCGATATGAAGGCGGCTGAGCGTAAAAGAAATCCCAGGCAGCTTTGTTTTGTTTTAATTTTTTCTCGTACGGACCATTGAGGTGGGTGGTTCTTTGTTCGTAAGAATAAATGCCTGACTTGTATTCCTTTCGCGCATCAAACGCCGCCCTGCCGGGAGGCTGCATCAAACCTTTGTCGTTTAATTCTCGTGCTCGCCTGATGTTGATGGTGCTCCAGATGCTTCCGCGTCGCCTGGGCGTGAATCGGATAGTGTAACGCGAATCATCGACGCGTTTGCGGATGCCATCAATCCAACCGAAGCAGAGCGCTTCATCCACCGATTCCGGCCATGTGATGCTCGGTTTGCCCGAGCTTTTCTTGAAATAACCGACCCATAATTCGTGCGTGGTCGCGTGATTCTTCTCCAGCCAACTACGGAAATGGTTTGCCGATTTGAAGTATTTGATCTTCATCGCAGCAGATCCCCTTCAAATCTGAGCGAAACGCCAGAAATGCCAACTACATCGCGCCGAGCGCCGGGCCGTCAGCCGATCTGCTTCTTGTAGCCTTCGGCGTCTTTCAATTGGTTGAGGTCATCCGCGTTATCGACCTTGAGGACGAAGATCCATCCCTGGCCGTAGGGTTCGCGGTTGATCAATCCGGGGTCTGCCTCGAGTGCTTTGTTTACTTCGACCACCGTTCCCTTAACCGGAGCGTAGATGTCACTGGCCGCTTTTACGGATTCGACCACGGCGATCGCCTCCTTTGCATTAGACTGCCGATCCATCTTCGGCAGCTCAACGTAAACCACGTCAGTCAATTCAGACTGAGCGTGATCAGTAATGCCAACACGGATGTTGTCGCCTTCGCGTTTAATCCATTCGTGTGAATCGGTGTAGAGCAGGTCGTCAGGGACATTCATGATTTTTTGTAGAGCGGTTTTTTTTCAATGATAGCCGGAAATTTTTGTCCGCGAATTTCGATATCGATTTGAGCGCCAATCTTTGCACGCACGGTCGAGACATACGCCATCCCGACGCCCCAGTTCAAGCTCGGAGAAACCGTCCCGCTGGTGACCTCGCCGACCCGTTCGCCGCTCTCGAACACCGCGTAATGTGGTCGCGGCGGCGGTCCTTTCTCTTTCATTCGAAACGGCACAAGCTTTTCACGCGGGCCTCTTTCTTTTGTTTCGATCAAAACGTCGCGCCCAATGAAATTTGGTTTTGTTAAATCCACAAAGAATGCCAGTCCGGCTTCGATCGGATTCCGTTCCGGCGACAGGTCAGACCCGTTCAGCGGATAGCACATTTCCAGTCGCAACGTGTCGCGTGCTCCCAGGCCGCATGGCTTAATTGCACATGGCTGTCCTTTTTCGAGCGCGGTTTTCCAAAACTTCACCCCGTCAACTGCCCGAAAGAAAACTTCAACGCCATCTTCACCTGTGTAGCCGGTCCGCGCGATGGAAACTGTCGTTCCGTCGAAAGGAAAATCAGCAATCGAGTTTCGCGGTGGAAGATCCGTATCCGGGCCAAACACCGCGTGAAACAACTCCGTGATTCGCGGCCCTTGAATAGCAACTGCTCCGAAATCTGCGCTGCGATTCGTGAGCAGAACTTTCTTCGCCGGAAGATGGTCCTTCAACCACGCAAAATCCTCGTCCACTAATGCCGCATTTACGACCAGCAGAAACTTCTGTTCCCCAATTCGATAAACGATCAGGTCGTCAATGATGCCACCACGCTGGTTGAGCAGAAATGTGTATTGCCCGGTTCCAATCTCGAGCTTGCTGACGTTATTTGTGAGCATGGTGTTGAGCCATTTACAGGCGTCAAATCCATCGACGATCAGCTGTCCCATGTGGGAAATATCGAAGATGCCGACATTGGTCCGCACCGCGTGATGTTCTTCGCCGATACCCACGTATTGCACCGGCATTAGCCATCCGGCGAAAGGCACCATTCTCGCGCCGAGCCGAACGTGTTCATCGTAAAGTGGCGTTTTCTTTGAAGCAGCTTCGCTCACGCGCCCAAAGTAAGCGGCGCAGCGATGCATGCAAAGGTGGGTCGGCTTCTCCGAAAATGCCAGTCCGGCTCGGACCGATGGGAGAGGATTCGCCGAACGCGCAAATATCAGGCGGGAAAGCCAATTTATCGCCCATCGCGTTGAGGACACGCGATCCACCTTGCGCGCAAACTGCGCGCCTTTACCGTGCGTCGCGATGCCTCTACTCGACAAACTTGAACGCCGCTTGGGATTTCTCGCCGTGCCGGGATTGATCCGGATCGTGATCGTCTTCACCGCGCTGGTGTGGTTGTTAACGTGGCTGAACCCGAATTTCCGATCAGCACTTGACCTGGACCCGGCCCGAATTCGTCAAGGTGAAGTCTGGAGACTGGTCACTTACATTTTTATCCCGCGCGGTATCGGCACGTCCGGCGCGATGCAGCCTCTTTGGGTGGTTCTTTTCCTCTGGTTTCTCTGGTTTATCGGTGAAGGCCTCGAACAGGCATGGGGCGCGTTTCGTCTCACGCTTTATTTCATCGTTGGAATGATTGGCACGACAGTTGCCGCAGTTTTCTTCGGAGCGCGTTTTTCCAACTCAATGTTGTACGCATCTTTGTTTTTCGCTTTCGCGCGGTTCTATCCCGATCAGGTAATTTATCTGTTCTTTATCTTGCCCGCGAAAATCAAATGGATCGCCTGGGTTTCAGCGGCGTTTTTGTTGCTCGGCTTCGTCGTGAATACGAATTCCTATCGGATCGCGCTAATAGCGGCCATGGCCAATTACTTGATCTTCTTCGGGCCGGAAATCCTTCATCACGCGCGGCATCGGGGAGAAGTTTCTGCGCGAAGAAAGCGCTACGCAGAGAGTTCGCGTAGTGAAGCCGAACCGCTCCACAAATGCGCAGTGTGCGGTGCGACGGAATTGAGCGATCCGAATCTCGACTTCCGCGTCGCACGCGATGGCGAGGAGTACTGCATGGCGCACCTGCCGAAAACGGCAACGCCCGCAGGCTGACTTTGTAGCCAGCTCGCTGTGTTGAGGTGTTGATCGTCTTGGCCCGGCACGGCGACAGCGGCGTGGCTACAACCTCCTTGACCAGAAACCTATGGGTACGAAACTACCCGTGATGACGGATAAAAATGCCTCATTAATTCCCGAGGAAGGCTGGCATTGCCTGCATTTATTTTACCGCATTGAGCATGGCCAATGGCAACTGCTGAGCCGTGAAGAACAAAATGCCGCAAAAACGAATCTGGCTTCCCTGGTGCAGGAAGTGCGCGCAATGGATTCAACGCAATTACTGATGCTTGGTGTGGTCACGCCGAAAGCCGATGTCGGATTTATGTTGATCACGCCAGACCTGCAGAACGCCAACAAGATCGAAAAACGGCTGTCGCTCTCGTTAGGCGCAGACGTGCTGACACCAGTTTACAGTTATTTGTCGCTTACAGAAGAGAGCGAATACATCACGAGTGAAGAGGAATACACAAAGACGCTTGAGTCCAGCGTGCAGAAGGATCCCGTAAAACTCGATCAAGCGCTGGCCACGTTTCGAGAGCGCATAGGACATTACCGGCAGGAAAGGGTTTATCCCACGCTGCCCGACTGGCCGATCGTTTGCTTTTATAACATGAGCAAACGGCGAGCCGAGCAGCGGAACTGGTACGCTCTGCCGTATGACGAGCGCCGCAAACTGATGAAAGGGCATGCCGCAGTCGGGCGCGAATTCGCCGGGAAAGTGAAACAACTCATCACCGGGTCGACTGGTCTCGACGATGCAGAATGGGGTGTGACCCTGTTTGCGCGCGATACCTTTCAGATTAAGGCGATTGTTTACAAAATGCGGTTCGACCCGGTCAGCGCCGAGTACGCGGATTTCGGCGAATTTTATGTCGGTATTCAAC
>JBKPMH010000168.1:0-10075 GCA_046732035.1 Verrucomicrobiota bacterium
GCCGATGACGGTGGCTATCCAGGGGCCTTCAGGGGGAGGAGCCACTCCGAGTCCGACGCCGACGGCCACTGCTACACCGATAATAACTCCGACTCCCACACCTAGCGCAACTGTACGGCCTACACCAACGCCGCGAGGTCTACCGGCCCCCAGATCTCGTCCTACCCCGCCGCCGCGGCCAACGCCTCCGCATTAAAAAGCGGCGGCTCGATAATTGTTACCGCATTTATAGATTTGTAACCGGCGAAGACTCACGATAGCTCGCTGTCGCGGTCAGCGATGCGACCACAGGCTTTCGCCTGCCGGTGATCCAAAACCTATCGAATGCCCGAGTCGCATTCCCACTGAACTTTTGTCATTCGGCCAGCCGTAACCTCGGCCTCAAATGGCCCAAATCGTCCGATGCTGCTCGTCCTTCCCTTGAGCGAAACTTTGTAATGCCCGGGTGGCAAGAATACTTGGAAGTGTCCTTCATTGTCGGTGGTAAATGATGCGATCTCGCCGTTTTGATTTTCCACCGCGAAAGTGGCGTTCGGGAGTGGCTTGGAACCTGGAGCATCAGCCCGTACCGGGCCGGCTTTGATAGGACTGATCGAAATCAGACCTTCGATCCCGGTTGCTGCTTCAGATGGCGTTTGCCCAGCACAAGTGAAAACACCCATAAGAAGGACTCCCCAAGTGACCCCAAGTATTCGGAATCGCATCAGGGAATGTATGTCCGCCGTGCCGAGTCGGTCAATGAGGACGTTCCGGTGATTAGCTCGAACCACACTTGACGATCGAATGGTTGCGCCGAAACTTTTCGCTCTCCGCTGTAGTCTATGAAGCGTTATCTGCCTTTTGTCATTGTTGCCGTTGTCGCACTGGCCACAATCGGAAGCGGTGCAATGCTCTACCGGGCAAAGCGACCGCATGTTTTGCCAAGCCCTGAGGACGAAACACTCTCTGCAAAAAGCGGTCCAGAGTCACCGCACATTCGTGGTAATCCGAATGCTCCCGTAACACTCGAAGAGTACGGCGATTTTCAATGCCCGCCCTGTGGCATGTTCGCTGCATTCGCCGGACAGCTCGAGAAAGAGTACGACTCGCGTTTGCGCGTAGTCTTTCGAAATTTCCCGCTCGCCATGCATGAGCATGCCCGAGAGGCGGCGCTGGCCGCGGAAGCGGCCGGAATGCAGGGCCGTTTTTGGGAAATGCATGACATTTTGTATCGGGAACAAGACAACTGGAGCAAGGCGCCTAACGTTCGCGAGCTGTTTGAATCTTACGCGGGAACGATCGGCCTTGATCTAAATAAGTTCAAAACTGATATGGAAAGCGAGCACGCCAAGGCCCGCGTCGAATCCGATCGCCAGCGTGGTGAGTCGCTTGGGATTCAGACCACGCCAACTTTGTTTATCAACAATCAGCCGCTGGATGCCAAAGACAAAAACCCGGAAGGCATTCGCGCCGTGATCAACGCGGCGCTGGAGAAAAAATCGCAAACATGACGGTATCGCGCTTTCGCACGATCATTTACGTCATTGCCGCAATCGTTTCACTGGCCGGGCTGGCGGATGCAACATATCTATCGGTGCAGGCGTTAACGGGCGAGGCGGTTGGCTGTGGCGGTTCGCCGGATTGTTCGACGGTGCTTGGCAGTTCGTACGCCAGGGTCGGTGGAATACCCGTGGCCTTATTTGGCGTGCTGGCATATTTCTGCGCGTTTACTTTCGCCACGTTCGCAGCATTCGGATACGCGCGTGCGCGAACATTTCTCATTCCAACGGCTGGCGCCATGTTTCTCGGAACATTGTGGCTGCTTTACGTGCAGGCCTTTCTGCTGCATGCCTACTGCCGCTACTGCCTGTTTTCTGCGGCAACCACATTTCTGCTGGCAGGGCTGGTGATCGCGCTGCCGCCCAGCCGAGGCAGATCGGTGTCTTAACTGATTCTTTCTCTAGTCTTGCTCAGATTGCTGCTGTCACTCATGCTTCTTAACTTAGGAAGTGGAGCACACCCCAGTTAGCAGTAAGATTAAATTAATAGGATTATGCGGATTCTGGTGGTCGAGGATGAAAAAAAGACGGCAGCGTTTTTGGCAAAAGGTCTGCGAGAAGCCGGTTTTACCGTCGATCTTGCTCTCGATGGCGAAGCCGGGCTGACCGCAGCGCGGGCCAGCAGGTTCGACCTTCTTATTGTCGACATCATGCTTCCGAAAAAAGATGGCTGGGCTCTCGTTGAAGAATTGCGCGCCACAAAAGCGCAGACGCCGGTCATTTTTTTGACGGCGCGCGACAGTGTGCGCGATCGGGTAAAAGGACTCGAGCTCGGTGCGGACGATTACGTCGTGAAACCGTTCGCGTTTTCCGAATTACTGGCACGTGTACGTTCGCTTTTACGCCGAACCCCCGGGCGTCGCGACAAACTGCGGATTGATGACTTGGAAATCGATACCCGCCATCAACGCGCCGAGCGCGGCGGTATTCCACTTAACCTGACGCCGAAAGAATTTCTCCTGCTCGCACATCTGGCACATTCGTCGGGTCAGGTGGTGTCCCGCGACGAAATTGCCGAGCATGTTTGGGACATAGGATTCAAAACTGACACGAACGTAGTCGACGTGGTAGTACGTCGTTTGAGGGCAAAAGTGGACGATCCGTTTGAGACCAAACTGGTCCATACGATCCGCGGCATGGGTTATGTTCTCAAAGCGCCCTGAACCGCGCTCCATCGCTTCCCAGCTCATCCTGCTTTTCACGCTGGCAGCCGCCCTTTTGCTCGCGTGCGGCCTGGGCGTGTTTTACTGGATCGTTGTCCGGCACGCATTCGCGGAAGATAATGCGGTGCTCGCCGACAAAGTCGACGGACTGCAAATGAGCTTCGAGCAACGCGGCGGCTTTGCCGCTGTTGCCGCGGAGACCGAGGCGGCCGGCAGCCGGCAACGCGCTCCGTTCATGGTGCGGGTGCTCGATCCAGCCGGCGCAATCGTCGGGCAAACAGCGGGTATGGAAGCGCTGTTGCCGGGAAACATTTTTCCACCCGTCGCTTCGCGAGAGAGTGCGGCACCGACTGAACATGTAGTTGCCGGAAAATTGTTTGCACTGACAACGAGACACGCGCTCATAGACGGGCAGAAGTTTACGATCCAGGTAGCACAAGACCGTTCCAGCGATGAACAAGTCGAAAGAAAATTTGGCATTTTAGTACTGGTCGTTCTCTCGGGCAGCATTCTCGCCTCTATTCTGATTGCAATTCCGGTCACCCGACGCGGTTTGCGCCCATTGGAAGAAATGAAGCGTTCGCTCGAGCGAATTGGACCAACTCACCTGAACGAGCGCATTGGCCCGGCCAACTGGCCACGCGAGCTACAGCCCCTGGCCATCGCTTTCGACGAAATGCTTAAACGTCTCGATGATTCCTTTACGCGCCTGTCTCAGTTCTCCGCCGACCTCGCACACGAATTGCGGACTCCCATCGCAAACATGCTGGGTGAAGCGCAGGTCGCTCTGTCGCGAGATCGCAGCGCCGCCGAGTATCGTGAAACGATCGAATCCACAATCGGCGAGTGTGAACGCCTTTCCGGAATCGTGGACAATTTGCTTTTCGTAGCGCGCGCTGATGCAGCAAGCGAGCCGGTCGAGCGAGTGCGATTCGACGCGCGCGCAGCTGTGGAGAAAATCGCCGCGTTCTATGGGACCATCGCAGAAGATCGTCACGTCGCGATCAATTGCAGCGGTCACGGGCAAATTTGCGCCGATCCGGCCCTGTTCGAACGTGCCGTGGGTAATCTGGTCGACAACGCACTGCGTTTTACTCCTGAGAACGGTTTGATCCAAATCGCGCTCGCTGAACGCGACGATGATTTCGAAGTGGCAGTTAGCGATAACGGCTCGGGCGTGGGTGCCGAGCACTTGCCGCGGGTGTTCGATCGATTTTACCGCGCAGAGCCATCGCGCGGTTCTGATGGAGCAGGTCTCGGCCTCGCTTTAGTGAAGTCGATCCTCGATCTTCACGCAGGCACTGCAAGGATTCAAAGCGAAATCGGTCGCGGTACCACAGTCAGCCTAGTCTTCCCCAAAGGGACGTAATCCCTCTGATTCAGCTTGCGCCAGGAACTGATAAAAAATTTGTCTTGCCAATCATTACAATTTTGTAATCATCGGCCAATTGAGCATGAAAGCGACGGCCGAAACAGCCCCCCGCACATTCGAAAAACCAACCTAGGATCCATGCCAGCGTCAGCTCTCCATTCTTTTTCCAAAGCGATCGAGATTCCAGCACGGCTTCACAATCAACGGTTGGATGCGATGCAAACATCGGCGCGGCTCACCACTCTGTTGAGCCGTTTTGGAATTCGTGTGCTTGGCGATCTCCATGGACGAAAGGTCGTTGATTTCGCATGGGAAAAAAATTGTGGTCCCAAAACCTTGTACGAATTGGATTTACTTGCACGCCGCGCGGCATCCCGAAACGGGAAGAGGTCTGATACTGGCCTTCGATGCAACGGCTTGCATGCTTCCCGTGCCTCCACTGCCACAAAGATCGAAGGGGCGACTCCAGCCATGCGGGAAAATGCGGCAAGCTTCCTCATCCCGGAATCCGTTTGCCATCTCGCTTTCAGCGAATTGCCGCTAACCAGACGTCTGGCCAATCTGGTCCGCTCGATGGGTGCCCGGAATTTGGGCGATTTTAACGGCCGCAGCGCTTTCGAATTGCTCCAATACAAGGCCTGTGGATGGGGCACAATTAGCGAAATCCAGGAGCTGATTGAGCGCGCAATTTCCGGAGAATTTGATGTTGTGCAGATCGAAGAGGCCATGGCGGCGGCCGAGTTACTGAGTCTGCTGGACCAAGGAATGGCGAAGCTACCGCTTCGCGAGAGACAATTTCTTTTTGCTAGAATCGGGGCACAAATTGGGAAGGACCAGAGTTCGGGCGAAAATCTTCTGTGGCTGAGCTACGCAGAAATCGGCCGGCGATACGGACTGACACGGGCCCGCATACACAAGGTGCTTGTAAATACCGTCGAAAGTTTGAAGAAGACTTGGGGACCGCGAATTCCGCGATTACTCGAGATAATAAAGTGGCGTTGTCTGTCGACGATCTGTCCGCTGACTCCGCAATTGCTGGAGAAGTGGATCGGTTCGCCGACGGCCTTGTCGTCACGGCGAACAAGAGTTGATCGTTTCACCAGCTTTCAGTTGTCGATGGAAGCGTACGTGCGCTTGATCGCAGCATTGGACAAAACGATGCCTTGTTGGCCAGAAACGAATCACAAACTGCGTCGCACCTACGATCCCATCGGCCAATTCGATCTTACTTTGGCTGGGGTTGTGCGCGAAGGCGGTGGAAAAATTACAGTTGCCGAAGCTTATCGCAGGTTTTCGCGTCTCGGAAGACGGGATTACAGCCGGCTAACAGTCGAGATGTTTTTACGAATGCTCCTCAGCGTTGAGTCGACGGTGATCGATTTCAAAGATCCCGAAGTACCAGTTGTGACTCTGAATCAATCAAATCGGAGAAGTCTCTTTGGCCATGTTCCAGGAGAAAACGGTCAGTCCAGCGGCGGGAAAGGCCATTCGAACTCACCGGCGATTCAGTTATTCGCTGCAAAAAATGGCTTCTGCCAACGACACGCACTAGCGGCCCGTCAAGCTGGGTACTGAATCTTTACATCGCTGCAGCTTCTCCTCTCCGAAGCAGGGCAGAATCTGAAAAGGGATGAAGCGAAAAAATAATTAAGATTTGTCTTGTGTTTGTCATTACAAATTTGTAATGATCGCACCCCTCAACACTAATTCTATCTATGAAAAAGAAATCTCCTTCACAATCTGCATTCCTTAACATTAGGGTCGTAATCGCTGTGGCCGTTTTTCTGTCGGCCGTTTGCCTGGCGCTGGCTGGTCTTGGAACATCTACGAATTCCAAAAGCTCCCGAAGCCAGTCAAAGAACGCTACGTCGCGCATCGGCGGAAAGGCTTCCTCCACAGCAAGCTTCACTCACGCAATCGCGGGCGGGCGTAACGTGGAGTATTCGCCAGCGGACAATCAAGGCCGGTTCCGTTACCTGATCCAATTCTCTGAGAAAGGCATCGCCCAGCGGGAAACACGCGCGCCCGGCCAGCATTTTCAAATGAATACTCCGCAAGCGCAGACGCTGCGCTCCGCGGTGATGAGAGAACAAGCCAGTCATATTCAAGCTATGGGTCGAGCGCTCGGACACGAATTGGACGTGTCGCATTATTTCCTGGTGACGCACAGCGGCATCGCAGCGCGTCTCACTCCAGAGGAAGCACAGACCGTTCGCGGATTGCCGGGCATCAAATCGGTCGAGCGCGAACGGGTGTATCACACAACGACGTTTCGCAGTCCGGAGTTCATAGGAGCCAATCAGATTTGGGACGGAACTGCTGTGCCTGGTGGCGTTGGCACGAAAGGCGAAGGGATCATTATCGCCATGCTCGACACCGGCATCGATCCGACTCATCCCTCCTTTGCAAACGATGCAGATTGCGGCCACGGCACGACCGAACCGAACAAGCTGGTGAGCGCTTTGGATTGTTCCAGCACGGATCCCAGCGGACTGTGTAATGGTCCCGATCCCACAGACCACGTCGATCACGGCACTCATACGGCCAGTGAAGCTGGCGGAGACACGGTAGGCACTGATGCTACTCCTCCTCCTTTCTTGCAGATCTCGGGTGTGGCTCCGTGCGCGAGCATTCGCGCCTACAAGGTTTGCCAGACGAATAATTGCTCCGACGCCGACATTAACGCAGGAATGGATAGCGTGTTGATTCACGGCGACTGCAAAGTGATGAATTTTTCTATCTCGGGCGGCGATTCCCCCTGGAGCGATAATGACCGACGCAAGCTCGATATTGTCGATTCCGGCGTATTAGTTGCAGCGTCAGCGGGCAACACCGGAGCTGGCGTTCCCGATCCCGTTGGCCAGGTGAATCATCGTGGCCCGTGGGTGCTGACAGTGGCCGCCTCAACCAAGGATCAGGAGCTCGACGCAGTGTTGTCAGCCAGTGGCCCAGGAAGTCCTCCACCTGAAACTCAGAATATTCCCATGACTAAGGGCAGCGCTTCGCCCGATGGCCCCCCGCTGAACGATTTTCCAATTAGGCATTTTACAGGTCAGGATATTGACTTTGAAGGCTGCAACGGACAACCGCCGTTTCCAGCCAACTTTTTTGATGGCGCGGTAGCGTTGATCCGACGCGGTAACTGCACCTTTACAGAGAAAATCACCAACGCGTTCAACGCCGGAGCCGACATGGTGGTAATCCGGAACAACCAGCCCGGGACTATTAATATGGACACGACCGGACAGCCGAACGTCCCGGCTTACAGCATCTCTGATCAAACTATCGGCGACGCTTTAGCTGCGTTTGTGGATGCAAATCCGAACGACGCAACAGTCAATTTCAATCCGCAGGGAACCGTCCCCGTTCAACCTGACATTTTGGCTGACTTCAGCTTGCGCGGTCCGGACCCGGCGCCATACCAGGACATTCAAAAGCCGGACATCACTGGTCCTGGCGTAAACATCTATGCCGCCATCCCGATTGATTTGGGTGGATACGGCAACATCAGCGGCACATCCATGTCCAGCCCCCACAATGCCGGTTCGGCCGCACTGGTGCGAGCGGTACATGCGGATTGGACGGTCTCCGAAGTGAAATCAGCCATGATGATGACCTCATTCAATGGCGGAACCAAGGAGGATGGAACAACTCCATGGGATGCCGACGATGTTGGCACCGGACGAATCGACCTGAGCAAAGCCGCTCTTGCAGGCCTGGTAATGGATGAGACTACGCAACATTATCTGGACGCGGATCCGACCTCGGGCGGAGATCCGAAAACGCTGAACATTCCTTCGGTGCGAAACATGGAGTGCTCGCCCAATTGCACCTTTACACGCACCGTGCGCAACACGCTGACGAGTGCCACAAGTTGGACAGCAAGCGGCAACCCGATTACCCCAGGGTTCAGCATAGACGTTCAGCCATCGAGCTTCAGCTTCAGTGGCGGACTTGGTGAGACGCAGGAGTTGACTATCACCGTGACTCCAGAGACTAACCTGACCTCCTCGGTTGCTTTCGGTGAAGTGGTGTTGGCTGTGGACGCCAATGGCCCCAGCGGCCTGGTGACGCCTAACGAACGGATCACCGTGGCTATCATGGGTTCACCCGGTGGCGTATCGCCAACACCAACTGCAACTCCAGGCGGAAGCTGCCCACCCACAATCACGGAGTCCACGAGTCAGGAGATCGTGACCGGTAACTCCGTCGCGTGTAACAATGGAGCGGGTACAACCGAGAACCATTACTGGCGTGCTTTTGACATGGCCACGTTCACTGGCGGCGCAGAGTACGATGTGACCTCGATTTCCTTCGGCATAGAATCCGCGACGAGCGGGACTGGTACAGGACAGCCGTTGACGGTGAACCTGTACGCGAATCACGGCTCGCCATTCCCAGGCGGCGACTGGCAGTCGAATCTGATCGCCACCACGGGCGAGTTGAACATTCCAGATCAATCAAACACGATATTCGAGACAAACCTGAGTGCGGTTGTCGCGGCTGGGACGCTCGAGTTGGTGATGGAAGTAATGACACCCGATGGAACAGCGGTCGGCAACCTGTTCTTCGTCGGTTCTAACGCCGACCCCGAAACAGGGCCTAGTTATCTAAGCGCGGCGGATTGCGGCGTGACCGATCCGACTCCGACTGGCGACATTGGATTCCCGGACATGCACATTGTGTTTAACGTCAACGGCACCTGCCCGGGTGGAAGCCCAACGCCAACACCGAGTGCGAGCGCGACGGTGACTCCTAGTGTCACTCCCAGTGTCACGCCAAGTGTGACGCCGAGTGCAACTCCAAGAGCTACGCCGCGGCCCCGACCTACGCCACACCCGCGCCCAACGCCTCCGTGATTGCACCGATGACGATTTTCCCGCGAAGTCGTTAGTGAAACCTGAATGGTGACTGGAGCCGGAGTCGGATAACACCGACTCCGGCTCTTCGTTTTATAATCTGAATCGCTGCCAAGCATTCTGCTCAGCTGATTCACAGACCACTTTCCACTAGCCGAATTTGTCCGACTTTCTATTGGGATTGGTCACTGCCGACGAAGAGCGGTCCATCCAATTTGAAATGCGGTCGCGAGCAGCAAAACCGCGCCCAACGGAACAAGAAATATAGCGACGCCAGGATCGTCTTTGAAATGCCAGACCCCGGCAAGCAGGAAGCCGGCCGGCAACAGCACCACAGCAGCGCGTAGTCCGAACGACGTAAGGCGCCCGAGTCGAATCAGATCGAGCCGGGCGCAGATTGCTGCTGCGATCAGCACGAGATTAAGCAACGTTCCGTGGGCGTGTGCGAGCCGAAACATCTCGCGACGAACCGAGTCATCCAGCAATGGCGGGGAACGGAAGCCAATTAAGCCTTCAATCAAAAGGCCAAACACAATCCACACTGCCAGAGAAATCCAGCCCTGGGCAATTATGCCCGAGAATTGGGCAGACTGAGAATCGAATCGTATTTTTGTGTTTCGCATTTCGGCTAGAGCGGCGTTAGCCATCAGCAAGTTTATTCGCTCACTCCCCAACTTCGACGTCAACTTCGACGCGACTAGTGCTAAGGCCTTCGCGAACTTCCCTGGCAGCGCGTAATCGTTCAGGCTGGAACAGCGGATACCAGCGTCGCAGGGTAGCATCGCGCTTCTGTTGGCTGGCCAAATAGTCCGGCTTCGGCATCTCAGGATGTTGAGCAGCGAGCGCGTTCGCGGCGAAATATCGCACAATCGGATACCGATCCTGCATCGCCTCCAAGAGCAAAGGCGCAGTTACGTCGTTCGCAGGCGTCATCGCCGCAGCGGTAAGCGCTCGGATTACCGCATCACCCGCGAAAAGCGCGCGCTGACCTTCCGGTGCATCAAACTCCTTGTCTCCAGGTTTACTGTCGGCAAACGTGTTCGGCCAAAGACGCTGCGAAGCAGCGATTGTGCGATTTACCGACCAATCCAAATGGCATTGATTGCAGGCGTTCGGTTTGTTGAACCGAACCGTTTCGTCTGG
>JBKPMH010000169.1:0-4674 GCA_046732035.1 Verrucomicrobiota bacterium
ATGGCGTCACCCCAGTCATTTCCATCTCCCCGGCTCAGATAATCATCGGAAAACGCACTCAGATAATTACCGTCCGGACCGAAGTGGTTATAGACGACGTCAAGAATGACTCCCATGCCCAACGAGTGCGCACGATCGATGAAGCTGCGTAGATCGTCCGGAACTCCATATAGATGGGAAGGAGCGAAAAGGTTGACGCCGTCGTACCCCCAGCCAAATCTGCCAGGGAAATCGGCCACCGGCATCATCTCAATCACCGTGATTCCAATACGTGCCAGTTCTTCTAACTGTTGCATCGCCGCACGCCATGTTCCTTCCTTGGCGAACGTGCCGACATGCATTTCATAAATAATCTGCCCTTTCAAAGTAATGCCGGGCCAGTGCGAATCGGTCCAACGAAATACTGCCGGATCGACTATGGACGAAGGGCCATGTGGCCCGTCCGGTTGAAAGCGGGATGCCGGATCGGGATAGAAACTGTTGTTTACACGAAAGCGATAGCGAGTGCCGGGACCAACAGCGACAGACCCCGAAAAATATCCGTCCTGTTCGGCTGTTAGTGCATGAAATTGTTGCTCGTGATTTTTTTTGGCACTCTCTTCCAGAACAACATCAACACGCCGGGCTTTTGGCGCCCACACGCGAAAGTGCGTTTGGTCAGGCCCGACCACCTCGGCTCCAATTGGGTACCGACGTGTGGCCACCTTTTCAGTCGCAGTAGCACGCATAATCATCTATTGCCGGTTTTCAGCATCCTCTTCAAATCGTCTGAAACAACGGGAAATGACGCATCAATGACGTAGCAATCGAATGCCCGTGCTACAGGAGGCTTGATCACATGGTTGAAAACATTTCAAATGCGCGGATGAACGGTGCCAGGCCCAAAATCGAAATCTTCAAACCTTTCGGTGAAGCGTTTGAGCTAACAAACAAGATTCTATTTCAGCCGTTCGACTTTAGAAAATGGCTGGTAATTGGGTTCGCCGCGTTTCTGTCCGGACATTTTGCGGGTATTGGTTTCAATTTGCCGTCGCCATTCGGCAACTTCGAATCACATCGAGCGACTCACGAAGTGATCCCATCTTACTCTGCCCACTGGGAGCCATGGGTGGTGACGCTTGTTGTTGTTCTTGGGCTGTTTTTCCTGGCTTTCGTGATCGTCCTGATGTGGTTAAAAGCGCGTGGCAATTTCATTTTCACAGATTGTATCGTTCGAAATCGGGCAGCCATCGCCGAACCATGGCGTGAGTATCGAAAAGAAGGGAACAGTTACTTCTTGTTCGTGCTGGTGCTCATGTTCGCTGTACTCGCCTTGGCGGGTTTAATTCTGGCAACCGCTTTTGGGCTGGGCTGGTTGAAACAGGACACGTGGAAATCGGGATCAGTCGCGTTCATTGCATTCATCGTGTTCCTTTTCGTGTTTTGGATCTTTGTCATCATTTTTGTGAGTATTGCGACCTATTTCATGGTGCCAGTCATGTATCGGAAGCGCTGCCGGGCAGTTCAAGCGTTTCGCGAGGTAACTTCTGTGATGAAGCATCACGTGAGCTCTTTTCTTTTGTTTTGTTTGTTCGGGATTGTTTTGCTTCTGGCTGCACTGATGATCGGCGCGCTCGTAACCTGTGCCACCTGTTGCCTGGCTGCGCTTCCGTATGTTGGAACCGTGATACTGTTACCAGTATTTGTCTGCTTGCGGGCATTCATACTCGCATTCCTCCGCCAGTTCGGGCCGGATTACGATGTATGGACGAGCATTATGCCGCCTGAGTTTGTGCCGATTCTGTCAGGTGCGTCGGCGGCGCCGTCGATAGCATCTGCGCCGAACCTGCCGCCCGAGCCACCGTCGCCTCTAGTCCGATAAAAAGAGAGATAAGTCTGAGATCTGCAATCAGAAAGGAGTCGACCGCGCGAAGGGATTAGCCTAAAGATCGATTATGAAAAGGCAGCTCAGTCTTTTATGTGTGCTACTGATCGCCACAAACAGAGTGTGCCTGGCTCAAACAGATTCTGAAGTGTCAGGCCAACCGACAGCTGTGCCGCCAACTGCGCGCGTTGCTGATGCAGGTACGATTACTGATCTGGAAGACTCCGTTTGGAAGGCGTACAAAAATAAACAGCTTCGCTCGTTCCAGGGGCTTCTATACAAAACCTACTATGGCATTTATGCGGACGGGATTAAGACGCTGAACATGGAAGTTGAAGACATGGCCAAAACTGACATCGACAGCTATTCATTGGCTAATATCAACGTTCAGTTCCCTAACGCTAACATGGCGGTCATTACTTATAAAACATCGCAACGAGGGACTTTTGATGGCAAAGATGTTTCTGGTAATTATTACAACGAAAGCGTGTGGCTTAAGAAAGGAGACAAATGGCTTAACACTTTCCACGCCGCGATTAAGGCGAAGTAGAATCGGTTTTGGTTTTAAGCGGCGGAATGAATAGGTGAGCCGAAATTGCGTATGAAAACCCAAGTCCTTCGCCTCTGGACGGCTGTTGTTGCAAGTGTCGCCATATGCTTCGGACAAACGAGTTCAACTACGCCAGGGAACGTACCCGCTAGCGAGCAAGCAATCATCGACTTGGAAAAAGCCGTCACGGAAGCACATAAGAACAAAAAGGCCGACATGTTCAGAAAATACCTGGCGAATAACTATATTGGCATCAATGCAGATGGAACCACGAAGAAAAGCAGTGAGATTGCCGAAATGCAGAACACTGATCTGCGAAACTACTCGTTTGCAGACATGAAAGTAGTCTTTCCAAAAGCTGGCGTCGCAATCGTAACATATAAAAGTACAGTGGACAGCAGCGCCGCAGGGCAGGACACCTCTGGTGCGTATAACGTTGCAAGTGTATGGACAAAGCGTTGGGGGAATTGGGTTCTCATCAGTCACGCTTTCATAAAGAGCCAGTAGTTTTGCCGGCTGATTTGGAGGGGAATTACTGCCGGAATCTTAGCCAAGCCGCTCAGCGATCCGACCCATTTCACGCACTGCCATGTCGAGCGAACAAACATTTCGAGCTGTTGAAGGACAGGCCCCAGCAATCATTCGACCTTCTTCGTTTCGCTCACAATTAACAGATAAAGTCGCCGTGATAGTCAGCGAGTCGCCCGTGGCATAAAGTAGCGATGAACTGGGACGCGATTAGCGCCATCTCACAATTGATCGGCTCAATCGCTGTTGTCTTGTCGGTCTTGTACCTGGCGGTGCAGGTCCATCGATGCACTCGTGTGGCGAAACTTGCGACACAGGACGCGGCCGCAACCGCTCTGCGCGATGTCACCAAACCATTTATGGAGAACGCGGAGGTGGAACGCATCTGGCGGATAGGTCTGGAGGATATCGGCACGCTTTCTGTTGAAGAGCGGGCGCGCTTTTTCCATGCTGCCTACCAATTCCTGAAGGCGTTCGAGACAATTCATTTCCACTATGTTTACGGGTTGATGGACAAACAGCTTTGGGAAGGGTGGCATGGACTTCTGCGGCATTATGTTGCCGCCCCGGGCATGGCTGAGTACTGGAAGCTACGCCCAGACGTCTTCTCCGAACGATTTCGGAATTTCGTTAACTCACTCGAGCCGCCAACCGAGCAACGTACAGTGGGAACGCTTTTTGAAGAGCAAGGAAAATGATCGCGAAAGTGCAGCGCCTCGCAGCTAGGCACTGAGACACACACCGTCGATGCTGCACTAATTGCTTCTGACGTTTTGTTGCCGACTTGTTATTTACACGGTCCGGGCACAGGGATTAGAAATCTGCCATCCTTCTCAGCGATAAAGTTCTCGCTGGTACTGGTTGAGCTCCCGTTGGCATCTTTCTTTTCTACCTTGATGATTAGTTTTTTAGTTGGTTTCAGTGTGAGGCAAACCTGCCCGCCAGTCGGCGAATCCATTGGTGTCGCTGCTTTCTTCGCGTCGTCGGGCGTGAGATCGACAAGCTCGATATTGGATATTTTCCCTCCGGCTTCTCCGGATTGCATCATTTTGTAAAAGCCCAAAATAGCCGGATCGGCGCCCTGGGTGTACAGAAACGATTCCAATGTGGCGGTATCCTTGCCTTCGAATGCGGTTTTGTATTTGTCGACGAACGCTTTTTCTTGCTGGGTAGTTCCGGCTTGCAGCGAAGCTGAAGTTATTGTGATCAGGGTACAAGCTAAGATGTTGATTCTGGTGAGGTTGTTCATGAGCGTGAGGCTAGGAGGCACCGCTCGGGCAAGGCAAGCACATTATTAGAAAACCGTTGCTGATCCCCGCGTGACAGGCTAATTGCTTTTCCCGAAATCGATAACGGACTGAGATTGCTGCGGCTCCCCGATGAATATTCACGAATACCAAGCCAAAGAATTGCTGCAAAAATTCGACGTAGCGACTACTCGAGGAAGGGTCGCGTCAACGCTCGACCAAGCCGAGCAAATCGCGCGTGAGCTTGGGGATGTTGAGGTTGTCGTTAAAGCGCAGATTCACGCCGGCGGGCGTGGTAAGGGCACCTTTAAAAACGGATTCAAAGGAGGAGTACATGTCCGCAGAGGCCCGGAGGCAGTGCGCGATGTCGCGGCAAAAATGCTGGGTGAGACTTTGGTGACCCATCAGACGGGACCGGCCGGTCGTCAGGTAAATAAAGTGCTCGTTGCTGAATCAGCCGATATCGCACGCGAGATTTACTTTGC
>JBKPMH010000170.1:0-8042 GCA_046732035.1 Verrucomicrobiota bacterium
GAAGAAAATGTTGCACCATCGGATCCATTAACCGCTGATCGAATTTACGAACGTCGCTGGGCATTGACTCTCTTAGACCATGTGTTCAGGCAGCTGCGAGACGAATATCGCAAAACCGACAAAGCAGCATTATTCGACTGGCTGAAACAATTGCTGCCGGATGAACCCGGAGCACCACTACAGGCAGAAATTGCGGCGAAGCTGGGGATGACCGAGAACGCAGTTAATCAAGCGTTCTATCGGTTTCGCCAACGTTATCAGTCCTTACTGCGTGAAGAAATTGCGCAAACGGTAGCTATGCCAAAGGATGTCGAAGATGAATTGCGCCATCTGATTTCGGTATTACGAGCGTAAGTTTTCAAGAAATTTTACGCAGTACATCATTGAAAATTTACAGAATAGGTCCCGGCAAATGACGCGTGTATTGAGAATTTGCAAAAAGTGCGGTACCACGATTTTTGCCGACGAACCCGAAGGGCTGTGCGCCGCGTGCGTGCTGGAGACGAGTCTTGCGATGGTTCACGAGGACGTTAATGGGGCAGCAGGTCCGGAAATGCCGGACGAACTGGGGGACTACCAGTTGATGGACGAAATTGGCTGCGGTGGGCAGGGGGTTGTTTACCGCGCACGCCAGAAAAGCCTCAACCGCATCGTTGCATTGAAGGTGATCGGGCTTGGGCGTTGGGCAACAAAGGCGCATATCAAACGCTTTCGCCTCGAGGCCAAAACCGCGGCGAGCCTGGACCATCCCTGCATCGTCCCGATTCATGAGATCGGAGAAAGCAACGGTTCTTGCTATTTTAGTATGAAGCTCGTTGACGGACGAAGATTGGATGAAGTTATCAAGCACGATCCATTACCGCTTCGACGGGCGGTCGAACTCGTAATCAAGCTCGCGCGCACTGTTCATTACGCACACCAGCGAGGAATCCTGCATCGAGATATCAAGCCCGGGAACATTTTAATAGATGCAGACGGTGAACCGCACCTCACAGATTTTGGTTTGGCCCGACTCGTTGAGCGCGAAAGTACCGTCACTGGCACCATAGCCGAAGCGCTCGGCACACCGAGTTACATGGCGCCCGAACAGGCCGGTGGCGATGCTGCACAACTCACAAGTGCTACTGACGTTTACGGACTGGGCGCTGTCTTCTACCACCTGCTTACTCGGCGTGTCCCTTTTATTGGAGAAACGGTTTACAAAACTGTTCAGCTGGTTTTGGAAACCGATCCTCAACCACCGCGTGCGTTAAATCCAAAACTAGACCGCGATTTGGAAACAGTTTGCCTCAAATGCCTCGAGAAAAATCCACAACGTCGTTATCCATCCGCTCTCGCACTCGCTGAAGATCTTGAACGCTGGCTGCGGCGCGAACCGATCCAATCTCGGCCCACCGGAGCTCTCGCTCGAACCAGCAAATGGCTGCGCTGTAATCCAGCGCTGGCGGTTTCAGCCGTGTCCTTGATGGCATTGGCGCTGGCTGGCGGGGTGCTGATTTGGAAGACTGAACGTTCCCATCTGCCAAAAACAACCGGCATCGCAGTGCTTCCGTTCGAAAATCTAAGCGAGGACAAAGAAGACGCGTTTTTTGCCGATGGCCTTCAAGACGACATATTGACCAAGCTCGCCAAGATCGCCGACCTGAAAGTCATTAGCCGGACGAGCGTCATGCAGTATCGCGGGAGACGCGATGCGCACCAGATCGCGGATGCTCTTCATGTGTCTCACCTGCTGGAAGGCAGTGCACGTAAGAGAGGCGATCGGATTCACATAAACGCGCAGTTAATCGACGCCCGTACAGACAGTCATATCTGGGCTGAACAATATGATCGCGATTTGGGAGACGTCTTCGCGATCCAGAGCGAGATCGCGCAAAAAGTCGCTGAGCAGCTTCACGCACGAATCTCGTCTGCGGAGAGGCTGGCCATCGAACAAGCGCCGACCGTCGACCTCACCGCGTTCGATCTCTACACACGAGCCACAAATCTCCTTTTGACCACGAGTGCGCACGTTAGCGGAAGAGCGAACTTACAGGAGGCCGCTAATCTGTTGGACGAGGCTGTCATCCACGATCCGTCGTTCTTCCATGCATACTGCCAGCTTGCTAACACCCACGACCGTCTTTATCACCTCGGATACGATCATACTCCAGCTCGCCTGGCGCTTGCTCAAGCGGCTATCCAAGCCGCCTTTCGACTCCGTCCGGATGCAGGCGAGGCGCACCTTGCACGCGCGGAAAATCTTTATCGTGGTTATCTCGATTATGACGGGGCCCTTGCCGAGTTAGAAACAGCGGGCCGGAGTTTGCCTAACAATTCGCAGATATGGGAGCTGAAAGGCTACATCCAGCGTCGGCAAGGCAAACGGGAAGACGGTTTGCGCAGCCTGATGCGCGCCGCGGACCTCGACCCACGCAACGTTCTTCTCTTACAACAAATTGCGCTAAGTCTCAGAGCGTTGGGGCGCTATTCTGAGGAAAAATCTGCCTGGACCCGTGCGCTCAGCATCGTTCCCGATGACATCCATACGAAACTGGAACTCGCAAACGTAGAGTTGCAGTGGAAGGGAGATATCGGACCAGTACAACGATTGGTCGATTCGGTCCGGGCTACAGATCCAGCCACGGCGGCAAGCATTCCTGATGCGTTTCTTCTTTGTGCACTGGTCGAACGCAACGCAACGGCGGCAATGGAGGCCATCGTTGCGCTCGGTGAAACACCCTTCAGCGATGAGACTATTCAATTCAGCCGGCCATTCATGGAAGGTGTTGTCGCTCGAATGATAAACGATGATGCGGCGGCGCGCTCCGCGTTTACTGCTGCGCGCGCACAACAGGAGAAAGCCATCCAGGCGGAGCCGAACTACGGCCCACCGTTATGTGTTCTTGGCTTAATTGAGGCCGCACTCGGCCAAAAGGAAGAGGCAATACGCCAGGGAAAGCGCGCCGTTGAACTTCTCCCGATTGAAAAGGATTCAATCAACGGTCCCGTCTTGATTGAATATCTTGCCATGATCGCTGCGTGGGCCGGAGATAAAGATTTAGCCTGCGAACAGCTTGCTCGTGCCAGCCAACTTCCAGGTTGCGTCAGTTACGGCCAACTAAAGCTGCTCCCTTTCTGGGATCCGCTTCGTGGCGATCCGCGGTTTGAAAAAATTGTCGCCTCACTCGCACCCAGATGATGTGCGGCGGGCACACGCCTGAATTGGTTCCTGGCGATAAAACATCTTCCGTTCCGTTTAAGTCACCGCGAAAGAATTGTGGGTTCGAGCAATTTTTCTTGTAAGAAAAATGCCGCTCTTTCGCAGTACAGCAGTAGAGCCTCAAAGCACTCGACCGAAAGAAATATCCAAAAGTTCAAAGCGATGAATGGTCAGGAAAAAACTTATGAAAACAAAATCCAGTTCTCAGTCTGCTTTTTTTAATCTCCGCATATTGAGTCTTGTTGCTCTCTTTACATGCATTGCCAGCGCAGTCCTTTTCGCCGTGTCGGTAGGCGGGCGAACTACGCGCGTTGACGCGAACGCGTTTTCGCGCAGCTCTAGCCCGAAAACTGACAGCAACGATACAATAACTGGATCGGGCGCTTCCAACTGGGTCTGGCAAAAACCTCTCCCTCAGGGGAATCCTCTGAACGCAGTTTCCTTTATCGACGTGAATAACGGAACCGCCGTGGGCGAGGGCGGAACAATTCTGAGAACAACCGATGCAGGCGCAAATTGGAGCCTTCAAACGAGCGGATACGAAGGAACAGGCCTCACCTTACTGGGCGTATCATTCACAGATGCAAACACAGGAGTCGCCGCTGGCGCGAATATCTCTACCGGAGACACAGCAGTTATAAGAACCACCGACGGTGGGAACACTTGGGCTACCAAGTTCGGCAGCGCCGGGTCCTATATTACCGGAGTCTCCTTTACAGATGCGAACACGGGGACGGCAATAGGCGTAGATTTTAATGTTGTTCAGCCGCTAATTTTGAGAACGACAGATGCCGGAGACACGTGGGTCAATCAGACCGGACCGCTTGCTTTCTATTATGGAATTTGTTTCACCGACGCCAATAACGGAACGATCGTCGGTGGCGGCGGCCTGATCATAAGAACCACTGACGGTGGCGCTAATTGGATTCAGCAGAACAGCGGAACCACAGGCGACCTTTACGGAGTATCGTTTACGGACGCCAGTAATGGGACTGCTGTGGGCGCGAACTTTGATACCAGTACCGCAATCATCCTAAGGACCACCGACGGAGGCGCGACGTGGGTCAGCCAATATAACGGACCAGCAGCGCAATTTTCTGCCGTCTCGTTTGCGGACACAAATACGGGGACCGCGGTGGGCAGTGGTGGGACCATCGTGCGGACCACCGATGGAGGAGGCACCTGGATCGAGCAATCCAGTGGGACTTTAAACCTGCTCCAGGGTGTTTCCTTTACAGATGCGAATAACGGCACCGTTGTCGGGCTCGCCGGCGAAATTATCAGGACCACCGATGGGGGCGCGAACTGGACGCTTCAGTCCAGGGGCACAACTACAGACCGTATGGATGGTGTTTCTTTCACTGATTCATCGACAGGAACAGTGGTTGGTTCCAGCGGAACCATTCTTAGAACAACCGATAGTGGCAATACCTGGCTGAACCAGGCGAGCGGGATCACCAGTGAGTTATTGGCAGTTTCGTTTACTGATGAGAATCACGGCCACGCGTCTGGTTACGGCGCCATTTTGGGAACTACGGATGGCGGGACAAATTGGGCAATTCAACATACCCATCAGTTCACCGGTTATTTCGGTGTTTCTTTCACCGACGAAAATAACGGCACCGCTGTTGGACAGGGTCCGGAAGCCTTAGACGGCGCATTGATTGTTCGAACGACTGACGGCGGGAGTACGTGGGCACCTCAAGCAAGTGGGTTACAACAGGCTACCATCCTTTTTGGAGTCTCTTTTACTGACGCGAATATTGGAACTGCCGTTGGAGAAAACGGGACAATCATCAGAACGACAAATGGTGGCAGCAGTTGGGAAACACAGATAAGCGGGACTATCGCTGATCTGAATGGCGTTTCCTTCACAGATGCGAACAATGGTGCTGCAGTCGGCGGAACGTCTGACGGCCAGGGCGTGATTCTGCGGACTACAGATGGAGGAAGTAACTGGATCGATCAGGCGCCGCCAGGAATTTTTACTCTCACGGCAGTTTCCTTTGCTGATACGGCAAACGGAACGGTCGTTGGCTTTGGAGATACAGTTCTTCGAACAACGGATGGCGGAGTGACGTGGAGCAGGAAACTGAGCAGAGTCGCAGAAGGGCTCTGGGGAGTTTCTTTCCCCGACCCGGACAACGGGACAGCAGTTGGCACATTTGGTGCGATCATACGAAGAGTCGGAGGGACACCCACGCCTACCCCGACAGCTACTGCCACACCTAGTGTAACTCCAACAGCTACGCCCTCAGCAACTGCTACAGGCAGTCCTAGCGCGACGCCTACTGCTACGGCGACACCGACTGCCACAGTCATACCTACCGCAACCCCTACAGCCACGACGACACCAACCGTTACGGTGACGCCAACAGCAACACCTACACCTACAGGAACGTCGACACCTGTACCCACACCAAGTGTAACACCAAGGGCTACCCCGACGCCAAGAGTTCGCCCGACGCCGATGCCTCGGCCGACACCGCCGGAGTGAAAGAAAGCGTGATTATTGTCTTTTGCCAGGGCTAGAAGATAAGCTTCGAAGTCGTATTCGACTCGACGGATTAAAAGACCAAAACAAAGGAGCACGATGGCGAATGGCAGGGCAGCATTTGACTTGTCCTGCCCTTTTGACATTAGCTCGACTGCTCGGGGATTACGTTTGAACTACCGATTGTCTTTCAAAGTTTATTGAATTTCATGGACCTGAACGCGCGCTGCGTTTTGGAAGTGCGATTCTAATTTGAGACAAAAAGATTATGGCTGAGGCAGCGCAAGGCCTGGAAGGAACTGATTTCGAAAAAGGCTGCGACATCGAAAAAGTCCCGGACGGAGGAATGCTTCTGGGGCATGCATTTGGTGAAGCAGTTCTCGTAGCCAGGAGGGGTGACGAGCTCTTTTCCATCGGCGCAACGTGCACGCATTACGGCGGTCCACTGGCAAAAGGCTTGATGGTGGGTTGTACTGTTCACTGCCCGTGGCATCATGCGCGTTTTGATCTGCGCACGGGAGAGGCGATCGCTGCTCCGGCATTGAATAATGTACCACGTTACAAACTCGATAAACGTGGTGACCAGTTTTTTGTCACAGGCAAGATCGACGAAAAACCAGTGCGCAGACCCAAGTCGTCTCCGGCCAGCGTCGTGATCGTGGGCGCTGGCGCAGCCGGCGGCGCTGCGGCTGAGATGTTGCGCCGCGAAGGTTATGATGGACCTGTGACGTTGATCGGCGCTGATGAGTTTTTGCCGTACGATCGACCAAATCTTTCCAAGGATTATCTCGCAGGGGCCGCTCCGGAAGAGTGGATCCCGTTGCGGCCGCCGGATTTTTATCGGGAACAAAAGATCGACACGATGACAAGTACATCTGTCACCGCGATTGACCCCGCAGCCAAACAGGTGACGCTGTCAAATGGTCGCACGTTAGAATTTGGCGCGCTGCTTCTGGCCACCGGTGCGACACCCCTCCAGCTTTCGATTCCGGGACACGATCTGCCGCACGTTTGTTATCTGCGAACGCTTGCTGACAGTCGCCAAATCATTGAGAAGGCGAAAAGCGCAAAGCGCGCAGTCGTGATCGGCTCGAGCTTTATCGGTCTTGAAGTGGCGTGGTCCTTGAGGGAGCGCAAACTGGAAGTTGCAGTGGTCGGAAAAGGCTCGGTGCCTTTGGAAAAAGCTCTCGGCCGTGAATTGGGCGACTTGGTCCGCAAAACGCACGAGCAAAACGGCGTCCAATTCCACCTGGGTCGAACGCCAGCAACAATTCAAGAAAAATCCGTGCAGCTCGATGACGGGACCACATTAGATTGCGATTTCGTGGTGGTTGGGATCGGTGTGCGCCCAAACGTCGCCATTGCCGAACAAGCGGGCATCACAACGGATAACGGCGTCGTGGTCGATGAATTCTTGCAGACAAATGTGCCTGGAATTTTTGCCGCTGGCGATATCGCGCGTTGGCCCGATCCGCGCGCTGGACGTATCCGCGTTGAGCATTGGGTTGTGGCGCAGCGCCATGGCCAGACCGCCGCGCGCAATATTCTTGGAGGGCGCGAGCCGTTCAGTCTACCGCCCTTTTTCTGGAGTAATCATTTCGATCTGCACATTCATTATGTTGGCCACGGCAGCGGCAAGGACCAGACGAGTGTGTCTGGCAATTTGAAACAAAAAGAAGCCTCAGTGGCGTTCCATAGCGGAAACAAGGTTGCAGCTGTGGCCAGTATTGGACGCGATGTCGAGAACCTTAAAGCCGAAGTGGCTCTCGAACGCGGTGAAGATTTCCGCCCATCATGACTTTATCGGAAGGCGAGAACTCTCTATGTCTTGATGACGAGATAGAGCAAGAGAGCCGTGGCAATGAGTGGCAGCAGGCAAACCATTAGAACCATGTTATTGCGCGGACCCAACTCACTGGGCACCAGGTTATCCGCAATGATGGTCTTCTCGATTTTTCGCAGATGCCGTAGCACGTAAACGTAAGCGCAAATCATCGCAATGAATGCGATTGCGGCAACAATACGTACAGGCAGCAATGGATCGGTAGCCAGTAATTCCATCGATTGATGTGAAGTAGAGAAACCTCGGTTCCTGTGCAAGCAAAAACGCGCCGTGCGGAACACCGGCGGAGCCGCGGTCGCACCCCCGTCGGTCCCCGGTAACCGCCTCGCTAATATCGAGGCGTTTTCGCCATGATTGCTTACAGGACAGGACGGTGACGTGGCAATAACGCTGCGGAATTATCAGCCGGCTCTCAAAGAAAAGCGTCAATTCGCGTGCTTCGGCCACAGTTCTCCTTTAACTTCCGCGCCATGTACTGCCGCGCTCTTTTTCGCTGCCTGCTG
>JBKPMH010000171.1:0-15622 GCA_046732035.1 Verrucomicrobiota bacterium
ACCTGGACTGGGAGCGGGACAGGTTCATTTTCTGGTACGACCAACCCAGCGTCAATCACCATGGGCGGACCGATCACGGAGACGGCGACTTTTACTCATAACTAGGTCATAAACGGTTCATACTCGAAGGCGAGGTCGTAGCATTGAATGAACGCTGGCGCCATTCATTTGCATTGCTGCAGAACATTGGAACGTCGAAGATACCCTTGCGTTTTTATGTTTTTACGGCGAGGGCTGGCAAATACTCGTGCATTCGATTTGCTGCATCTAGAGACTCGTTCACACAAAGAAAGAAAACAGATGAAAACAGTAACTAAATTTATTTATGCGAGCGTCGCAGTGATGATTCTATCGGCTTGCTCACAAAAAATGGCCGTGAACACGCCGAGCGCGAAGCCGACTCTGACTCCCCAAGCGGGACCGATTACGGTCATGATAGAGACGAGCACACAGGGGGCTTATTTGAGCTGGACGGATGACGGCTCTCAGCCGAGCCCAAACAACGGTAAGATAATACAATCGCGGAAAGGGCCCGCCCCTACCGTGTTCGGAAGGACATTGAGAGCGATCGCCTTCATACCGGGAACGACAAATACAAATTCACCAACAGCCCAAGGAAGCTACGTCGGTAACTAAGAATCTGGAGTGTCAATGCATCGCGCGATAAGCGAGCGTTTCGTTTGTGCGCGAATGCAAATCTAACTGCATTGGCGAAAGTAGAAGCGGCTGTCAGCGCCTGCGGCGAATTGCCTTGACAACCTTGTGAGATTTTTTCCAAACTGGCGGCTGTCGTACAAGTGGATCTGAACCCAGGGCGCAGAGCTCCTCTCCTGCTCGGTTCTTCGTCTCGGCCGGACCCGCAATTGCAGAAAATCAACTCAGCGGGGAAAGAAAGGATCCATGAAAATGCTGGTCGATGGTAAAACGCGAATTTTGCCACTTGTCATTCTGTTTGTACTAGCCGTGGTGCCGTCGTGCCCGGTGGCACTCGCGCTCCTACCGCCGCCACCACCAGACGGAGGCTATCCCAGCGGCAACACGGCAGAGGGAGAAGATGCACTCTTTAACCTCACCATCGGCACCGGTAACACAGCAATCGGTTTCAAGGCGCTCTTCAGCGACACAACCGGTAGCTTCAACACTTCAAGTGGTTTTGGGGCGCTCTTTAGCAACACCACCGGCAGTTTCAACACCGCCAACGGGGTTGGCGCGCTCTTCAGTAATACAACCGGCCTCGGCAACACGGCAACGGGTGATGCCGCGCTCGCTGATAACACAACGGGCGAACGTAACACGGCCATCGGTGAAAGCGCGCTCCTTCACAACACAGTTGGATACTTAAACACGGCAACCGGAGGCCAAGCGCTTTTTTTCAACACGACAGGCTCCTTTAATACGGCTACTGGTTTTAACGCGCTTGGAAGCAACGTCGCCGGCACTGACAACACGGCCGATGGGGTCTCAGCACTCGAGAGCAACACACACGGTTTCCAAAACACCGCCACCGGTGTTGATGCGCTGGCTAACAACACTGTCGGGTCCGACAACACTGCCACTGGTGGGCAGGCGCTTGTTTCTAACATGACCGGCAATCGCAATACCGCCGCCGGTTTTTCTGCACTCCTCCTGAATTCATACGGCAATGGCAACACTGCCAACGGTTACGCTGCCCTCTTAAACACGACAGGTAGTTTCAATATGGCCCTCGGCAACCGTGCTGGATTTAACGTCACAATGGGCAGTCACAACATTGATATCGGCAACGAAGGGCGTGTGGACGATTCTGGTCAAATCCGCATCGGCACGCCCAACCTACACGTAGCGACGTTTATTGCGGGTATTCGCGACGTCACGGTTCCAGCGGGAGTGCCAGTAGTTATCGCTCCAAATGGTCAGCTCGGCACTTTAACGTCCTCCGCCCGCTTCAAGGAAGCGATTGAATCTATGGATAAGGTAAGCGAAGCGATTCTGGCCCTGAAACCAATCGTATTCCGTTACAAAAGGGAGCTGGACCCCGACGGCGTCCAGCAGTTTGGCCTTCTGGCTGAAGATGTGGAAAAGGTGGACCCCGATCTGGTCGTGCGCGACAAAGAAGGAAAACCGTACACCGTGCGCTACGATCAGGTAAACGCGATGTTGCTCAACGAATTCCTCAAAGCGCACCGCAAACTTCAAGAATTAGAGGCGAATTCCGAGCGCCAGCAGAAGCAAATCGAAGCGCTTACTGCTGGCCTGCGGAAAGTGAGCGCACAAACACAACCAAGCAAAGCCGAACTGCAAGCCGCCGAGTCCAATCAGTAAAAGCCATGGTGTGGCGTAAATGGCTTTCATCCCGTGTTATCCTACCGGGCGGGTCTACGGCGCATATCTCGCGCCGGTCACCGATCAGGTCCACAGGTCAGATCCTAGGGAGCAATCGCGTACGGATGCGGGTAAGTATACGTCCCGTTGTACTGCACCCCGTTGACGGCAGGACTGAGAATCGTAGAGACCTGTGGAGGCGTAGAATTATTAGGGAAACCCCTTCCTAAGTTGTAAAAATCCCGCCCTTGGATGCACTGTGGGAACTGCGAACCAAAGCCCCAGGCTGTATTTGTTGGTGTATACACGTTATTCCATGAGAAAGAGGGTTCCACTCTTTCGTGGGTCCAGAAGGGCGTTCCTGTCAGAAGATTAATCGGGTCATCAGGCGGTCCCCCGCATGGATCTCCCTTGCCCCTGCCGGGCTGATCCAGAACAGTCAAACAACGATGGATTTCATACCGATCGCCCGCTCTAAACGCTAGTCCAGGACCTCGATCTCCAGCCGAATAGTAAATGAATGAAATTTGGGTTCGTGTGTTTTCTGTAATAACTGAACCTTTTAAGTATGGAGGAGCGGCTGGATTCATGTTTGTCACGCTATACCCTACCCATCGATTTGGCGCCCAGTTTGCAGTTGAATCCACAAGTGTACCGCGACCGGCCGCCCCTGTAGCAGTGCCCGAAGCAAACAAGTAAGGCGGATGCCCCTGCACGTAAGTCCCAGTACCTTCCGTATCGTTTCTATCCCACGGAGATGCCCCGTCGGCCGAGCCCAGCGCACCACCGTAGATGCCCCCTGCCCCTAGCGCTCGAAAAAGAACAATGTGGCTGTGCACGGGAGTGCCTGGAGCAACGCCGTCCCAAGTATTATCATGATACAAAGCATTGCCAGATCTGGCAGAAGCAGAAGGAGCCATCGTCCAATGGCTGGTATTATTGTAGACCTCGACCGCCCTTGTTCCGCGTGCAGCTCCTTCAGTTCCGTGCCACCCGGGGCTGGCGTTTTCCCAGTAATTGTGTCGAATAACAAACCGCGCACCAACTGAGGCATCACTTGCTCCACTCGTCGGCACGATACCATTCCCGTAGATACTGTTGTCTTCGTAGAAAAAGAAATTAGCTGTTCCAAAATACGGATAATCTGCCCAAGATTCGTGTCCTTGGCCGGCGCCGTTGTTGTATCCAGAATGTTTTACCAGTAAACATTGGGAATTTCGTTCCGCCTGGACGACGTTATGATCGGCTACGCCCATACACCACCCACCGACCCGAATACAGCGACTGCGAACATGATCGAAATGACAATGATCAACACGCATTTTGTAATTGGCAGCATTGCCGCTGCTGACGAGTGAAACGATGCCCTCGTTGTTGATAACATTCGATGTGCCTGGCTTGAATGTAAAACCGGTAATGCGACATCGTTGCGTCGGTGTAAGATCGAAATGAATCAAACCGGACCGGGATGCGTTTCTGGGCGAGTTGTCCAGAATGACAGTATTGTCGGTTGCAACTGGATTGGATGTACCCGCCCCGGTGATCGTTGTCTGGCCTTTAATTGTAATCCCGACCCGAACATCTATTCTGCTCGTCCAGCTTGCTGCGCCACCCGGCAGCGAACGAGTATCAGGTACTATAACCGTATCACCATCTCTCGCTTGATTTATTGCTGCGACAACATCTGAGCGATTCGCGGTGGCAGCAAACCACGTCGCTGCCGACAGATTTTCGCTAATTAGAATTGAAGCGCATGAAAAAATAATCGCGGCATAGGTGTTCATAGTTGTCTTCATATATGTGTGTGTTGTTCCCCCCCAACTGGCGATGAGTCCCAGAGTTCCCGAATCCCTTGAAGACTAGCCGCGCAATCTTTGGCAAATTAAATTCGGTCAGTCAAATTAAATTTAAAATTTAATTTAAGTTCAAGACTTTTTTGTACGTGATGGAAATTCGGAATCGCTGAACAAGGTTCCTCTGGAAGCCCAGTGAATACCAAAAAGCAAAAATCTCGTTAATCATGACTTTGCTGCGGAGATCGTGAAAGCAAAGTGTGCCGAATCTTAGATCGAGGCCGTACCTGCAAACCACCGGTCCCCATCCAGCCATGCTCCTGTTCCCATGCGGTGCAAGTATCAGACCCCAGCATCGCGAAGCTAGCGGCCAAAAACGTGCGCCTCATTCCGACAGCACGTAAACGAGCCTGCAGTTGTCCGCCTGCAAGATGGTCAGTGTCTTACCAGCCAGTGAAAGTTGTGCCGGTTTCCGCGACAAATCGACCGACAAAAACAGACTTGTCTCGTCCATGAGCATGGGTGTCGTTGGGCCGGTTTCAACGTCTATCGTGCGCTTTCGAAAGATTGTCGCCTGGGAGATTCTATCTTGCGCTTGCCCGCGAGCACTTCATCCGCCAGTTGCGAAACCGTGATCTTGCACCGACGCACGCGTTGCAAGCAATCAATGCGAGACTTTACTGCGTCGGTGATCTTTCGCCGTATTTAGCTCATTCTTCTTCGCGTGTATGAATTCGCTCATTTCTCGTGGTGAGAGGCCGATTGCTGAGCGGGTATGGGTTTCAATAACGTTTTTTCGCGCATAACCTCCGCCTCTGCTTCAATGCGCGTCTTCGAAAAACTTGCGCCTCTTGCCGAATGCACGAAGATCGAGGACACACTTATATTCCCTGTGATGGCGGTACGGGAGAACAGTTAGTTTGGGCTTTTTCATGGAAATCCTTTAGCCGGCGTGGCGGAATTGGCAGACGCGCTGGACTCAAAATCCAGTGGCCGCAAGGCCGTGTGGGTTCGAGCCCCTCCGCCGGCAGATCGTTTTACGTGCTTTCTTCACAAAAAAATATCTCTTTCTCTCTTTCGGAGAGATTTCGCGTTCGCGCGAACACGAGCTACTTCAGCGGGAGTTCCGCATTAACTGTTTCTTACTTGTATTAAATAAAGAGAACCTCAATGTTCTCTCGTGAAGGGGAAGGCTGGCGAACAGGATGGAAATGGGCCCCGCGAGTTTGTCACCACGCGTTGGAGTGTCATTGTTTCCGCCGCGAATAGAAGCGAAGAACAAAAGACACGCGACGCGCTTGCCGAGCTTTGTCGAACCTATTGGCGTCCCGTTTTTTCTTTCGTCTGCAGACGTGGCTACTCCACGGAGGATGCGCAGGACCTCACCCAGGATTTTTTTGTGACCATACTCGAGCACAACTGGCTGCAGCGTGCCGATCGAAAGCGCGGTCGGTTCCGTTCCCTTCTGTTGAGATCGCTCCAAAATTTTCTTATTAATGCTTCCGAGAAAACGAATGCCCATAAACGCGGGGGCGGCGTCGAATTTGTTTCGTGGGATGCTTGGGCAGCGCAGGCGCCGTCGCAATTATTGAATTCGAGCCAAGCGCCCGACTCCTTAGCGCCGGAGCAGCTCTTCGACCTTAGCTGGGCTACCACCGTGGTCGAACACGCGTTGCAACGCCTGCGCGAAGAGTGCGAGAGCAAAGGCAAGCTCTGGCTTTTCCAAGCACTCAGCCCTCACCTTACAGACGTGCGCAATGAAGTGTCCTATGCGAAATTATCAGCCGAATTAGGAATGGGTGACACTGCCGTTAAAAAACAGCTGCACAAGATGCGTCAGCGCTACCGCAGTCTCCTGCGCGCTGAAGTCTCGCAAACCGTCGAGAACCCGTCGGACGTGGACGACGAGATCCGGTATTTGTGTGCGGCTCTCGCAACGGGAACCAAGTAATGGCAATGACAGATTCAAATTCACGCTCGCATGGGATTTCAAGCCCTACCAAAGAGAGCGCAAAATGCGAGACCTGTGGCGCAACTATGCGACTCGACAGCGGAGTTTGCGCGAATTGCCTTTTGCGCGAGGCATTGCAAGGCGGTGACGAGGTATCTCAGGCAGCTTACCAAGACGTCCTCGCCGAAGCGGACGCACCGCACAAATCCTGGTTCCTCGGAAATTACAAGATTCTCGAGCAAATCGGTTGCGGCGGCATGGGCGTGATCTATCGCGCCAGGCAACGACATTCCCGGCGTATCGTCGCAGTAAAGCGCGTTCTTAGTTATCGTGCAGATTCACAGGGAGCGCTTGAGCGTTTTCGACGAGAGGCACAAGCGGTGGCCAGTCTGGATCACCCGAACATTCTTCCAATCTACGAGGTCAGCGAAAGCGAGGACGGCCTTCCGTTTTTCAGTATGAAATTCGCGGAGAAGGGAAGTTTGCGCGAAAACGTTGCTTTTCTGCGCGATCAACCAAGCAAGTGTGTGCAACTGATGGCAAAAGTCGCGCGGGCGGTTGATTACGCCCACGGTCGTGGAGTTCTCCACCGTGATCTCAAGCCGGGAAATATTCTACTCGACGACCGCGGCGAGCCACTCGTAAGCGATTTCGGTTTGGCAAAACTGCTGGATGCAAACAGCGATCTCACAAGATCGCTGACTACTTTTGGAACAGCGGGTTTTATTGCGCCTGAGCAGGCTGGTGGAGCAGCCGCAGATTTCACAGCGGCCGCCGATGTTTACAGTCTCGGCGCAGTTCTGTTCAATTTACTTGCCGGACGTCCACCATTCCTGGGTTCCAATCCGGTCTCTGTCATTCGCAAAGCCTCTGAAACGCAGGCGCCCAAGCTGCGCTCGCTGGCACCATCACTCGATCGAGATTTGGAGACAATTTGTGCGCGGTGCCTCGAACAGAATCCAAAAGCGCGCTATCAGTCCGCGGGAGATCTGGCAGCCGATCTGGATCGCTGGCTCGCAGGCCGTCCAATCGTTGCTCGTCCGGTATCACCTCCGATTCGGATCTGGCGTTGGTCACGTCGTAATCCCAGACTCGTGGCGGCAGGCGCTGCCGGTCTGCTGCTCGGGGCAGCTGCGGTCTGGTTATTTCGCGCTGAAATTTTTCAAGCGCCGCCGTTCAATCCACCAGAGAAAAGTATCGCCGTTCTGCCGTTCGCGAACCTGAATACGCCTAAAGATCAGCGATATCTAGGCGACGGCATCAGCGAAGAGATTCTTCACAAACTCGCTGCCCTCGAAGGACTGCGCGTGGCCGGCCGAACCTCATCGTTTTCACTCCAAGGCGACGCGAACGCGAGAGATGTTGGCATAAAATTAAACGTCGGCCATGTGCTGGAAGGAAGTTTGCGCCGTGAAGGTAACCGCGTTCGGGTCACGGCCGAGTTAATCGATTCCCGCAGCGGTTTTCGTCTTTGGACGGAGACGTTCGACCGCGAGATGGAAGGCGGGTTTGCACTTCAGGATGAGATCGCCCGATCCATCGTTGACTCGCTCAGGATCAAGTTCGGCCTTCCGGTTTCCGTTCACGAACAACCCGGCGAGCGCGTATACGACTCGTATATACAGCGACTTTTCACCGATTCGACTCTTCCGACAGGAATAAATGTTATGGCGGTTAACGGGCCGTTACATGATCCGTTTAGCCCATCCGCAGTTCCGGATCATATCGACGGGCGCGACACGGCCCCTCGCGTGCGTGCTGCGGTTCCAACTCCACAGACACGCCCGACTACCAACGCGCATGCTCGCAAATTGGAAGCCGATGTAGAAACGAACAAAATTGCGGCGTCTCCTGTTGCTGATCGAGAAAAACCGCCGGAGGCGGTGACGTCCATTCAGGGATTTGTCAAAGCTTCAAAAGGCGAACCCGTGAAAGGCGCAGACGTTCGGATCGAATCGCGGGACGGCGAGGAGGTGTTCGCCACAGTTAAAACCGATGCAAAAGGCCGCTATATTTCACGCAGTCTCCAACCGGGCACTTACCGGGTAACATTGCTCGTCGATGGCGCGGTCAAAGCGTCGATCATGAACACGCAGACCAAGGCGAACCAATCGACTCAGCTGAATTTTGAGCTTAAGCCAGATTCCCAAGCGGGTAAGATCGCAAAGGGCGGAAAGCACCTGGTGTGGGTGCCAGGTCGTACTGGCAGCCATATCGGAGGTAATTGGGTTGAAGTCGACGATAGAGGAAAGGCCCACTCCGGCTTTAACGTTCAGAGAGTCACAGCTCGTAACTGGTAAGGTTGAAAGCAACGCGAAGAAGCGACGACCAAGAATCGTAATTTGGAGATCGCTTGGGAAAGGCGCTTCTACTCTAGTAACACTGCGCTCGTTGAAACCTCGTTTTTCCCTTAGTCAGCAAATTTTTGGGGAACTTCGCCCTTTGTTTCCTGTATGAATGAATGAACTACTATGTTTACTAAATCATTAAAGATCGGTTTTGTTGGGCTCGTTCTATCTGTTGCGACTGCTTGGGCTGGACCTTCAGTGATTCAAGGCCTGGTTAAGGACGCAAAAGGGCAAGCGATAAAGGGTGCAGATGTTCAAATTGCGTCGAAAGATGGCAAACAGCAGTTCAATACTGTGAAGACCGATGCAAAAGGTCGCTACATTTCACAGGGCCTGCCTGCGGGCGTTTACCGGGTAACATTGGTCGTGAATGGCGCAGTGAAGGCGTCGATCACGAACACGCAGACCCGCCCCAATCAACCGACCCAACTAAACTTTGACTTGAAACCAGTGTCGGCGTCGAAAGCAAGCACAGTTGCAAAAAAGGGAAAACACATGGTTTGGGTCCCGTCGAGTACAGGAAGCCACATCGGCGGTCGGTGGGTCGAAGTTGACGAGAATGATACCGCTGACAGTGGCGCCTTGAACGTCAAGAAAGGTAGCGCCGAGGACCTGCATCGAGCACAAATGCAAAATTCGGGGGGACCGCAAAGCATATCCGGGACATCGAACTCGAGCGGACGCTGAGTGCGTAGCATCCAACTACTCTGACAGAAGCCGCGCGAGCAACTCCATCACCTAGTCCTCGCTAAACCCGTACAGTTTTTCAGCTCGGCGCCTGCACAGTCGGCTGGGCGAATAATGCCCGTACCGGTTCGCGCGAAAGCACAACGATCGTAAATACACCCAGGACTGTTCCAAAGGGAATAAACAGGCATTCAATGCAAGCCATCACAAAAACGAACGAGTATCGTTTTCGGCGCGCGAGCGATCGTCCGGTCATTAGAATGCAAATCGCCATCGCTATTCCGATCAAGAACAGAACCGAGCCAAGCACAACAACCCATCCAGCCAAGAAATTCCGGCGGCAACTCTTCTCCCGGTCTCGCTGTGCCACGCCGCGCGGCAACTATGAAGACGGTGCCGACTGTTGTGTAGACGAGCGGGAAAAAAGAAAAAAGAGCGCCCAGGCCTGCGACTACGTAAAGGAAAATCGTGAGAAGCTTGAGATGTTCGGCATCAGGACTCATGGATTCCAACTACCCAGCACAACAATATGGAGCCATGTTGATTCAGAATTCTCAAAGTCTGGATGAAAGATCCCGATCAGGACTAAACGACTGGAGTGAATCACCGCTCACGAAGTGATATAACCCTCCTCACCGTGCTGATTGATATCGAGACCCTGGCGCTCGATTTCAGGGGCGATTCGCAGTCCAATAAAACCTCTCACAATCAGTCCGATGACCGCGCTGCCGAGTACCGCGAACACAATTGTAATCCCGATTGCTTTTAATTGCTCGATCCAAAGTGTGTGTCCAACAATTCTCGCAAGTCCGTTTCGCGTGGCCGGATTACCCAGTCCAGCAACATTCAACAACAGATTTGGATTTACGCTGGCACTCGCGAGCACACCTGTGAGAAAGGCCCCTAGTGTTCCACCCACGGCGTGGATGCCAAAAGTATCGAGCGCGTCATCGTATCCCAACCATGATTTCAATTTGGTACAGGCGAAAAACGGCACCACTCCCGCGGCGACTCCTATAATCACCGCCCCGCTCGCTGTCACGTAACCGCAAGCCGGCGTGATCACGACGAGGCCGCCTACTGCACCCGAACAAAATCCAAGCACACTCGGTTTGCCGCGTAACGCGTATTCAAGCATTGCCCAGGTAAACGAAGCTACTGCCGTTGCCAGAGTTGTAGTCATAAACGCGTTGGCCGCGATTGCATCCGGCGCCAGAGCGCTTCCGGCGTTGAAACCGTACCAGCCGACCCACAGCAAGCCGGTTCCTACCATGCAAAGCACCATGCTGTGCGGCGCCATGATTTCTTTTTTAAATCCGAGCCGGTGGCCGAGAAGAATGCACAACACCAGGGCCGACCAGCCGGAACTCATGTGGACAACTGTTCCTCCGGCAAAGTCGATCGCGGTGATTTTGGCGCCGGCGTTCCACACTCCATTCATCCAGCCGTCGATTCCCCACACCATGTGGGCGACCGGGAAATAGACCACGAACATCCAGACTCCTACAAAAACGAGAACGGCTGCGAATTTCATCCGCTCAGCCACTGCACCGATAATTAGGGCAGGCGTGATGATTGCAAACATCAGTTGGTACATCGCAAAAACATCCTGCGAGACCCAATACGAATAGTCAGGGTTCGGTCGTCCATCCACGCTGCGAAGAAGCGCAAACTTGAATCCGCCGATAAACGGCGATCCGCGGGAGAAAACCAAAGAATAACCGACCAGCCACCAGAGAATTGTCACCAAACCCGCGATACCAAGACACTGCGCCAGGACAGAAAGCACGTTTTTCGCCCGGACAAGGCCGCCATAAAACAGCGCAAGTCCTGGCAACGTCATAAACAGCACGAATGCGGCACAGGTCATCATCCACGCATTGCTTGCAGGGCCGGGACCCGCGACATTTGATGCGATTGATGCGGTTGCCGAGTCAGCGCCGCGAGCCGAATTGTTTAGATATGCTTCCAAGTCCGCAACCCGCCGCTCCAGCGATGGCGAAACAGATGGCGACGAGGTCTGCGCGTGGAGGGGAGAGCAAAACGCAATGAGTGCCGTGAGCAAGAAGACTCGCATCATTACGCGCACCTCGTTATAGCGCGTGCTTTTTTCGCAGCAAGAAAAATGGCAACCGCGGATTAGCGATTATGTCTTTTCCTGCCGGACGGACGCGGAAAACTCCGCCGAGCGGCTGGCCAGGGCAGGTTAAGGCGCTCGACGGAGTTCCTCCTCAGCTTTTAGAGCCGTCAACCTTCAGCTTGTATGCTTCAAGTGTTCGTTGATGTGAAATCCCATTCTCCGCGACTGATCGCGCACCACCGAAAATACGATGGCGCGTAAACAGTATCAGTTGATGGCGCTGCACTGTCGTCATCGTCCTCGTCGTCCGCATCCTCTTCATCGGCATCTGTTTCCGGCGCGACTGTGGGCAGATCATTTTGCTGCAGTTTCTCGTAACGGTCGCGAATGTCAGCCGGCAACTTGTCCCGATCCTCTTTTGTCTCCACGGGTCCGCTGAAAAGCAATTTCCCCTGCGGGTCTTTGGCAGTGAGCAGCTTTTTTCCATCGACGGTTTCCAGCTTCATCTCGCCTTTGTCATCTGAGAAAACGATTTGTGCTTTCCCGAGGTCGATTCTGGTGGCCTTGAGAGCGCCATGATCCTTACTGAGAATGCGAATCTCGCGGGCGGCCTGCCGTGCATCTTCCCGTGCTTGTCGTGCCGCCTCATGAGCTTGCATTACCGCTCCACGAATTACGCCGCGCTGCGCGCCGAGTTGCTCGCGCAACTGCTCTTTCAAGTTCCGCATCTGCTCGTTGAGCTCGCCGGTGGTGTCGAAATCCCAATTCCATTCGTGTTTGTCTCCCGGGGCCCAGGACTGACGCCGCGGCATTTCCTTCTTAGCGAGTTTAACCGTCACCTTTTGTTCCTGGCCTTTACGCAAAATGGTGAGCGTAATATCGGCGCCATCAGAGAACGTCTGCAAAAGTTTTCGCAGCTGGCTCGGTTCTATCAGAATCTGATCGTTCAGCATTCTTAGAATATCGTTCTGTTGAATGCCTGCCGTCGCCGCAGGACTATTCGGCACAACGTACTCCACGACCAGACCGAGGCCCTTTGACAAGCCGAGCTGTTCGCTCACGACAGACGGCACCTGCGACGTTTCTACGCCAAGATATACGGTCGGGACTTTGGGTGTTTTTTCGTGGTCGTTATGCCCCGGCGGATGTGGTGGTTCAGGCGGTTGCGGGGGTGCGGGCGGCGTTTGTGCAATTCCTGCGATCGGCAGGAATCCAAGGCATGTAATTATTACAATGAGCTTTCTTTTCATGGTGTTGTTTGGGTTAAATCATTGACCGGAAACAGGAATGAGGACGACCTCTTCGCTTGGGTAGGAAACGCGAAGCGACGCACCAGTGGAAGGATTCCGCCACTGGCATGTCTCCTGTGTTTGATAACGAACGCGCCTTACCGGTTGGGGCGAGCCCTCAGCAAAATGCAGTCCTTCGTCGCGAGTGTTGTAGACAACCTGGGTCGCGCCGGAAGGAATGAACCGATCGGAAACTGTCGCGTTTTTGGTGTTGCTCGTACCGGAAGGCAAAGGCTCGCTTGGGCGTAGCTTCGACGCAGATGGCAACGCTGAGGATCTCGTCCCGGACGCGATTTCCTTGTCTTCGGATGGCGTTTGGTCAGTATTAATCCGCGCCAGTAACAGCAGGACTGCAGCAACCGCGGCCGCAAAGGCGATACCAAACCGCAAACGAGTTTGAATTGATCGTTCCTCATTTCTCGCTGCAATGGGTTGCTCACGTTTGTCACTCGCGTCGCCACGGCACCATTGCATAAAACGGTGCCACCTCCATGTGGAGCCTGGCTGCACCGATCGTTTGCGATCCTCGGCCAGTGCTTCCTGGACGCGCTCAAAAAGCACAGGCGAAGGCCGCGCCGGTCGCAACGCTTTCAAGTCCTTCTCGAGCTCGAAGAAATCGTTCATTGGGGCTGCAGGCTTTTCTTCAGGTGCGCCAATGCATATCGATACCGCGATGCGGCAGTATTCTGAGAAATGCCGAGCGCCTCGGCGATTTCGTTAAAAGTCAGTTCGTTCCAGATTTTCAAGACGAGCACCTCGCGTTGATCATGTGGCAGGCAGCGGACGGCCGCGGCAAGCGATGATTGCCCTTCATCTGCCCATTCGAATTCCGGCTCGGTGGTTGGATCGGCCTCAGCGGCCACGCTGGCCTCGCGTCGGACACGGCGTTTGTCGCGACGTATAAAATCGAGCGCGATTGAACGCACCGTGGCGTAAAGCAAGGCGCGATTGTTAATTTGATGGTTTCGCCGCCAAAACTTGACGAAAGCCTCCTGCACAATGTCTTCGGCATCTGCTGCTGATCGCGTCCATTGCCGGGCGAAAAGAAGCAAACCGGGGCCGATTTCTGAAAAGCAACTCCTCCAATCCTCATGGCTGGCGATATTGTCCATGACCTTTTCACGGTCTTTATCCCCAAGACGCCGCCAGCCAACGAATTTGTCTACGCTATTGAAATCTTTCTCGGTGATCTCTTCGCAAAGCGATACGTCAGCTTGTCTCGACATGGCCAATTACTTTTTTGCTAGTGCTCGCAAGATCAAGTCCCCAAGCCAATCAGGATTCGCGACACCCTCGCGATAAGCTCTCAGTGCTTCAACTGAGGAATTTACGCGCAGATTGCTGTAAGACCCATCGGCGTTTTGCCATCGTTCGTGCCAGTAAACTGCGCCTTTGATCCGTGGATAACGCGTGCGAAAGAGTTTGAGTCCGTGCCTGATCCATTCAGCCTTGCCAACACCACCGCGCTCGGCCGAGTGTGGGAATTCGCCCGTCGCCCATTCGGCGATCATGATCGGTTTATGCGGATCGAGTCTGGATATCTCTTCATAGGGCCAGTCCACCAATGAAGGAATATCCGGGTTCGGTTCGTCCTTGTACTGTTGTCCATACACACTCAAGCCGAGCCAATCGACGTAGTCAGAGCCGGGATAGTAGGCGGGTGCGCAATTCCATGTTTCGTACGGATAGGGATAATTGTTCGTGTGAAACATCCATTTGATGTTTGAAGCGCCACGCGTCCGGACACGATCCACGATGTAACGAAACGTCTTGCGAAACGTCTCCGGACCTTTCCAATTGTTGTGATCTTTATCCCATTCCGCCCCTCCGTAGTACGTACCTGACCATGGAAACCAGGTGCCATTCATTTCAACGCCGAACACGACAATCATTGGATGGCCAAAATTCCGTGCAGCATCGGCCCACATGTCGATATAGCCGTCCCATGTGCCGGCAAGAATCTCCATCAAGCTGAACTTATCCGGGCCGTGGTCTTCCTCGTAGGGTCTGTCCCAGGGCGACCAAAATACGAGCGGCAGTGAACCGTGCCGCCAAATCACGTTCAGATTGTCCACCGGGAAATTTTGTTCTCCCCAGTAACTCGACGACGCAATGATGGCCTGATGTTTGCCCACCATCTGCTCGAAATCCTCGATTGTTTCCAGGGTAACGTCGTCTTCCGCGTCGCCAAAATCCATGAACGCGCCGGTGTAGGCACCATGTTCAGGAAGCACTACCTCGACGGGACTATTCGGATCGACTTGCGCGACAGCCATGCTTCGACGGCACCCGAACAGCGCCGCACTCGATGCCACTACAAGGATAAGTACAAAAAAAGCGCGCATCCGGATCCGAAAGTTCTCAGCAAAAAATCGAGTGTCCAGTTGAAGCGCCGGATTCAAAGCTTGTTGAACAGGGAGCCAGTCCGGCCGAAACCATAGTAGGTGTTAGGCGACAGACCTGTCGACATCGTCGTTCAATTGAATTTGCACACGAAATCTGGCAATTTTCCTTGACTGGCAAAGCATACCTGAGAGCAAAATCCCGACGATCGAATCAAAGGGATGAAGAAACGACTTATCACTTTTTTCTTGGTCCTAGTGGCCGTGTCGCTCGCATATTCCGAGGATTTTAAAACGCTCGCAGGAAAAGAATACAAAGACGCCACTGTGACTCGAGTCGAACCTGATGGCGTTGTGCTCACCACTAACGCCGGGGTGTCCAAAGTCTATTTCACAGAACTTCCCAGTGACGTTCAGGACCGTTATGGCTACGATGCCCAGCGGGCGGGCGATTACTCAGCGCAGCAAAGTGCAGGATTCGAGCAGATCCGAAAACAACAGGAGGAAGCATCTCGGCAGAAAGCGGAATCATCGCAAATAATCAATCAACAGCGGGCAGAACAAGGAAATCGGCAGAATGCCGTCCAGATGCTGCAGGCTCGCTACCAGGAGCTTCAAAGACAAGAAGACAAGTTGCTTCTTCAAATCGGAGAAGCCAAAAAGCCTGGCCCCACGTACTGGGGCGGCACGAGAAACAAAACACTGCGTCATTACCCCAACCCGCAAGTATCGCAGCTGCCATTGCTCGAGAGCCATCTGAAAGACATTCGCCACGACAAAGACCAGGTCAGGAAGCAATTGGCAAAAGCACAGCGGTAACCATTAAAACGT
>JBKPMH010000172.1:0-4307 GCA_046732035.1 Verrucomicrobiota bacterium
TTTCGCGTCTGGCAGGTTCCTCTGAATGGCAATCGCTGGTGCACGGCGGCGATATCTTGGATCGGACCGTCCGTTCTCTCTACGCGCGGCGAAGTGGCGTGATTGGATGTTGCATTTGGACCATGGCTTCTCTGCTTGTTAGCGCCGGAGAAGTTTGGCTTGCCCTTTGGGCACTTGGTCTACATGCGTCGCTCATTAACGCGCTGATCCTGCAAAGTACCGTATTGACCATCCGATCGGCGGCATTTGCGGTCCCGGCAGGTCTCGGGGTGCAAGAAGGCGGCTATCTGGTCGTTGGAACTCTGCTTGGAATCCCGGGCGACGGTGCTTTTGCGCTCTCGCTCGTCGCGCGGGCCAGAGAAATCGGGATTGGCGTTCCCGGGCTTCTCACCTGGCAGTTTATTGAAGCGCGCCGCCTCTGGCGCGGCCGGGCGCGTCTGGCTGCAAACGCTCGGTAGTATCCCAGGTTAGCAGTAACGTCTCGAATGCGTTCGAGTCGCTGTTTTACCTTGCGCGGGTTGCTGAAGCTGGTGCGAACGCCCCACCAAATCCACGCTACGCCGCCAGGGACCGCCAGATGATTTGTTAATTCTGTAATAACAATCGGGTCCCCGTACGCGTTGAGGAAGAAAAGGGCGAAAGGCAACCATTGTCGAGTGGAAGCGATTGCAACGATGTCCAACAGAAAGACGAGTAGATCGTCGGCATGTCGCGACTTCGCGGGTAGTGATCGATCGTGGACAATCTCGAAGTCGATGAATCGCGCCCGATCGGTTTGTCGATCGTACATCACATTTTGCGTGGTCGCGTCGCCATGAGACCATCGGCCGTCGAATTCCTCGCTCCGAAATTGATGTGCGCGCCGAAGTTCGGTTCCCGCGGCTTCCAACATTCGCCGAGTCAGCGTGCCCTCATTCAAATGTTCCCACAGGCTTTTCCCGGGCAACTTATCAAAGCGCAGGGTTCTATCGCCGACGGTGGTGGCGCGAAAGCCATCGCCATTGAGCATTCGAAAGCAGCTTGCTTCCCAATGCTGCCATTCTTCGGCTTTGCTCCAGAAGCGGATTGGTATACCTGACATCCGAAAATACAAATTCGCCAGGTCGGCCAACTGTTCGCCGTAAACGTTGCGGCGTTTGATGACCACGCGTCTCCCGCGAAAGCTCTTCTCAGAGATGGAGTTGATCTTTAGAGAATCAACAAACGTTGTTGCGGCGTTGCTCAGCGCTTGAGGCACGTGATTTGTAACCCGCTCCGCCAAAGTTGTCCCATTTTCCCGATTTGGCATTGGTGATTTCTTATTCGATGCGATGGCGTTTTGCGGCTGTGCAAGCCCGGCTGTGACTGAAATCGAGGTGAATTGTAAACCTCTGAAACCCAAACTGTTACGAGAGTTACAAAACGCAGAGCTTTTTAACGCTTCTCATTCCTTTACCTTGCTGTCCAATGCGATCGTCTCCCCGGCAGACATTACGCGAAGTCGCGCTTTCAGTTTGCGCTTTTCCAGTTCGCGTTTGAATACTTCGGGCGTACCGGTCAATAGCGGGAATGTACCATAGTGAATCGGAATCGCTGTTTTCGGAGCCACCAACTTCACAGCTTCTGCCGCCCGATCAGGTCCCATTGTAAAGTGATCTCCGATACAAACCAACATTGCGTCGATCTTGTGGAATCGTTTCACCAGCGACATGTCCGAGAACAAATCTGTATCGCCGGTGTGATAGATCGTTGGACCATCGCGCAACGTAATGATCAAGCCGGTCGGATTGCCAGCATAAACAGGCGGCGCATTTTCCCGTTCAATGGATGAACCGTGCCATGCTGGGACGAACTGCACTTTTACTTCGCCATCAAGGAGCGAAAGCTGACCGCCTAGATGTCCGACAAATTCGGACCCCGCCTGTTCTTTCGGGTACCCCAGCACCGAAACGATCGCTGCGTTGAGATCGAAATTCGAAACAAGCTTCGCACCGGTCCTCTTTCCAATCTCGACTGTGTTCCCGACATGATCGCCATGTCCGTGGGTGAGGAAAATTAGATCAACATGATCCAGACCAGCCAGCTCGTCCTTGCCGGCTCCGAAAATCGGATTGGTTATCCAGGGATCAATCAGCAAAATCTTTTCCGTAGCGGTTTTGATTTTGAAAGCGGAATGCCCATACCAGGTTAATTGCGTTTCCATTCTAATGAGGAAATCGAAAAGCACTCACTCGGCAAGCGGATTGAGCTGGATCGACGCTTGCACGTCGCGACGCGGCCCCGCTGGAAAGCTTTACAAAAAGGGAAGCGGAACCACTTTGACGCGAATTTCTTTGATTATTTCCGACTCAGAATCTTTGGGCGCCAACGCATTCAGCTCAGTGTCGGCTTTATTAAAACCGCGTTTGACGTATCCGAGAGCGATTTCTTTTCCGAGTCGTTTGCTTCTCGTGGCGCTCGTGATCCAACCAACTTCCTTCTGCGGCGCTGAAGGAGCAGCAAGCTTCATGTCTGGCTGAAAAGCAAGATCATCCAGCGAAATCAGCCCACACAATCGCTTGTTTGTCTGGCCGGACATCTTTATTCGCGAGATGACTTCCTGGCCGATGTAACAACCCTTCTGATAATCGACCACTCGTTCTTCCAAATTGGCTTCGATTGGAATAATATCGTTTGTCAACTCGCGACCCCAGCGCGGAATTCCTTGTTCAATTCGCAACACGTCGGCTGCTTCGGAATCACACAGCCGCCACCGTGAAGATAGTTTTTCTAATAAGGCGCTACGTTGGATGGCATCAATCCATATATCCCAGCCCGCCTCAGCAAAACGGCGCGCAGACACGATTCGCGCATTTTGCACGGCAGGTGTTTGTCGAGACAATGCATGAAAAAGAGAAAATTGGTCGGTGACGTCCTGAATCTCCACGTCATCAGCGATCACGTAGCGCTCGAGTCGGTTCTTGAGCGCTTCTCGAAGCTCAGGGGCTGCGTCTACCAGGAACGATTCTCCCGATGTGGAAACATAAAGATGCGCATCTGTTTTACCTTTCGCATTTAGGACACACGCTTCGATTGCAGACGTTTCAGTCGCCTTCCGCGGATCATTCGTGATTTGGCCGTTTAGGAAGCGAACCCGGTCCACGCCGGTGATCCGAAGTTTTGCGCGCTTGGAAAGGTCGAAGAAAATCGGGGGTCCGGATTCAGAATGCGACGTCATTCTTTTCCGGAAGATAGCCGACTGAGCAGCTGCTTAAAAAAACCTGGACGCAATCGTGTCGCTTCACTACGAGCACTGCTGCCTGTCACACTGATCAGGGGAGCTGGCGACATCTCCGGATGCGTTTCTGGCTGGCTCTGGGTTTCTGTCTCGGCCGAGCTTGTAATTAAATCGACGCCGCCAAGTTGTTCTTCCTCCTCATCCAGTTGCAACTCTTCATCGGCCACCGGCGCAGGCTCATGCAGGTATTTTCGTGCCACAACCGAATAATCATCGTCTCCATGTCCCCAATGCATTTGCTCGAGCAATTGATCGCGAGCCGCAGCTGTAACACCCAGGTCGAGATAGTTCGCCAGACCGATTTGATTAGCGATCTGCATGTCTTTCAACATGTGCTTAACAGAAAAGTGAGGCTCAAAATCACGACTAAGCATTTTGGGTAGTTTCATCGCCAGCGTTGTAGAGTAACTGGCGTTGCTACGCATCGCTTCGAGGAACTTTTCCACCGGCAATCCCAAAGCTTGAACAAGTGCCAGCGCTTCTGCAGTTGCCTGAATAGTTGCGGCCGTGATGATGTTGGTTGCGACCTTGATGGCGCTAGCCTGGCCAATCGTCGGCCCGATGTTGATTATTTCTTTGCTACTGGCTTCAAGGATCGAATGTGCATGCCGTAACGCCGCGTCGTTGCCGCACACGTAATAAATGAGCTCCCCCTTTTCAGCGGCAGTTTTACTTCCTGTAAATGGCGCCTCGACAAATTGCGCTTTGCGACGTTCGACGATCTCAGCGGCGGCGCGCATTGAGTCGGGAGCAACCGTTGAATGGGCGACTACGAGATGGTCAGGCGTAAGATTTGGACTTAGCTGTTGGGCGGTTTGCAACAAAGCGTCATCGTCCGAAACGAATATCTGGATACAATCGCAAATCTCAGCTAGCTCCGCTGGCGAGCCGACAAAATTTGGAATCGAACGAGGAGACCGGTTCCAAACGTAAACGGGAAATCCTTTCCGCCGAAGCTCCCCAGCTATGCCGCGGCCGATAATCCCAAGGCCAATCACACCGATTTTCTTACGCGTTCCGTGGGACATAGGCTTGAGGCGCCATCAAAGCG
>JBKPMH010000173.1:0-3886 GCA_046732035.1 Verrucomicrobiota bacterium
TGCCGTGCCGACCCAGCGGACCTCCGCATCGCTGTCGATAATGATCGGTGTGTTATTCAAAGCATAACCCTTCAGGAGAATAAAGTCGTAGCTCAGGACGCTGCCTGCTAAACGCGACTGAACAATGTTGGGATTGGAGTATGTTCCTCCGTCATACGCAGGCGTCGTGATGGTCAGAGCTAATCTTTTGCTCTGATGAATTCGGCCGCTGAAGCTCAGCGTGGCTATGACGCGGTTCGTGCGGCCGGCATACAGACCGAATACCGGGATGGTTAGATTACCAGTTTGGGAATCGAAATAACCCCGAGTTTCCAGATAAGATCTTGCGTAACGAACGCTGATTGGTCGCGTGACTGAACCCGGCTTTGGCTGAATCCAGAATTGGGCGGACTTGAAGTTTGCAATGTCACCCACGTGGGTATCAACGAAACGGATGAACGGTGTTGGACCATCCCGCACCTCAATGCTTTCGCCGATCTGCCGAGACTCTACAGCAATGGGGAGCAGGAAGAGGACTGCGAGAATGCAAGGGATCGATCGCGCGTTCATATCTGCCCTTTTTGTCGAACAGCACGTGAAAAGTCAAATCCATTTCAGCAGATCATTGTTGCGCAACCAACTGGGAGTTGGACGTAACTTTCGTAATATTGTTGGCTGCGGATATAAGCTGAACGGGACATTGACGATTTATCAACAGCGCGTTGTGGGGCACTGCCTCCACCGACTTAAAGTGTCCGCCAACCTGCCTACCAGCCAGGAGCAATAAAGGGTCTTCTCACTTTGGATCGAAAAGCGTTTATCGCACGCTCCCCGAGGCGTCATTGCAAGTTCAAGTTCTCCCAGTGGATCTGAATCGCGTTCCAAGCTGTTCCACAAGAACTCAATTCCTCATATTGGTAGTTAAAAGCAACGTTTCCTGATCCATCGAGACCAACGAGGCCCGTGTAAATGAAAGGCCCGGCAAGCGTGTAATCGATGAGATAGTTGCCTGGCGCATCTTCATACACACTGCTACAGAATGGGCTGTAGACGCTTGGGTCCGGGTAATAATGCCAGGTCTCAGTCGCTTCAAAAGCATTCAAATCAATCTGGTATTTTCGAGGAGCGCTGTAGGTGCGCGTTTCGCCTGGGGGTTGCTGGAAATTGCTTCCGGCTCCATCGTCGAAAACGAGCAACTGATCGCCAGGCATGGACACCGCATGCTGTCCAATTGGCGGCAAGGTACCTGGCGACAAGCTTAGTGAGAATGCACGCAACGACGGAAATTCGTACCAGTGTTTCGTCGGATCGCCCAGGATCCATCTGATGTTTCCAGAGTCGTAATCAATCGCGATAACAAAGTTTTCCCGGCTAGAAACAACAAGTGAGTTATCAGAGCTGCGGTAGGCGCAAGCATTGTTGTGAAACCAATCGTCGGGAGCGGAATACACGAATTCAGTTGGATCGTCGCCACCGGCAATCATTGCTGCACTGATGATGTCCGCGAGGTTCCACATCCGGATGATGTTACCGACGGCGTCGACTTCCAGATTCACGCTCTCAGTGTAATCGACAGTATCAACGTCCAAAATCATTCCATCCCGGCCCGGATCAATATTGTGATGGAAACCGGTGACACCAATGTTGCTGTAGTCAGCCACAGGTGTTGTCACGCCATCGAACTCGGTCCGCAACAGCGTACTGCCGGATGTCACGTAGAACGCGTTATGAAATAGCGCACAGTTCTGTGCTCCTACTCCCGCCGTGCCGACCCAGCGGATCTCGGCGTCAGTGTCGATGATGATCGGCGTAGTCGGATCGGCGTAGTTTTTGAGGAGAATAAAATCGTAGCTCAGGTTGGAGCCTAATAAGCGCGGCTGTATAACAGTTGGATTCGAGTACGTTCCGCCGTCATAGCCGGGAGTCGAAATCACAACGTCGAGCCTGGTGTTCTTGCGAAATCCAACACTGAACCCAAAGTTGATTGTGACATGATTCGCGCGGCCGGCGTACAGGCCAAAGATCGGCAGGGTCACCGCAGAATGCTTGTGGTCCAAATAACCACGAGCTTCCAAGTAAGATCGCGCGTAACGGACTTTGATTGGTCGCGTAGCCGACTTCATTTTTGGCTGAATCAAGAATTGCGCGGCTTCGAAGTGAGCGAGATCCGCGACATGGGCATGAACGAAGCTGATAAAGGGCGTGGGACCGTCTAGTACTTCTATGTTGTCAACCATCGGCCGCAGCCTGGCCTCAATGGAGAGCACGCACATGAGCGTGAGGAAAGAAGTAATCAACGGCGCGTTCATGCGGCGTTTTGTCGGCCGCCGCAAAGAAAGTCAATCTAATTCGGATATACGGCGTTATCACACCGGACAATTAGAACGGCTGGCGCTACCCCCTTAAATGTTGCGACGCGCAATTAAAACGTAACTGGTGCTGCGGCCTTTTTTTGGCTCAGTCGATTTCAATTGATAGAATGTAGCTGTTCGGAGCTGGGGTATGATAACCGCGGCTTTCTCTTTCGAGGCTACAAGGGCATCGATGTTTCCTGCGTTCCAGTCGGCAACGGCCTGGTCTGGCTGGATGTAATGCGTTTTCCGCAAGTAAAGCAGAATGCCCTCGTCCTTCGCCGAAACGACTTCGTAACGCCAATGATGCACTTCTGCTTGGCGACGAGCATCCCGCCCAAAGATCGCCAAACTGTTACGACGATCGCGATAGCCGGTAATTGCCTTCCACGTTACATAGCCGCCAGTGAAGAGGACCGCGAATACCAATGTCCCCGCGATCCAACGCTCCAGACCCCGCGAAGCCGCCGACTTTGCGTGGCCAGTCGCACCTACCCGGCCGTAGAGACATGCCGCCAATAGCAAACACAGTGGTGGAACAACGGGAAAGATTCTATCGACGCGCTTGGACGGAATCAGTGACATCACGACCAAGCCACCGATGCTCCAGCAAAGCAGCCACAAAATCGCTGGATGCATTTCGCGAAGGGCTGAGCTAAATCTCCACCGGCGCGAAGCCAGATCGAAAATTGCAATCGCGATGAGCAGGATGCTCCACGGAGCAAATTTGTGAACCAAATGCGGGAGATAAAAATAAATCGGCTGCGGTCGGTGAATTGTTTCGCCAAACCGTCCAAGGAATTCGCGCATGACTACCTGATTAAAGAAGTCGGATTGAAACAAGATTCCGCCGACAACCCATAACAAGAAGACAGCGAGGGATCCGACCCAAGGCCACCACCCAGACCAGGCGTAACCAGGGCCACCGCGAGGACGTCGTGTGTGCGATAACTTAAAAATCAGAATCCCTGGAAGCAAAAAGACGTAAACAATCGGGCCTTTGATTAACATTGAAGCCGTTAGCAGAGCGAAGAGGCAGACTCGGTCGCGCGAGTTCCATCTCTCTTCTCTTTGAATTTTTCGCCAGATCAGGAGGCCGATGAGAAAAACCATCAATGTCAGCGGCATGTCAGTGCGTACAAGCGTGGCCAGACGCGGACTTAGTAAATTCAATCCAAAGGCACCAAGCCCGACGAGGCCTGCAATTGACCCGTAGGCGGTGTTGGCGGCGCGAAACAACAAAATCGCCAACGCAATGGCAGCCAGCAGCGACGGCAATCGCCACGCCATCTCCCATGACCTGGTGATTGCGAAGAGACCAGCTGAAATCCATCCTACCAATGGTGGTTTGGTTGCCACGCGTTCGTGAGGGGTGTGCTGATAGAACCAGTGACCTTTCTTGATCATTTCAAAGGAGGTGAATGCTTGCTTCGCCTGATCGTAGTCATCGAGCTGCCACGGCAAGTTTCCTATGAGAAATAAAAGAGAAGCTATGGCTGCAACGATCCAAACAGCGCGGGGGTTTTCGACTGCGCTTTCTGTCCTGTCGAACTGAT
>JBKPMH010000174.1:0-5827 GCA_046732035.1 Verrucomicrobiota bacterium
ACCGCAAATCGAGTCACCGGTGCGCCGACAATGTAATCCATGATGAAGTAGGGGAGGCCGTCGGCGGTCGTGCCTGCATCGAGCAGTCGCGCGATGTTGGGATGATCCAGCCTGGCCAGGATCTGGCGTTCCTCTCGAAAACGACGCAGGATCTCGGCAGTGTCCGCACCTCGATTCAGGATCTTGATGGCGACTTGTTTCTCAAACTCGCCATCGGCTCGCTCCGCCAGAAAAACTGTGCCCATTCCACCGCGGCCAAGTTCACGGACGATGACATACGCGCCCACGCGCTCTCCGCCGCGCTGCGGTCCTTCCTGCCAGAAAGTGGAAGCGGCGTTCTGAGCGCAATCTTCCAAGCTGTCAGTACGCTCTTTAAGAAGCGCCTCCGCTTCGGCCAGAAGTGACTCGGCCTCTTCCAGCAAATCCGTATCGTGACCGCAGCGGCTCTCCACCAGGGCGATTCGGGCCGCTGAAGAATTTTGTTCCAACGCTTCGCCGAGAATGGTTTTCAAGCGATCCCAGCGTTGCGGATCGATCTTGCCTTCCTGGAACCGGGTTGTTTTTGTGGCCACCGGAATTTGAATCCTCAATTGGCAGATAGTTCTCGCCGAAGCCAGATTTTCGCCAAGGTCCAATCGCGTTTCACAGTGGCGGGCGAAATTTCCAATAACTCGGCTGTTTCTTCGACGGTGAGTCCCGCGAAAAACCGCAGTTCGACTATGCGCGCCTGCCGTTCGTCCAGAGTTTCCAGCGCCTGCAACGCCTGGTCGAGCGCGGTCACATCAATCTTTCGGCTATCGTAAAACTCGAGAGTAAGTCTCAACGGATCCGAGCCGCCACGTTTTAGACGGTGTCGTGCGACCGCGTAGTTAGTGAGCGTCTGTCTCATCACGCGCGCGAAAATCCCGATAAAGTGACTGCGATTTTGCCAGACGAGATTCTCCTCTCCGATCAGGCGAAGAAAAGCCTCATGCACGAGTGCTGTCCGTTGAAGAGTGTGAGCGGTCCGTTCGCCGCGCAGAAATGTCTCGGCCAGCCGACGCAAATCATCGTAAACCTCCGGCATCATCTCGCTAATCGCGGCGGCGTCGTTGCGCTCGGCGTGATTCGCCTCACGCTGCACAAGAGCCGGAGTCAAGAGCGCCGCAGTCGACGGCATGGGCCTCTCGGTGCGAACCCTTGCCATAACGACAAAGCCTAACGCATCTCGTGTCGAGGCGTCCAGCCAGAGATCATTACTCCGAGCGTCTATACCTTGTCGCACCTCTGCCGCGCTTCGCACCACAATAGGATTGATATTGGCGTTCTTGCTGTTGAGAACCGGATCGCCCGAAGGAGGGTTTAACCTCCATCGGGCTGAGTGCCGGCTCAATCTTCGTTGTCGATGATTCAGGAACAATATGGCGTAGCGATGCCAGTTATAGTTCGTTAGATTTCGGTGAGGCCGATGGGCCTTCCGCTTCTCGCACAAAGCCGTGGACCACGTAGTTCTCGTCGAAGAAAAATCCGGTCACCGCCCCGTTCGGGGCAATGCTATAAACGTTCGGACCCTGGAAGGGGCCTGTGCCGGAGCCCGGAACGTCGAACTCAACGATGGCGCCATGCCTGTCACGCACGAAACCGTGATTCACATCTGCCGCATCGACGTACCAACCGGTGATCGCTCCATTGGTATTGACTCCAAAAGGATATGTACCCTGCAACGGGCCCGTTCCGGCGTCTGGCGCATCAAACGTGGTAAAGATCCCCTTCTTATCCAGCAGGAACCCGTGACTCACATCGTCCGCGTCGACGTAGTTTCCCATCATGGTGCCATTGGGAGTAAAGCCGCCGCCTTGCGTACCCTGCAACGGGTCCGTGCCCGCGCCCGGAACATCGTATGTGGTGATAACCCCCTTCGTATCCCGGAGGAAGCCGTGGTTCACATTGTTTCCGTCAGTGTAGAATCCTGTAATCTCCCCACGTACGCTGATTGCAAAAGGAAACGTACCCTGCAAGGCTCCCGTGCCCGCGCCGGGCGCATCGAATGTGCTGAAGCCGCCGTTCCTATCCCTCAGGAAACCGTGACTCACCAGGGCCGAGTCAGTGGCAAATCCCGCGATCGTTCCATTTGGGTTGATGTTAAGGGGGCTGCTGACAAAGGTGCCTTCGGGAAACGGTCCCGTGCCCGCGCCGGGCGCATCGAAGACGGTAATCACCCCTTGATTGGAGCGAACGTAGCCGTGGGCCGAATCAACCGAGTCAATGAAGAATCCCGTCATGGTGCCACCCGGAGTCGCGGCGTAGACCCGGGTCCCCTGGAAGTTACCCGTGCCTGCACCTGGCGCGTCAAAGATGGTAAAACTACCATCGGCAGACCGGATGAAAGCATGCCGCGCGTTGTTCGCGTCACGGGTAAATCCTATGATTGTTCCGGACGGGTCGATGTTGAGGGCGTAGGTGCCCTGAAAGGCGCCCGTGCCCACGCCCGGTGCGTCAAACGTGATGATGTTTTGCGCGCAGACTGAGGTCGATATTGCCAGGACGATCAGGATGATTGTCGCCGGCAGAAGCTGCAGTTTTCGTTTTGCGAGATAGAATGGTTTCATACTCGTTAATGCAACAACGGACCGAAAAGCGGCTCATTCTTTCTCGAATGAAACCGATATGGCGGCCAGCGCTCAACGGCCACGCCATCGTACGAGCCCCTAACGTTTGTGCTTTGACGTGCGCCCCGCCCTCTTCGACTCTCGTCTTCCGTGCAACGCAAGCGTTATCTATTTGTCTGCATCAATCGTCGCACCGATGACAATCCGAAAGGATGCTGCGCGTCCAAGGCTTCGGAAGACGTGTACAAAGCATTGAAGGAGGAGGTGGCGTCGCGTGGACTCGCAAAGCTGGAAGCGCGCGTTTGCACATCGAGTTGTCTCGATGAATGCGAGAGCGGCGTGACGGTTCTCGTAGAACCCGATCACTTTTTTTACGGGCACGTCACAGTTGCCGACGTCTCGGAGATCGTGGAAGGACTCGTCACTGGCCAACGGGTCAATCGTCTCGTTGTTATCGCGGACCAAGGCCAAGCATAGGAAAATTCTTTGATATCTGTTGTCGCATTGATCAGCGGAATGGAGCGGAAGGATCTCGACGCTTTCGAGTTCATCCCAACTCGATTCATTTGTCGTTCCATTATCGGAGGAATCTCACTAGCGTCGCGAGGTGGCATTGACCGGCATTTCGAACGCGCCGCAAACAACTCGCCGTGCTGCCTGGGCCGGATTATTCATCGCCCTGTTCGGATTGCTTATCGTCCGGCAGGCGGTCTCATACGTTTGGCCGACTCAAACCTTCACCGCAGCGCTCTGGAAAGAATCGCTCATGTGGCTCTGCGTGATTGCGCTCCTGTTTATTATTCGCCGTGGCGAAGACTTGCCGCTTACTTCGATCGGCATCGGAACATCGCGATGGTGGAAATCGCTGCTGTGGGGACTGGCGTTGGCAGCGGTTTGTTTTCTTGTTGCTGGCGTGCTCGTGGTGGTCACTCATTACACCGGCGGCAGCACGGGAGAAGCATTTTCAAAGCTGCCGCTCTGGCTGGTCACGCTGATCGTTGTTCGCGCCGGCGTGGTGGAAGAACTGTTTTACCGCGGTTACGCCATTGAACGTTTGGAAACGCTCGGATTGAACCGTTATCTCGCCGCCGCGGTCCCGCTTCTCATATTCAGTGTTGGCCATTGGACAGGCGGATGGGCCAACATCGTGATCGCGCTCGCGCTCGGAGCGATCTTGAGTGGGTTCTATCTGTGGCGACGCGATTTGGTTGCAAACATGATTGCCCACTTCCTGGTCGACTTCGTCGGTAATGTCGTCCCCAGACTTTTTTCATGAACGCAGCAGCGCGTTGTGGCTGACCGCGGCTGGCCTGGTTACCCGTCGATTTTATGCGCATTCGAGGCACGAAAGTATAACATGTCTCTGACCGCCGATGTTTCGTGTAGTCGCGGGCACCGCGGCCGCCTGGAGCTTTCTCCATTCGTAGATTACATCGCCAGGGGAACCAAACCTGCGATCCATCCGATATTCTTTCGTGAAGAGTCCTTTTGATCGCCGCTGCCCACCGCAATGGCCAAAGCTGCTGGGAGCGGCCGCTGTCGGCGGCGCGGCCACACTTGTTCTCGCGCGCAATTTTTTTCCTACCGAAAAGAAAATCCATCACGAGATCATCACCGACTATGCGGTCGGGGACGAGGTGTTCGTGCGGACGATGGGGAATCTGTTCGGACCGCCGTTATTGAAAGGCAACAAGGTCACCGCGCTCGAAAACGGCGATCAAATCTTTCCCGCTTTACTCGAGGCAATTCGTTCCGCGCAGCGAACTATCACGTTCGAGAACTTTCTTTTCAGAGAAGGCGAAATCTCGGATGCATTCGCCGAGGCGCTCGCCGAACGCGCACGGGCTGGCGTGAAAGTGCATTTTCTTCAAGATGCATTGGGTTGCGATTGTCTTCATGGGCGCGCCATGAACCTGGTCCGCGAGGCTGGCGTGCAGCTCGAAATTTTTCGGTTCGTCAATGTAGCCATGAATTTCCGGACCCATCGCAAGCTTCTGGTGATCGATGGTCGGACTGGTTATCTCGGTGGCACGGGCATCGCGGACGATTGGAAAGGCAACGGACGCACCCACGGTCTCTGGCGTGATTCGCATTATTGCCTCGAGGGCCCTGCTGTCGCGCAAATGCAGCAGGCCTTCATGGACAACTGGCTTCAGACCCGCGCGGAACTGCTCCATGGTGACGCGTATTTTCCAGAACTCAAACCTGCGGGTGAAGACATGTGTCAGGTCTTCAAGAGTTCCGTGGGCGAAGGCTCGGATAGCGCGCGTTTGATGTTGCTGATCTCAATTGCGGCCGCGCGTCGCCACATTCGCATCGCGAACGCTTACTTCATTCCCGACAGACTTTGCATGCAAACGTTGATCGATGCTCTGCGGCGTGGGGTGAAGATTGAAATTATCGCGCCTGGCTCTGATATCGACGCGCAGACAGTTCGTGCAGTGGGAAAGACGCGTTGGCGACGATTACTCGAAGCAGGCGCCCGGTTTTATGAATTCCAGCCCGCGCGGTTTCACTGCAAATATCTGCTCGTAGACGACTGCTGGGCGTCTGTGGGTTCAGCGAATCTCGACAATCGCTCGTTGTCTCTGAACGAAGAAGCGAATCTAAACGTGCTCGACGCGAAATTTGTCGCCGCCCACACGCAGGTCTTCGAAGACGACAAGTGTCATTCGCGCGAGATCACGCTGGACGATTGGCGGCGAAGACCCTTGGTCGAGAAGATCAGGGGCCGGATCGGCTCCCTGCTGGCATCGCAAATGTAGCGGGGCTTGCAAGGTATAGCAGAGATGAAAAGTGAAACCTTTCCCCCGCGATTACGCGTGGCCACTTACAACGTCCACGGATGTGTCGGGATGGATGGGCAACGTTCGGAAACCCGCATCGCGGAAGTGATCGCCAGCATGTCGGTTGACATCGTTGGCCTGCAGGAACTGGATCTTGGCCGGCCGCGTTCCGCACACGCCGACCAGGCGGCGCTTATCGCCGAGCGGCTCGGTTGGAAATATCAATTTCATCCCGCAATGCGCAGCGGTGAGGAGCAGTACGGCAACGCCATCGTGAGCCGTTTACCGATTGAACTGAAACGTGCCGCCGAGCTGCCAGGTTCGCCGCCATGGTACTGTCGCGAGCAACGGAGCGCGATCTGGATGCAAGCGCAAACTGAACTCGGTGCGGTGCAGATCATTAACAGTCATTTCGGTCTCGGCTACAGCGAGCGCAGGTTACAAGCGAAACTG
>JBKPMH010000175.1:0-17458 GCA_046732035.1 Verrucomicrobiota bacterium
CGCCCGATCAATTTTTTACGCAGCAGTTCCAACGCAGCTTGCGTAGCAATCTGCTTGAAAGTCTCGCGGTCGGTTGGAAAGAAGAGCTTCTTCGAGAGCGTTTCACCTGACGCGGCGAACGCTAAATGAACGGTGCCGACTGGCTTCTCTGGAGAACCGCCGTCGGGTCCAGCTACGCCTGTGGTCGCGAGCGCATAATCGGATTTCGCCTTCGCGCGTGCATGTTCGGCCAGTGCACGGGCCACCTGCTCGCTCACTGCGCCGTGTTTCTCGATCAATTGTGGATCGATATTCAGCATGTCGATCTTGGCCTGATTTGAGTAACAAATATATCCGGCAAGGAAAACCGCCGATGCGCCAGGCACATTTGTAATACGATTCGCGAGCAATCCGCCCGTGCAGGATTCTGCAACCGCCAGTGTTTGGTTGCGCTGCACCAGCAGTTTTACAACAACTTCTTCGAGCGTTTCGTCGGCTGCAGAAAAAATCGAGGCTCCCAGAGTCGACCTGATGATCGCGTCTGCCTGTTCGATGGCCTTTGTTTTTCCGACGATGCGCACATCCACCTCGCTCGGGCGCGCGCAGTAGCCAAGCTCGACGCCCGGAATCGCCAGCACACGCTGGCCGATCGCTTCTTCCACCAGTGATTCGCCCTTGTTGGCAAGCTTATACAGGCGCCGCTCAACTAGGTCGGAAGCCGGCACAACGGAGCTCAGGATTGGCATCACAAATGTTCGGAACATTGGCTGGAGTTCGCGCGGAGGACCAGGCAGCAAAAAAAGATGGGGCGATTGAATTTTCGGATTGGTGTTCGCGCGCAAATAGATGCCTGGCGCGCTGCCATTCTCATTCGGCAGGACGTCGGCTCCTGCATGAACGTCAGCCTGGCGTGCTATTCCGGCAGTCCACTTGATTCCCCGCACGCGCAGCCTTTGCCGGAGCGAAGCGAGAACCTCCGGGGCTTGTCGGAGCTCCAACTCTAAGACATTGGCGACCATCTCACGTGTTATGTCGTCACTCGTCGGGCCTAAACCACCGGTGACAAAAAGAATTTCGCAGCGCGGGAACAATTCGGTCAATGTTTGCCGAATCGCGTCGGAATCGGGAACGGTGCGCCGCTCCTCGATCCGCAAACCCAGCGAAAGAATCTCGTGGGCGATGAATGGAAGATGCGCGTCCTGAACATCACCAAGCAGGAGTTCGGTCCCGGTGTTGAGAAGAATGACACGCATGTGTGAGAAGTTGAAGCGTTTAATCGTTGAACCGCTTCAACGCTTCAACATTCTAGCGATTCAAGGTCCGGCTGAAGGCCACTCAGGCGGCGCTTTTATCCTGTTTTTTGCGAATGAGCGGCAGCTTTTTGCCTTCCACCACGGCGCGATTAATGGTGACCTCGGCGATGTCTTCGCGGCTCGGAACCTCGTACATGATATCGAGCATGATCCGCTCCAGCATCGACCGCAGGGCGCGTGCCCCTGTTCCTTTCGTGACGGCCTGTGCTGCCAGCGCGCGCAAGGCATCCTTGGTCACGGACAAACGCACCCCCTCCATTGAGAATAGCTTGGTGTACTGCTTCACCATCGCGTTCTTCGTCTCGGTCAATATCGCGACCATTTCTTCCTCGGTGAGCGCATCAAGCGAGCTGACAACCGGCAATCGTCCGATAAACTCGGGAATCATTCCGAAAGCGAGCAGATCTTCCGGTTCCACATGACGGACAGCTTGCTTTCGCAGCGACTCCTCAACTTCCAGTGTGGGGCTGCCGAATCCCATCACTTTTTGGCCGATGCGTTTTTGGATAATCTTCTCGAGACCGATAAATGCGCCGCCGCAAATAAAGAGGATTTTCTCCGTATTAACCTGGATGTATTCCTGATGCGGATGTTTGCGGCCGCCTTGTGGCGGAACATTGCACGTGCTGCCCTCCAGGATTTTTAAAAGAGCCTGCTGCACGCCTTCACCGGAGACATCGCGAGTGATGCTCACGTTGTCGGTCTTACGGCCAATTTTGTCGATCTCGTCGATGTACACGATTCCGATCTCGGCTCGTTTCACATCGTAATCCGCATTCTGTAGGAGCCGCAGAATAATATTTTCGACGTCTTCGCCAACGTAGCCCGCTTCGGTGAGCGTGGTCGCATCTGCAATGCAAAATGGTACATCGAGAATGCGAGCGAGTGTCTTGGCCAGTAACGTTTTTCCAGATCCAGTAGGACCAATCAGCAAAATATTGCTCTTCTCGATCTCAACGTCCGCGAACGGATCCGGCTGAAACGCGGCAGTAGCATCGGCCGGCTGCGAAGCTTGCAACACCCGTTTATAGTGATTGTGCACGGCGACGGATAACGTTTTCTTCGCGGTGTCCTGGCCAATGACGTATTGATCGAGAGCGCGCCGGATTTCGGCCGGTTTAGGCACACGGATGTTTGAGGACTGGCGGCGAGCATCTTCGTTGAGTTCTTTATCAAGAATGCTTTTGCAAACATTGATACAGCTGTCGCAGATGTAGACGCCTGGTCCGGCGATCAATTTGCGGACCTCCGCATGGCTCTTGCCACAAAACGAGCACATGGTGAGGTTGGAAGCGCGGGCCATATTCTACTACGACGCTCTCTTATCCTCCGACTTTGCGCGGCAAAGCAGTTTCAGCCACTTCGACGGCCCGATCGCTAGAGGGAGGAATCGCCCCGTCAAGTAGCTTCACCTCCTTGCGAGATTTGATCACTTCGTCCACCAAACCATACGCTTTCGCTTCTTGAGCGGACATATAATAATCCCGGTCAGAATCGATTCTTACTTGTTCTTCAGATTTCCCCGTGTGTTGCGCGATGATTTTGATGAGGCGCTTTTTCAGCTTGAACATGTAATCGACCTGACGTTCTACGTCGCTTGCGGCCCCCTGCGCGCCGCCGGATACCTGATGGATCATAATGTCCGAATTTGGAAGCGCGAAACGCTTGCCTTTCGTTCCTGAACAGAGCAAAACCGCTGCCATGCTGGCTGCCATCCCCAGGCAGTAAGTAGTCACATCGCACGTGAGAAACTGCATCGTATCATAAACGGCCAGGCCCGCCGTGACGGAGCCGCCAGGCGAATTGATATAAATGTTGATGTCCTTTTTGGAGTCCTCCATTTGCAGAAACAGCAATTGGGCAATAACAAGATTAGCGATGTGATCGTCCATCGGCGTTCCGATAAAGACAATTCGGTCCTTCAGCAGTCGCGAATAGATATCGTAGCTCCGCTCGCCCCGGCCGGTCTGCTCCACGACCATCGGGATCAGCACCTGGGAAAGATTTTCGTTCGTTACACTCATGATTTTTCTTCTTTAACAGGGGGTTCTTGCGTTGTCTCGACGCTAACATTCGCCTTAAGGAAATCAAGAGTCTTACCCAGCAGTATCTGCTCCGCGAATGCGTCCAGCCCATCGTTTTCCTGAAGTTCTTTGCGCATTTTCTCTACTGGAATGTTATATCGCGCCGCTTCCTCTCGAAGCCGCCCACTGACGTCCTCGCGTGAGACATTGATTTTTTCGCGCTCGGCAATCCGGTGCAGGATAAAATTGGTTTTCAACCGATGAGCAGCAAGCCCAGCGGCGCTTTCGATAAGCTCCTTTTCTTTTTCCTTTAACATTTCATCAGTAACACCGCGTTCCCGATTTCGTTGCACCAGGTCTGCCAAAATGCGACGCGTCTCATTTTTTAAAAGAGCGGGCGGCAATTCGAATTGAATTCGGTCGTGCAAAAATTTTACAACCTGTCCTTCCTTTGCTCGTTCGCGCTCATGCTCCTTTTCGTGCGCAAGATCGTGTTCGATAATCCCGTGCAAATCGCTCAATGTCTTTCCAGGAATCAGTTTAGCCGCGAAGGCGTCATCCACGGCAGGCAACATCTTCTGCTTAATTTCACGGACAGTGACATCGTAACTTGCCTGTTTCCCTGCTAGTTCCTTTACGGGAAAATCGGTCGCGAAATCGACGATCACTGTACGAGTTTCACCCCGCTTCTGACCGATTATCTGTTCGCAAAATTTCGGGAGGAAATTGTCCGGGGTCAGACGCAGCCAGAATTTCTTTCCGCCGTGAAGATTCTTGCTGGCCAGCGGCGCAATTTCGCTGATCGGTTTGCCATCGCTGGATCCTTCGAAATCGATCACAGCGAAATCCTCCATTTCCAAGCCCCGCTCGGGAATGTCAACGAAGTCAGCGGATTGATCCCGTAAGCGCTCAAGTGCGGCGTCAATCTCCGGCTGGGAGACCGCCGTATCCGGTAATTGCACCGGAATGCTCTTGTATTCGGGCACCTCAAATTCGGGAACCGTCACAACGGTCGCTCGGAACCGCATCGACTTATCTTCTCCAAGCTGGACATCTTCGATATTTGCCAGCGATGCGACACGAAGCTGTTCCTGCTCAATCGCTTCATGATAACTCTTGGAGACGAGCTTCTTGGTCAATTCGTCCTGAATTTCTTTGCGAAATCTCTTCTCGATAACCGCGCGCGGCGCCTTACCTGGCCGGTACCCAGGAATCTTGGCAAAACGCGCGAAGCTGTTGGCGATTGCATCCCATTCTTTAGAAACTTCCTCAGGCGGCAGCTCAATTTGCAGCGTCGAGACGGATCCCGGTTGCTTTTCAACGTCGACCTTCATGAGTGTACTTTAAGGGCGCTCAGCGACTGCGGCAAAATTCTCGTTTGTGCTGTTAAGTTGGATCGGAGCGCAGCGTGCGCACTCTGATGTGGATTACTGTGTGTTGAATCCAGTAAGGACGCATCGCCATTGTCCGTCGCGCCTTACAAAAACGTCCGTGGACCGCTCGTGCGTAGTGAATTCCTGCCCCATAAATTTTCCTTTTGAGCTCATGAGCGCACTTACGACAGCGCTGTCTCCATAGACACGAACACGCATATTTTCGGAGTTCATCATCTCATGCGCGAGATTACCGGATTTGATCACCTCGAGAAAGTGCTTCCCCTCGATAATTCGTCCGTCGGCGCCGATGATAATCCAGTCATCGGTGACAAATTGTTGAATTCTTTCCAGGTCGTTTTTCGCGATGGCATCGGTGAATTCTTCCTCGAGCTTTACAAGTTCTTCTTCCATCCAACGTCGTTTTCTTTGGCGGGCCTAGTGGGCTCTCGTCCCTTTAACGTACACGGAGTGCGTCTGTGGAAATCCAAACCAGTACGCTAACTCCCGGTAATCGTTGCAATCAAAAATTGTAAAATTCGCCAGTTTACCGGACTCGAGCGAACCGATCTGATCACCTCTGCCTAACGAATGGGCGGAATTGATCGTCGAAGCCGAAATAGCTTCCGCTGGGGACATTTTCATCTGTGTGCAGGCCAGCGACAAAACCATCGGCATACTCGCGGTCGGCGATGAACCCGGATTGAAATCCGTTGCGATCACCACTGCGAGGCCGGCCCCAATCATTTGTCGCGCCGGCGGATAACACGTTGAGCCGAGCGCATAGACTGAGCCCGGCAGCAACACTGGTTGCACGTTTCCAGAACTCAAGGCCGCGATCCCTTGCTCGTCGATCTTTTCCAGGTGATCGGCTGTTGCAGCTTTCAATTCAGCCGCCAGTTTTGCCGCGCCTGAATTACTCAATTGATCAGCGTGCATCCGGACCTTCAATCCGAGATTTTTCCCTGCGTTAAGAATTCGCCGCGATTGTTCGACATCGAAATAATCGCGCTCGCAAAATACGTCGCAAAATTTGGCCAGATTATCTGAAGTAACTCGTGGCAGCATCTCGTTTACCACCAGATCAACGTATTCATCGGCACGCATCTCCCGTGGCACTGCATGCGCGCCGAGGAATGTTGGCACAATCTCCAGCTGCGTTTCATCTTTGAGGCGCCTCATAACCCGCAAGATCTTTAGTTCGTCTTCGAGGGTAAGGCCGTAGCCCGATTTGGATTCCACGGTGGTCGTTCCGCAGCGCAGGAACCAATCTGCATGCTTTCGCCCTTGTGTGAGAAGATCCGACTCACTCGCTGCTCGTGTTTTCTCAACAGTGGACCAAATCCCGCCTCCGGCCTTGGCGATTTGCTCGTAAGTATCACCCCGCGCGCGACGCTCAAAATCGTCCAGCCGATTTCCGGCAAAAACCAGGTGCGTATGCGCGTCTACAAATCCAGGCAGAACAACTTTTCCGCGCGCGTCGATAATTTCTGCTTCGCCGCTTTGGTTCTCGATTTCTGCGCTCGAGCCAACGCTCTCGATCCTGCCGTTGTGAAGGAGCATGCCTCCATCGCGAATGATTCCCAGTTCAGACAATTCGGGCCCCACGCGTGGTCGCTTTGGACCGGCCATCGTGACTAGTTGGGAAGCGTGAAGAACTGCCAGCGGCTTCACGATTTGCTCAACTGCTCTTCGACAATCTCCGTAATCTTTTTGAACTGCGCGTTGGAACCAGCGCCCAGATCTCGCACTGTTTCGGCGACGCCCTCCTTGAATTTTTCGTCCTTCAACTGGGCTATATTGATTCTCACGTTTAACGCCGCGCCCTCGATGCATGCGCGAGTGGCCAGAGCGCCGACACCGACATCGGAGATAGAGGCCGGATTCCCCTTATCGGCCATTTCAGCGAGCAACTCATAAGATTTGAATGCTGTTTCCATGACTTTCAACGGAACTTCGGCGGCATATTTCGTTGCCTGCTCAATCGCAGCGGACCGCGTAGTTTTCTCTTCCGCTGATCCTTTAGGAAGCGCAAAAGCGTCCATCACTTTATTAAATGCGGCGGTATCCTCATCCACCAGCGCGAGCAATTCATCTTTGAGTTGCTGTGCTTTTACTGCCCAACCGCTGAAATATTCGAGGTTCTCGTCCCAGCCTCGTTTTGCCGCTGACAGGTTCGCCACCATTCCGCCCAGCGAAACGCCTAAAGCTCCCATTAACGCTGCCACAGAGCCGCCGCCGGGCGCGGGCGAGTCGCTCAATGTTTCATTACAGAATTCGCGCAGATTCATCTTCACCAAAGAATTCCCTGGTTCTGCGGATCCGATTTTGAATTCGATTACCTTTTCTTTTGCATCGAATGGCTTCAGTTCGCCCAGCCCCATCGAGCGGACGGCGATATCGATCAATTCTTCGTCAGACACGCCTTGCGACCATTTTTGCTTGCGCAAGAAGTATCGCCCCGCATCGACGAGACATTTCTTTGGAACCATGCCGACGATCTCCGAGCCGGTGACTCGCAGGCCACGGTTGGCTGCCGATTGGCAACACGCATCGAACGCGACGTGTACCGGCGTTTCTTCAATATTCGTTAGGTTCATCGACACTTGAGCGATGCCGTATTCCTTCACAAACCAACCAATCCCTTTGACGTGTTTCAGCATTCCAGGAACCCGGACCGGCTCGCCTTGTGCATCCAGCAGCGGTTTTCCCCACGCCGTTCCATCTTTGGTCTGCACCCTGCCCTGCTCTCGCACGTCAAACGCAACAGAGTTGGCGCGCCGCGTTGATTTCGTGTTCAAATTGACATTGTAAGCCACAAGAAAGTCGCGGACCCCGATTACAGTTGCTCCGGATTTTTCGCTGAATACGGCTGGACCAAAGTCCGGTTTCCATTCGGGCTGTTTTATCTTTTCAAAAAATCCTTCGTATTCTCCTGCGCGAATGACGGACAAATTTGAGCGCGATTTATTTTCCGCCGCTTTTTCGTAAAGATACACGGGGATTTTCAATTCATCGCCGACGCGTTGGGCCAAACGATTTGCACAGGCGATTGCTTCTTCCCAGCTGACGTTGCTTACCGGGATGAATGGACAGACGTCAGTCGCGCCCATACGTGGGTGCGCACCCTTCTGCTTGCGCATGTCGATTAACTCGGCCGCTTTCTTTATTCCGCGAAACGCTGCTTCCACCGCTGCGTTTGGACTGCCGACGAACGTTACCACGGTTCGGTTCGTGCTGGCGCCCGGATCAACATCCAACAGTGAAACTTCGTCCACCGATTCAATTGCATCGGCGATCTGCTGGATGACATTTTGGTCACGACCTTCTGAAAAGTTCGGGACGCATTCGATCAATTTTTGCATGACTCCAAATTCGGCTGACAGTCCTTCCTGTAGCGGCGGTCCGTGACGCTCGCAAATTTTAGCAGGCAGGACACGGCCGGCCGGAGTCGGTGGCAAACGATAGCCGATGGCTTTTCCGGCCGATTGCGCTGCGCTTAAGTTTTCAGAGAATTAGTACAGTCCCAAAGCCTCGACGGTCGGCTCGTCGATCGCGCCAGTCACGATTAAGCCATAATCGCGCTGGAAATTGGCCAGAGCAGCTCGCGTTTCAACGCTAAGAGACCCGGTCACCGCACCGAAATAGTACCCTGCGTTCTGCAACGCGGATTGAACGTTCGCGATTACCTGATCGGGCAGCAAATCGCCGTACGTGTAGATCGGGCCATCATAGTCGTAATAGCTGTTAGATGGATCGTAACCGTAAGCCGGATACCAATAGCTCGCGTCCAGGAAATAGTAGCCACCGGCGACAAACACGACGTTGTTGCAATGCTGCTTCCACCAATCGCGATCATGCCACCCGTGCCAATTGCGGCGAAGCGCATCGGCATAGCTAAACCGGTTATTTCCATTCGGGTGATTTTTCTTGCCCTTGTGCGGTTTCGAATCGTGTTTCCCTGAATCATGTACGATCGGTTGGGCATTGCCATTTCGTGGGCCGCGACCATTGTTGACCGTCTCTAACGCTTCTGAGATCTCCCGCTTCACCGTAACGTCATGGGCCGGCTCCGGATCGTCGGCGCTCATTGCGCGCTGATCGGTCGCAACCGATAACGGGCTTTGCACAATTGCAGGTTGAGGGGCCAGATCGCCGGCCTGTTTCACATTATCGTTTCGCAAGCGCGGCTGAACGCTCACTGCGGCCACCGTTGGATTCGATGGTTTCGAAAATCTCGGATAATTAGATCGAAAATTCTGCGACGGCTGATTTTGCATCTGACTCGCAAGCAGGCCGGACGGCCTCTGGCCAACATTCACCGGTCCGCGAAACTGTGGGGGAATTACTTTGTTGGGACGTACGCTATTAGCGCGAGCAGCATTATTCGGTGCGAGGCGCGGACCATTTTGAGGCACGGGAGCATTCGTCTGTCCCTTGCTAATGGAGATTCCCATCGCGAGCACCGCGACAAACCAAAGTGCCGGGGATTTTTGTAACTTCATCAATTTCCTCTGTTTAATAAACATCATATTTTCCGTTTCGTTGCAAGTTTCGACTGGACCGGCCTCAAAACTATTCAGGCCGGTGCGGTTGCAAACTGCGATCCGAAATCTACAATTTGAGATTCTTTACCGGGGTCTTAGCTCAGTTGGTAGAGCGCCTCAATGGCATTGAGGAGGTCACGGGTTCGAATCCCGTAGGCTCCACATCTTCTATACAGGGCGAACAAGTCTGGGTTAGAAATCTTTGACAGATCCATTGCGGACGTGGATTGAGAATTTACTCGCAATGCAATCGATGGAGCAATGGACCTCTACAACCCGTGTGGTGACAGGTTCGTAACCCTTCGACTGTTGCGACGGTAAGTTGCGAGTCCTAGCCTGCGCACATTCTTGAAAAGGGGTTCTCGACGAGACGCGTTCGGGCTTTCACTCGGGCGCGTCTCAGTTTCAGAGCAACCTTTGGTCACACGGCACATCGGCAGATTATCGCGAAACAACATGAAGGGAAATTGAGCACCCACATGAGTTCCTCCTGAGACGACCTCGGCAAGCTGTCGTAAGTCAAGAACCCGATTATTCCTTCGGATGTGAGGCGACATCTCACACATTATTCAGGCGACGGATAATCGTTTTGGTGTAGTAAAGGCGACAACAATGGGCTCCAGTTCCTTTACAGAACTGCGGCCACGCACCGGCTGGAAGCAATGCCGTGGCCGCGCGGTGGAATCGGATGGACGGCGGCACACGAATCGTCACGGTGTGCCGCCGTTCCATTTTTTCTGTTGAGGCGACCCCGATTGCAGCGCGGCAAGATATCGTCCTCTGTCTTTCCCGTGGCAGGTTGCAAATTCGAATCGTGTACCCTGTGGCATCTCTTTCGTTCGGATTAGAGGTAGGACCCAGACCTACACGCAGTAACAAACGCGTTACTTTAAACATCCTGCGCGCAACGCGAATCACTGCGAATCTACGAGCATGAAAGCAACAAATCTTATCGCAAATGATTCTGGTAAGAGCGCGGCTTCGGTGTGCCGCAACGATCCAGAAAAAAAACGAATTAAGCCTATCAAAGGCGGCATCAGCCGGCGTTCGTTCCTCGGCACCTCACTCGCCTTGGGAGCGGGAACAATCGGTGCAGGACTGCTACCACGGATCCAAACCGCAAGCGCCAGCGGCGGTCTAACGCCAGGAGATGCAGCCTTACTTCGGTTTCCTGCGGCTCTTGAGCTACTCGAAGCTGACTTTTGGATCCAATACAACGAACTTGGCGGCATTCAGGATGACGAGGTTCCCGGCGGCAGTGGCAATGAAGCTTACACCGACGCCTTGGAGGTTATTGAGGATGAAATGCAAGACTACATACATGACAACACCGATGATGAGATTACCCATCACCAGTTCCTCAACGCGTACCTGGAGTCCAAGGGAGCGGCTCCTGCAAACCTCGACCCGTTTCGTACTCTGATGGGCAGCACTGCGACAGGAGTCAACCCAGACTTGATCGGACATCGGCTCACTAACCTGACGCAACTTACCATCGACACCAGTTGGTGGACGCGCTACCGCGACGACAGCCATAACCCGGATCTTGATCCAAGCCATGTCTTTCCGCAGGCTGTGCCGACTTTAGGGGTCAATCAGCATACGGCAATTCCCAGGACGGACGCGGACACAGCGGATCCTAATTTCCTACAGGCGATCGCGAATACGGCGGCTTTCCACTTTCCAACCATCGAACAAGGTGGCAACAGCCTTTATCCGGCACTGGCATTGCGGGCAACACACACCGAAGTGCTTCGGATCCTCATCAGTATCGGTCCTACCGAGACCATGCACTTCCAAACCTGGTCGGATGTGGCCGGTAATGCGCCTCCTTTGACTGCCGTGGATCCGGTTACCGGGGTATCCGTCACATTCCCTGACCTTGAGGTGGACGACGAGCTCTTCGATAAGGCTTTGATCATGCCCGAGCCGTGTCCGTTTCTGGACGAAAGCCTCCCTATTTGTTCGGTCATTCGACCGACCAAGACGGAAGGTGTTGCCATGGCTACTCTGCAATTCCTAACGGATATGGGTCTCTTCATCGGTCAATCGCCGGCCTTTTTTGCATATATGTCCGAACTAGCTCGACTTGCAGATCATGCCAGAGCAGGCGGTCGTCGACCCTGAGGAATGTAACGGTGGCTCAACGGTCATAAGTAAGGAATAAGCGGCCGGCCAAAGGCGAGGGTTCAATCCCCTTGCCTTCGGAATTGCTTAGCCACATCTGTTTTCGCCAGCGGCAGCTCATTCTCTGATAAGTTGGCGGAACAATTTTTCCCTTTCGCCGACATACTTTTCGGGGAAGTATGGCTTTGTCCCGCAGAAGCTGCGCAACATCAATAGGTGGGTGGGTTTTATCTTGCTGCGGCGATCAGGTCCTATGCACAAAGCCAACTCCATCATTATGTGCGCACCGAAGATGACGATTTTCGAGACGGCCGCGAATCTGGAGCTGTGGCCGCGGATCCTCCCACACTATCGCTATATTCGGTACCTCGAGCGTAGTCCTGACCGAAACGTCGTCGTAATGGCTGCGACGCGCTCTGGTATTCCAATTGCGTGGACTTCTGAACAAATCATCGATCGCAAACGGATGGAAGTACACTTTCATCACTTGAAAGCATTCACGAAGGGAATGCGCGTAATCTGGACATTTCAGGAAGTGCCCGCTGGCGTGCTGGTCGAAATCAAACACGATCTGGCATTTCGTGTGAAAGTTTTAGCACCCATCGCCGACAAGGTTATCGGCGACTTTTTCATTCATCACATTGCAAATAAAACGCTGCGCTGCATGAAATCGTACGTTGAAACAAGCACAAACAAGGTCCTCGCATGAGCCGACGACGCGCTGTGGTTACTGGAATCGGGCCTATTACCTGCATCGGGCACGGGCGTGAGAAGTTTTGGAATGCGATTCTTGCGGAAAAGAGTGGCATTAAGACGATCACCAGCTTTGATGCCACCGTTTTTCGGGTGCGCTCAGCCGGCGAGATCAGTGATTGGGATCCGGAGCAATTCTTTTCACCACAACGTCTAAAACGGCTGGACCGCTATGCGCAGTTTGCAGTCGTATCGGCAAAGCTCGCGCTGGAGGACGCGCATCTTGAGTATTCCCGCGAAAAACCGCAAGAACGGATCGGTGTTAGTTTTGGTACAGCGCTTGGCGGAGTCTGCAAAGCCGAAGAACAGTACCTCAGATATTTAAAGAAGGGCGCTCGGGGCGTTCAGCCCACGCTCGCCGTTCAGGTATTCGGCGGTTCGGCCCATTCGAACATCGCGATCGAGTTCGGATTTCGCGCCGTCGGAACAACAAATTCGAACAGTTGCGCTAGCGGCACTGTTTCCGTAGGCGAAGCGCTACGTTACATCAGGGACGATTTTGCCGACGTGATGGTCGCCGGCGGCGCCGAAGCACCTCTAACCACGATTACCGTCGGCGCGTTCGACATCATCAAAACCATGAGTCGATGGCCGGGCGATCCTGCTTTTGCTTGCCGACCATTCGACCTGCTGCGCGATGGATTTGTGATGGGTGAAGGCGGCGCTTCGCTTGTTATCGAAGAGCTTGAACATGCGCGCAGCCGCGGTGCGCATATTTACGCTGAAGTCCTCGGGTACAGCCTGAACAACGACGCGTTTCACATGACTACACCATTGCCAAATGGCGAATCGTGCATTCGGGCCATGAGTGAGGCGCTCGCAGATGCCCAATTAGCGCCGGAGCAAATCGACTACATCAATGCGCATGCCAGCTCGACGCAGCTCAATGACAGCGCGGAAACAGGATCGATCAAACGGGTGTTTGGCGAGCACGCCCGACGAATCCCGGTTAGTGGCACAAAGGGCTATTACGCGCATCCGCTAGGCGCTACCGGGGCGATCGAGGCAGGGCTTTGCGCACTTGCTATAGATCGACAATGGATCCCACCCACCATCAATTACGCAAATTCCGATCCGGCATGTGATCTTGACGTCGTGCCCAATCATGGGCGCGAAGCCGAATTGAATTACGTGTTGAGTAACTCGTTCGGTTTTGGCGGCATCAATGCATGTGTTGTGATGGGGAAAGCGCCTCAATAACAACGGCAGTGCTCGTACCAAGTCGCCTACAGGACAGGTCCTATTTGATCAAATCTGGCCGGTTTTCGCGGGTACGTTTTAGCGCTTGTTGTTGACGCCACTTTGCGATTTCGGCGTGATTCCCCGAGAGCAAAACCTCGGGAACTTTCCAGCCGCGGAATTCTGCCGGGCGTGTGTACTGCGGCGTTTCCAGCAATCCCTGATTGAAACTGTCGTCGATCGCGGATTCTTCGTGGCCAAGCGCACCAGGCAACAGACGCACGATTGCGTCAACCAGAACGACTGCTGCAATCGCGCCATTCGTAAGGACGTAATCGCCGATGGAAATTTCCAGGTCCACCAAATGTTCAATCACCCGGTGATCGACTCCTTCGTAATGACCGCAAACGATGACTAAATGAGATTCGCGCGACAGCTGTGTCGCCATTTGTTGATCAAACCGTCGACCAGCCGGTGACATCACGATAACTCTCGACTTTGCGTTCCCGACCTTTAATTGCTGGGCGTTTGCCATCCTCTCCTTTGCGTCACGTAGCTCTTCAACGGCCGCAAAAATCGGCTCCGGTTTCATTACCATTCCCTGGCCGCCGCCGAACGGTGCATCGTCGACGACGTGATGTTTATCCGTCGACCAATCCCTCAGGTTGTGAATGTGAAGATCGATAATCCCACTTTCCTGGGCGCGTTTCATGATGCTTTCACCAAGGGGCGCGCGACAGATGTCCGGAAACAATGTCAAAATATCGATCTTCACCTGGGGAAGAAAACCTCGAACGCCTCGAGGCTAACGTCTAATAGTGAATCGCAAAGAAATTTACTCGACGATTTCCAGGATCGCCCGTTGGCCATGACGTGCGGCTGAACTGGCCAGTAAAGAACGAATCGCCTGGATGGTCTGACCGCCTCGGCCAATAACGCGACCCACGTCCCCTCGCCGAAGTTGCAGCTTAAAAATTGTAGTTCTGCCGTTTGGAATTTCCGTCAAGACCATGTCATCAGGAAATTCGATTAGCTGGCGAATGACGAACTCGAGGAACTCTTTCATGGGCCAAAAAGAGTAACCATTAATCCGCCTTCACACAATAGCCCGTCACGACAGATGAATACGAACAGACCTGCTTGCTCGTAAAAATAACCGCAGTTCAAACAAACGCGCGGATACTAACTCGCTTCTTCAGCCGGAGCTGCTGAAGGTGAGGACGGTTCTTCAACCGGTTGCGGCTGGTTCTGATCCGTTTTGTCTGTCGATTCGGTGGTCGCCGTTGCCTTCCTGTTCTTCTTGATCAAGCTGCGCACAGTATCAGACGGCTGTGCGCCTTTGCTGATCCAGTATTCGATTCGATCAATGTTCAACGTACTGTTGTGACCTGGTACCTTTGGGTCGTATGCGCCGATGATCTCGATAAATTTCCCGTCACGTGGACTGCGCCTGTCGGCCACAACCACTTTGTAGTAAGGGCGATTCTTCGTTCCTTCTCTGCGTAATCTAATTGAAACTGCCATGTTAACTTCTCATTCGCGCCAGTTGCGCCATCATCTTTTTCATTTTGCCGGTGCTTTTCATCATTTTCCGCATCTGATCAAAGCGCCGTAGCAAGTCGTTTACCTCCGTGACAGTGCAGCCGCTGCCCCGTGCGATGCGCTGACGACGCCTCGCATTCAAAATATCGGGACGCGTCCGCTCTTCGTTCGTCATCGAAAGCACGATGGCTTCCGTGCGCTTAAGCTGCTTCTCGTCAACAGAGAGGCCCTGCATATTACTCATGCCGGGCAACATGCCAAGAATATTCTCCAAAGGCCCCATCCGTCGCATCATTTTGAACTGCGCCAGGAAATCATTGAAATCAAAAGACGCGGTGCGCAGTTTCCGCTCCAAACGGCTGGCTTCTTCTTCGTCGACGGCTTCGGCGGCTTTTTCGACGAGAGTAACGACGTCTCCCATGCCGAGAATTCGGCCGGCAAGTCGTTCCGGGACAAGAAGCTCAAACTGATCGAGTTTTTCCCCTGTTCCCGTGAACTTGATTGGTTGGCGGGTCACTTCGCGCATCGATAATGCGGCGCCGCCCCGCGCATCGCCATCGAGCTTTGTCAAAATGATCCCTGTAAGCGAGAGAGCGTCATTAAAGCGCGATGCGACGCTGACTGCCTGTTGGCCCGTCGCGGCATCAACCACCAGCAATGTTTCCTGCGGGTTTAAGAATTCTTTCAGCCTTTTAAGCTCTTGAATCAGCGCTTCATCAATCTCCTGGCGGCCCGCCGTGTCGAAGATTTCCACAACTTGAGCACCCGTCGACCTCGCCCTGCTGGACGCATCAGCCGCGGCACGCTCCACATTCCTCTCGCCCGCGGCAGGCGTGAATACCTGAACGTCAATTTGTTTTCCCAGCGTTTCCAACTGGTCGATCGCTGCTGGCCGTTGCAAATCGCAGGCAATTAAGACTGGTGTACGACCCTGCTTTTTCAAAAGACGCGCCAGCTTGGCGGAGGAAGTTGTCTTCCCTGATCCGTTGAGACCAACGATCAAAATGCGACCTGATTCTGCAAGATTGAGCGGCGCCGCGTCGCCTCCGAGCAAGCTCGTTAATTCGTCATGGAAAATTTTTACGATCTGCTGACCGGGCGTTATGCTGCGAAGAACAGCTTCTCCAAGCGCTCTCTCTTTGACGCGTGCAATGAATTTCTTGGCGACTTGAAAATCGACGTCCGCTTCCAGCAAAGCCAGACGTACTTGGCGCAACGCGGCATCGATGTTCGATTCGCTGATCGTGCCGTGTCCACGCAGATCTTTGAAGACGTCCTGAAGCTTATCAGAGAGTTGGGAAAACATAATTCTGTCAAAGATGGATCGGCTTCTCCGAAGACCGTGTGAAAATTGGCGCAGAAGGCAGTTTTAATAACGCGTTGAGAACAACGCGTTCCACTTCCATCGCACCCTTATTTCTTCGGCGTCGCTGCCGGCGACGTCCCTCCCGCCGCGCCCTCCTCAATTCCGAAAGTCCAATGCGCTTCGACTTTTTTCCCTTCAGATTTCGCGCTAATAATCACGCTGCACGATTTCTCGTGCAGCTTTTGCGTCACTTGATATGAAACCGTACCGGATTTCGGGTCAAAATTCGCAGGAACAACACCGAGACCGCTCACCCGCATTTGGACGCTGCCGGGATCGATCGTCCCGAGCGGGCTAAGGTTAGCTTTAATGAGAGGCAACGCGGTATGCACTGTTTCGCCATCTCCTGGTTGCGTCGAGAGATCCTTTGCGCCGACTTCGGCTACCGCTGCTCCCCCTCCGCTTGAAGTCGCGATCATTTTTACTGCGTCTTCGAACACCTTGGGTTTGTTCGCTTCGATGGCATAACGACCTATGGAATCGAGCGGCGATGTAAACGTGATCGGCTGGCCGTAAACCGTAAACATGGCTTCGTAGCCGGAATTTCGTGCAATTTCTTTAACGTGCTCGTTGTAATTTCCAAATGGAACGGCAAAGCAATTCACCTTGATGCCCAGCCGTTGTTCAAGAAGTTGCTTGGAACCGACGACTTCGTTTTTGATCCATTGCTCATATTGATCACCCGTCAATTTCGTCCTCGTTCGCTTTCCTCCGGGAGGAATGACTGTGATCGTATGTCCTTCGCGCAAATCCTGGTGGGTCGCGGAATGGGCTTCAATATCCACGCCGTTGTCACGCATATCGGCGAGTTGTTCCCACGTAATCGCCTCGCCGCCGCCCAATGCTCCACCCCGCACGCCCTCGGTGTAAATGAACATCGTAAATGGATAGCCGTACCTCTTCATGATCGGCCATGCCACTTCGTACTGCGATTTCCAGCCATCATCGAAGGTGATGACAGCCGATCGCGGCGGTATATTCTTTTCGCCTCGCTTCCAGGCGAGCAAATCCTGCAGTGAAATGACGGTGATGCCGCGGTCCTTTAACTCCTTCATCTGCGCTTCAAACGCAGCAGGCGTGATCTCTGTGCCGGGATAACGCACCTTATCCACTAACCGGTGGTAACAAAAAATGATCACCTGGGCCGTTTGATCGACCACCGGCTTTGTGATCTTCGGAGACGCAGCCACGATCGGCGTAGAAGCGGCAGCGGGCGTTGCCGATGTAGCACCGGCCTGCTTTGCGTTTGCAGAGA
>JBKPMH010000176.1:0-5668 GCA_046732035.1 Verrucomicrobiota bacterium
TAGCGCATGAGCCTTATCGCCAGTTTCATGAATTTGGCAGGGCCGGACCTGATCGTCATCCTGCTGATTATTCTGGTTTTGTTTGGAGCAAAGAAGTTACCGGAACTTGCCCGCGGAATGGGCCAGGCCGTGAAGGAGTTCCAAAAAGCAAAGGACGAATTCAGCGACGAACTGCACAAGGCCGGCAAATCTGAGCTTGAAGCTGCCAAACCCGAAGTAAAGCCGGCGCAATCGACCGTTGCTCGCAGTGACAACCAGCCTGCTAGCAGCGATGGAAAAACCGGCCAGGCGTAGGGTTTTTCTTCGCAAAACAGATCAAGATTTCTTCACGCATTTCGCACGAAATGTGTTGAAATGCGACGCCTTCTCGCATGGCTGCCGGCAAGGCTCAAAGAATTGAACGTGTTTGAAGGTCTATGCGTTTGACCAAACGCACGATTTACGGCAAGATCGCGCCTCATTTATGGCTGAACCAGATCTACGCGCTCGTATTAAAGAGATGCTTGTAAAAAATTTGATGCTGCAGGTTACCCCGGAGCAGATCGGCGACGATCTTCCTCTTTTCGGAGCCAACGGTCTCGGCTTGGATTCCATCGACGCGCTTGAACTCGTGGTGAGCATGGAGAAAACGTTTGGAGTCGGTGTGCCAAGCTCGGAAGTCGCTGGCAAGGCGCTTCAAACGGTAAACACGATTCACGATTACATTCTGGAAAAACGGCAGGCGGCCGCGTAGATTGACGTGACGGCACTCGTTGCCCATTCCAGGTGAACATCCTCTATGTCGAGAGCAGCCGCAGCTGGGGCGGCCAGGAGTATCGCACCTGTCTCGAGATCAATTGGCTGAACGCTCATGGGCACCAGGCATGGCTCGTCTGCAATCCGGATAGCCAGGTAAATTCAAAAGCCTCTGAATTAGGCACTCGCGTTGTGAGCATGCCGCTCGGGAAGCGGCTTGACCTGTTTTGTTCGTGGCGCCTGTGGCGGTTCTGCCGTCGAAACAGGATCGATCTGCTCAAGACCTACAGTTCAAAAGGCCACTGGCTTTGTTTGCCTCTTTACTTTTGCAGGATCCCACTAAGCCGAGCGCGCTGCATCACCGATCCCATCGGAGGCAAGGGACGCGCATTCATCTTCAAACACGGCTGTTCCAACATTGTGGCTGACGCTTCGGTGATTAAACACCAACTCGTCCAGGAACACGGCGTTAATCCCGCGAAAATTGAAGTAATCGGTTCGGCTGTCGATTTGGACAAATTCAAGCCGCCGCGCGACCGCATGAAATTCCGCAATGAAATCGGAGTCGGCGCGGACACTCCGCTCATCGGAAATGTCGGAATGATTCGGCCGGACAAAGGCCAGCTGATTCTGGTTGAAGCAGCCCCTCTTGTTTTAGCGGAACGGCCCGATGCGCGCTTTGTCGTCGTTGGTCAGGGCACAGGCATTCTAAAACGGGGCATCAATGTAAGAAACGCAATCGATCGGGCCCGACTCGGCGAGCAGATCGTTATGGCTGGGTATCGGTGGGACACGCCAAATGTTTATGCCGCTTGCGACATGATTGTGATTGCTTCGCTGCGAACGGAAGCTTCGCCGATCGTATTGCGTGAAGCCTTCGCCAGCGGGTGTCCTGTCATCGCCACAAAAGTGGGCGATATCCCTGAAATTATTCAGGATCGGGAAAACGGGCTGCTCATCGAGCCTGGAGATAGCAGCGCCCTGGCGACTGCGATCCTGGAATTTATCCGCGATCCAGAGCTCACGGCGCACTGCGCAGCGAGCGGCCTCCGCTACGCTCAAGAGCATTTTTCATTTGACGAGATGATGACAGCAAAGCTTCGTGCCGACGCTTCGCTCGTTCAACCCGCAGGTGGGGTAGCGCACGCGTCTCGCCTGCTGGTTTCGCCGTCGCGCCGAAACAATCTTCACTGAGGGTTCGCGATTCCCGGAGAACGGAATGTCTAAAAAACTTCGAGATCGCGAGGACGCGCTCGGTCCGAGCCGGACTGGCGTTTGCACGCGAGATGCGTGCGCTCACCCAGTGGAAGAGGAATTGATCGCATCGATCAACTGACGGAATCGGCCGAAGTTATTGCGAAACGGTGTAAGGATTAACCGAGGCAGATCCCAAGTCTCAGGCTCATTTTTTTCGTGAGGTAATGCTGTGGCTTGAACGATTTCGCCTTTGCGCAGTATGTCCGCGAAGTTTTTGTTAAGATCGACAATTGCGCTCTTAGACAAACGTTCGTTGATACGAATTACGAATCGCTCCCCTACCCAGCGCGCTGAATTATAGATTTTGTAGAACTGCAAAATCTCTGTGACAGCTTCCTGGACGGTGCTCGTGACTTTGAAAAAAGAAAGATCTTCCTCTGAGATCAAGCCGCGCTTAAGCAGGCGATCGACAATAAAATCCAGCCAGAGTTTCCAATAATTTCCGCGTGGCCGATTCAGCAACACCACGGGAATGATGCGGGCTTTGCCGGTCTGCATCAGCGTGAGCACTTCAAACGTTTCATCCAGTGTGCCGAAACCTCCTGGAAACATTGCGAACGCATGCGCCTCCTTCACAAAATTCAGTTTACGCGTGAAGAAATAATTGAGTGTAATCAGTTTGGGATCGCCTTTGATGAATTCATTGGCTCGCTGCTCGGCTGGCAGACGAATGTTGAGGCCGAAGCTATGCGCGCGGCCTGCCCCATCCTGCGCTGCTCCCATAATGCCATCGCCGCCTCCGGTGACCACCATGAAATCGTGCTTCACCATCTCATGCGCGAATTGTTTCGCGACGTCGTAAGTTGGAGAATCAACTGGTGTGCGGGCCGATCCAAAAACGGCGACTTTGCGGAAATGCTGAAATGGCGCAAAGACCTTGGCCGCGTTGCGCATTTCCTTTATGGAACGATTGATCAACTTGAGGTCGGCCACGCTCATGTGGTCGCGGGCAATCTTCAGTGCGGTAACGATCATTTCCTCGATGAGTTCCGGCGATTCACTTGCGTCCCAATCGCGAACCAATTGTTTCACGCGGGCATCGAACGGGGGCTGAACGGTCCATTGCCGCTGCGTTGGCTGATCGTGAATTGCGCCCCCTGTAAAGTCCTCTTCCATAATCAAAATGTACTCGCAGCCACGATGGCTGCACGTGGTGGCTACGGGGGCGATTGGGCGCCCCGCCATTTCCACAGGCGTCTAGAGTGATCAGCAGGAAATCAGGTCGCTCAAGATCTCCCGTATGTGACGAATGGGCAGTGAATAATGCCCCGCGTTCTCAACGAAACGCGCTTTGCAGTTAGGTAACTGTTTCGCGAGTTTTTTCGCCAGGTGAATCGAAAAAGCCCGGTCCTGGACTCCATGCCAAAGGCGAACTGGAACCTGGACATCTTCAACAGAAAATCCCCATGGCTGCGCGTAAATCTGTGCATCGGCCATGACGCCTTCAGCTGATCCGCGCCACGCGCGGCGTTGACTTTCAAAAATCGCTTCGAAGGCCGCTGCGTCACGTAAACTTTCCGCATCGCACGGTCGCAGCATTAGCATTTTCAAAAGTAACGGCCGGAGTCGGACAGGGGGGCGCACTGCGAGAATCGGCCGCGCCATACAAAACAACTTCCGCAAGAGCTGTGGCCTCGCTCGATAAAAGGCGAGCATCCAGCGATAAAGTGGTAGCAATCCCGTCGCGTCTTCAAGTTCAGCCATGGGAATCGCACCGGCCACGATTGCGATTGCCCGCACCCGGGTCGGCATGGTTACCGCCGTTGCGTAGGCATATGGCGCACCGCCAGAAATTGCGAGCATCCGGAATTCTCCAATGCCTAAATGATCAACCACCTGTTCGAGAAGGTGTGGCCAATCGGCTAATTTACGATCGTGCTGTAGACTTGAGCCACTAATCCCGGGCCTATCAGGTGAAATGATACGCACCCCAAGTTCGCGCGCCGGTTCGTCTGTTAATTGCGCCATTGTGCACGAACTCGGCCAGCCGTGGCAAAATACCACCGGCACTCCATTTGGATCGCCGTATTCCTGGACCGCCACGACAGCGCACCCGTCTAATTGAACAAGATTTTCCTTCGTCATCTCAAGGATCGCACTGGTTTTCTTATCAATCTGAGAAACAAGATAACACGGCCGGCACTCTACCTATCGCTGAAAGCAAGCTCTAGCGAGACGGGTATAGTGCACCTGGTTACTCACGGCCTTTGAGACCGGTGCGATAGTCCCGAAACTGCCGAGTTTTTTTACCGTTTGTATTGCAAGCCTCGTACCTGTAAGGCAAAGTAAGTATTGCGAAGAAGGCGCCGTGGCCTTTCGCATCAGCGGTTATGAATGATTACTCACAACCTCCCGCGGGAAAAATCTCGGTGCACGGCAATGGACTGGGCGCACCGTCCCCGGAAGAAGTGGAACGACGCGCCAGGGAAATCGCAATGATTGACGAGCGCAATCCTGACGAATTTACCGAAGCTGACTGGAAACAAGCTCGCCACGAATTGATGGGAGCGGAAAATCACACCCCTCCAGAAGAAACTGCTGACAACGCCGATCTTACGGAGGAGTGGGCTGTAGTGGCCAGCTCGAAGGGCCACCGGCTGCCCCGTCCTGGTACCGAAGAAGAGGAAACGGTGGGCGAGCATTGCGTGATCGATGGTCTCGAAGAGGCCACTCACGACCAAATGCTCGAAGCGCGCCGGGAAGAAATCCAACAAGAAGGAGAAATTCTTTGAGCTCGGCTTCAGCTGAGGCCGCTACCGATCAGGTCGCGGCTACAAGACATCATCTTCGTCCCAGCTCCGGGCGTGTTGAGCACTTGCTCGCTCGTTTTCATCAAATCAGAGACTTTACCAACCGACTCTGCGTGAACTTGGAGCCAGAAGACTGCGTCGTACAATCGATGCCGGATGTCAGCCCTACAAAATGGCATCTCGCGCATACGACCTGGTTTTTCGAGACATTTATTCTCAAAAAATTCAGCCCCGGATATCGGTCCGAAATTCCGCAATACGCCTATCTTTTTAATTCGTACTACAACGCTGCCGGTGATATGCACCGGCGCGATCTGCGGGGACTGATTTCGCGTCCGACCGTGACAGAGGCAAAGCGTTATCGCGAGTCGATTGATTCGCATATCGAGAGTGTGCTCTCCAAGGCCGATGAAAAGCTGCTCAATGAAATCGAACCGATCCTTATCCTCGGCTTTCATCACGAGCAACAACACCAGGAATTGCTGATCACCGATATTAAGCACGTGTTTGCGCAGAATCCGCTTTATCCTGTTTTTCACGAGCGTAAGACCCGGCCGTCCGGCGCTGCGGCCCATCCGTGCCAGTATGTCGAGTTCGAAGAAGCAATCGTTGAGATCGGCCACGACGGCCACGGATTTGCATACGACAATGAAGAACCCCGCCATCGAGCGCTGGTCCCGGCATTCTCGCTGGCTTCAAGGCTGGTAACCAACGGCGAATATCTCGCATTCATCGAAGACAACGGCTATGCCCGTCCCGAATTCTGGCTGTCGCTGGGATGGATGACCGTGAATGAGCAGCGTTGGCAAGCGCCGCTTTACTGGACGAAACACGAAGGTGGGTGGTGGAACTTTACGTTGTCCGGCTTTAGGCCGGTCGATGAATCGGAGCCCGTAACGCACATCAGTTACTTCGAAGCTGACGCT
>JBKPMH010000177.1:0-7623 GCA_046732035.1 Verrucomicrobiota bacterium
CGTCGTAAATGCGTCGAAACCGGGAGGCACTCCATTGACCGTGCGGGGATGAACGTGTTCCTGCAGAAATTCACCTATCAAATCAAACGGACCTACTTCAAGCCATGCGTCCACGCTCCATGCGGTTCGCTCGTCCGGTCCAGGCAGCACGAATGGTGAAAGAGAACCGTCGTCGTTGACCAGCAGATTCCCGCTTTGCGAGATGTTTGTTCCCGTATCATCGCGGCTGTTCAGAACGTCGGCGCCTACCTGAAGGAAAGATCTTTTTCCAAGAAGGTTCTTGAACACGGTCGACTCGAGCCTGCCCACATACATGAAGTTGTTGTTGTCGTTATTGGTAATGTTGCGGCCGTTACCATTGAAAATGCCCGCGTAATAGGTGAGCAGATCGGCGTGGTCAGGCCAAATAACCGCCAATGGTTTACCCCACAGCTGGACCCCGATCTGCCGCTCCGGCGTGATAGCCCCGGTCGGTAAACTACGCTCGATGATAATCAAAGTTGGATCCGGAGTAAGTTGCTCCAAGCCAAACGGCGCCTTCCATTGACCCATCTTCACCTGCGCCCAGGGAAACTGATGCCAATTGATAAAAATGTCAGTCGCCGAGAAAGCCGTCCGATTTCCATTCAGTCCGTCGCTGTTTCCAAAGTCGCCTTCAATTTTGAAATCGAATTGCTCGGCGAAATCGCCGGTGAGATTGATGCGTGCTCGGCGGAGCCGGAAACGATCCTTTAGCGCTGTCTCTCCAAAGCGTCCCTCGAACGCGGAGACATCGCCATCTTCAAAATTCATCTGAATGTATCCGCCCAGTACCAGTTTTAACTCCGGTCCCCGCTGCTGCACATAAACCGGTAGCGGTTTGTCCTCTGCGACAGATTTCTCAACGTACGTTTTCCCGTCATAAGTGATCTTTGTCTTCATTTTGCCTTCAGAGACGGGCGCACGTTCCTTTTTCAGTGCATTCACCTCTTGTTTGAGCTCGGCGATCTCGCGTTCCAGCGCTTCAATTCGTTTGGATTCGGAGGATGACTGAGCCCAAAGCGGCTGTACTGCGAGTGACAGAATTGCCGTCATGACTGTGATCCATGTCCGTGGAATGCTCTTTTTCGTGAACATCGTTTTTCGTTTGTTGCGATGCTTGAGCTAGCCAGTTCTGATGAGACGCCGTCGAGGCTAAGAGCCTAGGGTTACCGCTGCAAGACAAAAATTACCACGGTATGCATCGAAGATCGTAGCGGAATTCTTCGCCGAAACATCAATAGATTCGTTTTCGCCAACAAACGCGCGCAAGAGTCTACCTCGTCGGGAATCGGCTCCCGAGAATGCCATTACGAAAGAGCCGGCCGCGGAAGTTTTCCCGCGGCCGGTCTGATTGACCTAACCAAGCTAAAATTTGACGCTCATGTCCGCCTGAAAGATTTGATATTGATCAAGCGGATTGACTTGGATATCGCCTAAACCGCCAGTACCAAGACGGCCATTGATGCGCCAGGAGTAGGCCCAGGTGAGGTTAAGGCTAATGGCATCGGCGAGCATGTACCCGCCTTTCACTGCCACGCCTTTCTCGTTAAGGCGGGAATCGAAGATATCCGAATCAACCAGGTTGGGATCCAGCGCATATTGTTCGGCGTGTTGATACCAGGCCCGGAGTTCCCAATCGCCCTTCTTCTTTAACTGACCGATAGCCCCACCAATCTCCCAGGCGTAATGCTGGCCGGTATGGGCTTCAAATCCCCCCAGCTCTGCGGCCGCACGTGCGCGATCGTGACCCTCGATATTGTCAGCGAACTCACCGAAAATGCGCATCGGCAAGCCCCAGGCTTTCCAGCCGATTTCCGTCGGCACATCAAAAATCAGCAGGCTGTTGATGCCGGTCTGGTTCGTCGCCAGTGAGTCGGCATTGGACAACGCCGGGTTACCGCCAACGTAGTGGACGTTAAACGTGTCACCGTTACCGGTGTAGTTATACAGCGTAGGCGCCACCTGGATGTAGAGGTTATGGAACTGCGGGAAAGTGAGTTTTGCGCCTGTCTGCCATGCTAGCAGGAAGGCGTCGTGTATGGGAATTTTCTGAGGTGAACCGGGAGTGTTCGCCTCGGTCGTTGGGTCAGGGCCAATCGGATTTTCCGGATTCTCATCGTCGTAAACGAATTGTCCGAAGTTTGCGAAGAGATCGAGTTTTAGAAACGGCTCCGGTTTCTTTTCGGCCACAACAGCTTTCCCATCTTTGCTGTAGGACGGAGGAGGTGGCGCTTCTCCGCCAAATACAAATGTATGTTTCCATTGCTCGGCCAGGCCTTCCGGATTGATATCGTCGTCCCATAGCATCGAAGTAACTATGAGTGGCTGTGGCATTCTGCCGCCCGTAAGCGTGAAGTCCGGAAAACCTTTGTAACCGAAATATGCCTGACCGACAAAGACTCCGTCGTCGCCTTTTGAGAATGGGCCGCCGGATGATTCGCCTCCGAAAGTCACGTTCGTCGAGCGCGAGCTGTTACTGGTCTCCAATCGAAGACCGAAGAACCAATCATCCAGAACCGTTCCACGAAGACCCACCCGAAGACGATAACGTTCGCGCTCGCGCTCATACCAATCGTTTGGGTTGAAATTGTGGTCGCTGGGAAGTCTGCCACCTCGATATTCGTAGCGCAGGCGCAGATCACCGAAGAGCTCCAATTCGGTGACCCATGGGGCCAATTTCCATTTTTCACCGCCATGGAAGTCAGGAATGAACTTCTCGATATACGTTTTTCCATCACTGGTCACCTCTGCCTTGCCTTTGCCTTCCGCGCCAACCACAGGTGTCCATTCAGTACGCTTCTTTAATCCGGAAACTTCCTGTTCAAGTTCGGCATTGCGCTTTTGCAGTTGGCTGACGGCTTGTTCGAGCTTTTGCAGCCGCTCGGCATCGGATTGAGCTCTCACTGGCTGTGCCGCCAGTAAAAGAATTGCAGCCAAACTTGCACCGGCTGCGCGTAAGATGGTTTTGTTAATAAACATTCGTTTCTCCTTGTTGGTGATTTCTCGTTGCTGCGGGAAAGGCGATTCAAATGAACCGCGGAGACGCTAGAAACGGATTGTTACAGGCGCGTGGCGAAGAAGTAACAATTCGGAGAACTTTGCCCCAATTGTCGTACGAACAGCGGCTGCGAAGCCGTGAAATGGAGACGGCCGAATGCCGTCTTCTTCTCTTGTTATTTCGGCGACACGCCGGCCTTACGGCGTGGCTGTCGGTTGCGCCGCTGGCGCCGGTGAAGAAGCAGGAGAAACCTGAACTGGCGAAGTCGCCGGCGAAGAAGCAGGGGAAGATTTAGCCGTTGCTGGCGCAGGAGAGGTTGCCGGAGCAGGGGAAGTCGCGGGAGCGGTTTGTTGTTTCATCAGTTCACGCCGGAATGCGCTCTCGCCACCGATGCTCCGATGCGCATACAAAACGGACAACCCAAACGTGAGTGCGAAGAAAATGCCAGCCAGCCACGTCGTGAACTTCACAAGAACGTTCGTGGTTTGCGCGCCGAAAATGTTTTCGGTCACAGCCCCGCCGAACGCGGCACCAAGCCCTTCGCTCTTTGGGCGTTGCATCAAGATCACCAGCACCATGAGCAGCGATACCAGAACAAAAAACAACAACAACAGGTTGATCAGAAGATTCATCGGGGCGGGGAATATCGCCAAAGAGAAGAGAGAAGCAAACGTCTAACGTTCAACAACCCGTTCCGGAGCTTAGCGGTCGGCCTAATCGGCGTTTTTTATTTGATCCCAAATTTTGTCCAGCTCCCCGAGCTCGACCTCGCCCAGTTTTTTGCCCTGCGATTGCAGTTCGTCCTCCAATCGATTGAACCGCGCGACGAATTTGTCAGTCGCGCCTTGCAACGCGCTCTCCGCGTCGAGTCTGCATTTCCTTGCGAGATTGACCACTGCGAAGAGCAAATCACCCGTCTCATCTTCGATCGACTTCTGATTTTGCTCCAGAATGGCCTGTTTTAATTCCCGAATCTCTTCCTCGATTTTTGCTATCACCTCGCCGAGTCGGGCCCAGTCAAAATTCACCCGGGCAACTTTCGACTGCGCTTTTTGCGCCCGCATCAGTGCGGGAAACGCCAGCGGCAAATCATCTAGATAATGCTGGCCGGGTTCGCCGGCATCAGGACCAGATTTGTGACTTCTTTCAGCGCGCTTGATCGATTCCCATTGTTTTAACACTGCACTGGTGTCACGAGCGTCGCTAACGCCGAACACATGCGGGTGACGCCGAATCAGTTTCTCAGTTACATCTTTGAGCACGCCGTTGATGTTGAACCGGCCTGATTCGCTTGCGATTTCCGCGTGCATCACGATCAACAGCAGCAGATCGCCGAGTTCTTCGCGAAAATTTACGGGATCTTTTGCGCGCACCGCCCCGGCTACTTCGTATGCCTCTTCGATGAGCGCCGGCAAAAGTGAGTCATGGGTTTGCTCGCGATCCCAGGGACAGCCGCCGGGACCGCGTAGCTTTGCAACGACTTCGCAAAGCTTCGCAAAATTGTTGGTGATCTGTGATCGGTGATCAGACATGTGCGTTGAAAACTTTACTGTTTACTGACCCAGATCACCCATCGCGTTCGCTAAATCCGCCAGAGCGAACGATGCGTACCGAACTCTGAAATTTCTCCGGAGGATTTCTTGCTGACGTAAATCGTGAGCGAAATCACAGTGACAAATGTGCCGCCAAAAATCAATGCCACCAGCCAGGACGGTACATGGCCGATGCGTAAAGCATGATAAAACGAAACGAGATCGTTAATCGGCGCGTTAGCGTGCAAAAATATCTTCGTTATCCACGCCATCAGGATAAGGATAAAAATGAACATGTAGTTCCGTTTCAACCGGCGTCCGATGGCTTCCAGTTTGCTGATTTTGAAGCACGGCAGGATCAAATCTTCGCAAACGAGCTTCTTCCATTCGCCGTGGAGCATTTCGCGATTTTCCATCACCATCGGAACGAGAAAGTGCGCTTCGAGCATTCGCACGCGCGCGCGAAAGGCATCATAGAACCGATAACGACGCGCTTCGATCCACAGCAGTACCCAGACAATGGCCAGATTGAAGAAAAAAATGATATGGGGCACATCACGGGTGGAGAAGGCAATGGTGATGATGGCGGTGCTGCTGGTGATGGCCCAATTTGTTGTTACATCGAGCCGCTGCCGCCACACCATGATCCGGCCCATTTCGCCGCGGTAAAAATGCGACATCGCGTTGACATACCCCGGGTCGTAAATGCTTCGTTGTACAGAGACGGTTCTCTCTTCGGTTTCTGCTGAGGCTGTGTTTTCAGTTGCCACAGTTGCGTATTTAACTGGATAACTGGCTTTGCCTGATAATCCAATAAATCTCTCCGTAGCCCATGGCCATTGCTTTGACCGACTTGCTTGACGAAAAAGAGGTGATTTTAGGGTTGCGTTCCCGGACAGCTCGCAACGCGTTCCGCGAGATCATTGAATTACTGGCACAAAACGGAAAGATCCAGAACCCGGAAGCGTTCCTTGAAAAAGTGCTGGCACGCGAGATGGAGCACCCGTCTGCCGTCGCGAACGGTGTTGCATTCCCGCATGCCCGAACGGACCTGGTTGATGAAATCGTCGTTGGAATAGGTCGCAGCCGCGCCGGGATTCCATTCGGAGACAACGCAGCGCGCGCCCATTTGATTTTTGTTATCGGTGTCCCAGAACGGTTGGTGAACGATTATTTGATTTGCGTTGGGACACTCGTCCGGTTGATGGGAGACGACGCAATACGATCGGCTCTGTTACGTGCTCAAACCCCGCGCGAATTCATCGATGCGCTGACGGCAACTCTGTAGCAGACCTCCGCCGCCTGCTGGCGCACTAACTCAAGTTGCGGATGGCGCGAAGCGCCGCATCGATTTCCTGGGGAGTGTTGACAACGCTGCAGGACAGGCGCGCGTACGACACCCGGTAAGGAGTCGTTGAAGCGATAATTCGCTTATCAAGAAGACGCTTCACGACTTGCTCTGGCTTCATGCCCTTTACATCAAAGCATACCATTCCGGCCGAAAAATTCTCGTCACGCGGCGTGTAGAGCTGAACATTCGGCATTTGGGCAAGTCCTTCCTTCAAGTGACCATTCAATTCGTGTATGCGCGCCGTAATTCGGGAAGGACCGATGTTCTGATGAAAACGAACGGCTGCTGGCAGCGCCCAGTAATGTTCGAACGCTTGGAAACCACCAGGTGAAAACCAGGCTGCGCGGGCAGGCGTCTGCGGTTCATGTTCCTGTTCCCACGCCTGGAATGGTTCCAGCGAAAAGAAACTGGGAACTACCGGGCGCATTTTCTGCCAAACTGCGGGTTTCGCCCAGACGAATCCTGTGCCGCGGGGACCAAACATCCATTTGTGGGTGCCGGCCGCAAATGCGTCGCATCCCAGGGCAGTGATCTTCGGATCTTCTACTCCCAAGCCGTGCACGCCATCGACGATCAGGAGCACCTGATTGTTCTCTGCCCGGTCGCGGTTCACATCTGCAATTTTTTCTGCAATACGTGCGATCGGAAGGCGCACACCGCTGCTGGAGTGCACCCATGTCACGCCCACTGCCCGCGTCTTTGGTCCGATTGCCTTACGAATACGTTCCGCGATTTCATCTGCTGAAATCGAGTTGTATGAATCGAAAAGCGGAATCTTGCGCCACGTCGCTCCGCAACGTCCGGTGGCTAGTCGAATTGATTCGTGATGGACGTAGTGATCGTGGGTAGTCGTCAGAATCTCATCGCCCTCGCGCAAGAGCAGGCCATGGTAAAGCAGGGCGAGACCGGTCGTGGTGTTCTGGGTCAGTGCGATGTCCTGCGGATCGCCGCCGATATAGCTGGCGATGGCCCGGCACACCTGTGACTGGATAGTTTCATTCCCCGCTTCAAAGGTCGCGGTATCGACTGCAATGAACGGATTCGCATCTATTTTTTCTCTGTACTCCTCAATTGCCTCGCGCACTGACCGGGGATGAGAAGCCAGGAAGAACAACGCGAGATGCACATAATCGGGAGCGAGCGCAAACTGCTGGCGCACCGATTCCCAATCTTTGAAGTCAGCTGCCGCGCTCGGTTTGGTCTTTTCGGCTCGGACAACCAGTGGTGAAAATGCTCCAGCCGCCAGAGATAATGAACCGCGAATGAGAAAATCGCGGCGGCTAACAGGCACGGCTTGGTTTCCTTTCTTGCGTTCTAAATTGCTATCCGTTCACTTGAGTTAACGATCCCGCATACAGCTAAACTGCGGCGCGCTCGGCTGTGATTTCGCGTGGAGCAACGGCAGTGCTTGCGCTCCTGCGGTATCGCCAGATGGCGAACGCGACGAACAACAAATCAAGCGCAACAAAGATTGCAACGTAAGTCTCGCCGCCAATCCCGAAACCATAACTATGCAGACCTTTTCCCAGTACAAAGTTCACTCCGTACCACGCCATTAACACAGCCAGAAAACAAACAACACTGGCAACAGCCAGCCCAAATTGCGTCCACCAACGTGCCAGGCGGCCATGCAACGCCAGGATGTAACAAAGCAACGCGATGAGTGCCCATGTCTCCTTTGGATCCCAGCCCCAGAACCTGCCCCAGGAATAATTTGCCCA
>JBKPMH010000178.1:0-14199 GCA_046732035.1 Verrucomicrobiota bacterium
CCAGCACAGCGGTCAAAGAAAATCGACACTTCACAAACTTGCAACTTGACGGCGGCATTGATCGAGCCGGACGTTGAGTCAGCGCTAAGTCTGTCAGGCGGCTTCACGGGAAGTTACCTCACCTTCTTTCCGCTGGGAAATCGCTAACGATGGTTTGCTCGCCAAAATTTTGACGTCTGTGAAGCAATTGCATTCTTCATCGCCGTTACACGATGTGGTGGCTCTCACGTTGCTCTCACAGAATTTCATTCCCTCTAATAACAATGAAACGGATAACACCGGTATTCGCACTTAAGGAGTAAACAATGAACATTCTAATGGTATTAACGTCGCACGATCAGCTGGGCAACACGGGCCGCAAGACTGGTTTTTGGCTGGAGGAATTCGCTGCACCGTACTTTGTTTTTAGAGACGCCGGCGTCGGACTAACACTCGCGTCTCCGAAAGGCGGGCAGCCTCCGATCGATCCTAAGAGCGACCTGCCGGAAAATCAGACGGATGCGATGACGCGTTTTAAGAAAGATAAGACAGCACAGGAAGCTCTCGCTAACACAGTCAAGCTTTCGAGTGTGAAGTCGGAAGATTTCGACACTGTGTTCTATCCGGGTGGCCACGGCCCGATGTGGGATCTTGCCGAAGACCCCGTTTCCATTGCTCTGCTCGAATCGTTTTACAACTCCGGCAAGCCAATCGCGCTGGTCTGCCACGCGCCTGGTGTGCTCCGTCATGTCACCTACAAAGGCCAGCCGCTGGTAAAGGGGAAGCGCGTGACCGGCTTCACCAACGGAGAAGAAGAGGAAGTTCAGCTGACGCGTGTCGTGCCGTTCTTGGTTGAGGATGAGCTGCTGCGATTGGGAGCCACCTTTGAAAAGTTGGCTAACTGGCAACCGTTTTCCGTCACTGACGGCCGTCTCATTACTGGCCAGAATCCTGCGTCGTCGACGTCGACGGCGCAAGCGCTTCTCAAATTCATGACTGGATCGGAATTGGAGTCGAAAATTAACAGCGTACTAATCGAACAGAAGCGCTATGAGATGCCCCCGCGGGAGGGAATCAGCATCGCACATTTTCTCACCGTGGCCGATATCGAGCGATCGGCTCGCTACTATGAGAAAGTCTTCGGCGCTCGCATTCTGAGCCTGGGTGACGGCAACGCGCCAGGGTACCTTCAGCTCGCAAATATCTGGATGATTTTGAACGTGGGGGGCGGGCCGACGGCTGACAAACCGACGGTAACGCTCAGTGTCCCGGACCCGAATCGCATCAACAGCTTTATGAATTTCCGCGTCGCGGATATTCAAGCGTGCTATCAACTGTGGAAGAGTCGGGGTGCCGAGTTCATCACTGAGCCCATCCCCAAGTACGGCGAGACGCGCTGCTACATCCGCGATCCTGACGGTTATATTATCGAGGTCGGACAGAGCAATCCTGACTTCACGTATGGTTGATCGATACGGACGGCGATGCCTTTGCCAATATTAGTTACGGGGTCCGCTTTTCGTCATTGGAGGGCGGCCAACAGAGCGCTCTTGCCGGCGAGCAGAACGACGCGTACCTCGCTGGAGAGCCAGCGGACAATACCCGTTGCGTTCCTGTGTTCGCGCACGCTCTGGAACACACGGGCGGGTATCCACCGGAAGAAAGAAAGCGGGTGGCGGGAAAACTGTTGCCGGATCTCTTCATGAGTTTCCGTACCTGGGCCCACCGCACATCAGCCGTAGCAAATAACGGACGAAATGAAACCAAAAAAAGCGAGAGAGGATTTTATGTCACAGAAGCGAATGGCGCACTTGAAGGGAGCAACGAGAGCAACAGTTCGGCCGCATCAACGGGGCCTGGCTGATTTCAGAGCAATTTTGCCGGAAGAAATCGAGTGGAAACCGTTTGCGGCATTCCCACCTGCGGCGCGCCTTGCCATTGTTGTTGGTGAACCTGCTCGCGAAGGACCTTATACGATCAGAGTCAAACTTCCTCACGGGACGAAAATGATGCCGCATAGTCATCCAGAGGATCGGATGTACACAGTTATCTCCGGCATCTTCTATATCGGTTTAGGTGATAACTTCGATGCCGAGAAGTTACGGGCGTATCCGCCGGGCAGCGTTGTCATTCTGCCTGGCAATACCTCCCACTTTCACTGGGCAAAGTCTGGCGAGTACATCACGCAGGTAACGGCGATTGGTCCGCTAGGTCTTGAATACATCGATGCCAAAGACGATCCGCGGAATGAAAGCCACAGCTGAGATCAGATATACTTCAGCCGCCAACGTTGGACGGTTCATGGCGTGATATCGAGCGCCAGCAGTATCACTTCAGCCGATCGGGAGGCACCGAGAAGCTCGAGGAGTAACCAGTGGACTTGGAAGACGTGGCTGCCTTGGAACTTACCATCATCCGAACCCTGAGTAGTGGCTTATACGCCTCACTAGTGCAATGGCGCCTGGCATGACCAAGATCGAGGGACACTGGACGGCGACCGCAGCATTTCACGAGCGCGACAGATGTCACATTACTTCCGATTAGAGGAAGCGCGAAGCTGCCTGAAAAGCGCAGCCTTTAGAGCCTTTGGGTCGCTTGAAATAAATCGCGCTGCTTTGTTGGGCGGTTAGTTGCATATTTGTTGATAAGGAACGGCCGGTGCTGATCTGAGCTACATTCGCAGCCCGCGAAACACCGCACGCCAGCAAGGCCTTGGTCGTCTCCTCGACTGTTAGGAGATATTTGAGCACGATCGGATGAATTGCATGCGCCACTTCAGCATCTCGCATTATTTCGCGGAATTGGATTCGATGCATGTGCCGCTAATCCTCTAGCAAAATGTGTTCAGATGGTGGCGTCTTCTTTACAATCATCAAAGTAGTAACTGTTGAAGTTTCTTTAGCGTCCGTTGTCCTGATGAAGTCGTCGTGCAATTAATAAGTCACTGGAAGTCACCTGTCGCTGAGCAGCCGGGGCCCTGCTTCCTACCCGCGGTCCTAAGCCACGGAAAAGCGTGGCGCGACGTTTTGAGACTTTACGATGCGCTAGATAAAGGGCGCTGTTTTGGGTAATCGTTGGTTCCATACGGTTTCCTTTAGTCGTTTTAATTTAATTGCGTTGATTGGTTTCTGATCTCGGACTCATTGTCGTGCCGTAGACTCGCTAGATGCGACTGCGTATCGCTGTACGTGTGTATTTCGGGTTGCTGATCTGAGCGGGCGATAATCTGACGCCCGCCTGACATGGTAATGTTGCTGGATAAGAAGTCAGCGAGCCATGTTTCGTGCACGTCCTTGTTTGTATGAATGAAGACTGTCATAGAGAAATAGTTCGGCTCTGTTTAGTTGGTGCAGAGAGAAGGGGCCGCAACCGCGGTCGATTTGACGCTGCAAACGTTAGGAAACAATCTACACTCACAACGCGTGACGCCTAATGTTATTTCTGGCGGTTGTGCGATTCTGCGAGAGCTCGCGGTCCACAAGGCCTTCGATTTAGAGCGAACAAGGGCCGGTTCACCACGCACGTCTGTATTGATCTGTCTGCTTGTAAGAAAGATGTTTCCGACAGTCGACCACTCACACTCTCTGAGAATCTCATTTGCGCGCCAAATGAAGTAATGGGAAGTCATTCCCGACAGGAGAATGCTTCAGATGGCGGGCGAGTCATCAAGGCAAGCAGAGTGAACCCAAAGAACATCTTCACGGAGCTGAAGCGGCGCAATGTTTACCGAGCAGCGGTCGCGTACGGAGTAGTCGCATGGTTCCTGACGCAGCTCACGACGCAGGTTTTTCCGTTTTTTGAGGTTCCGAATTCTGCTGTGCGTTTTGTTGTCATTGCGCTTGCGGTCGGATTTCCAATCGCGATGCTTCTTTCCTGGCTCTACGAATTTACTCCCGAAGGAATCATACGGACCGAAGATGTCGACCCAGTACAGGCGAGGTCGGTTCAGCGGGCGACCGGGCGAATACTCAATTTTACTATTATCGGGGTGCTGCTGCTGGTTATTGCAATGGTGATCGTGGGACGACTCCCGTTTTACCCGCAGACGGGCGAGCCGACTTCTCAGAAGAGTATCGCGGTACTTCCATTTGAAAACCGGAGCGAAGACAAAGCAAACGCCTACTTTGCCGACGGCATTCAGGATGAGATTCTGACACGCTTATCCAAGATCGCCGACCTAAAGGTGATCTCGCGGACATCAACACAACATTATAAGAGCCAACCTGAAAACCTGCCAGAGGTCGCCAGGCAGCTTGGCGTCGCCCACATCGTGGAAGGAAGCGTGCAAAGGAGCGGCGACACTGTCCGGGTAAATGTGCAGCTAATCAAAGCAGCCAATGATTCGCACCTTTGGGCGGAGACTTTTGATCGGAAACTCAGTGACATCTTTTCTGTCGAAACCGAAGTAGCAAAAGCCATCGCCGATCAATTGCGGGCACATGTTACCGGCCGGGAAGAACAAGAGATCACCGCTAAACCGACCGACGATCCCGAAGCTTACGATGCTTACCTGCGCGGGCTGGCTTACAACCTGAAAGCTCAGAATTCTCCCGCCAATTCTCTTGGCGCACAGAGGCATTTGAGAGAAGCTGTGCGCCTCGATCCGAAATTCGCCCTTGCTTGGGCGCTACTGTCTTATGTTGATTCAGTTGGCTACATCGGAATTACCCTTCAAGCCACGCAATCGCTCCGGGAAGAGGCGCGGCAAGCGGCTGAAACAGCTCTTAGACTTCAGCCTAACCTAGGCGAGGGATTGGTAGCTAAAGGCTACTACTACTATGCCTACCTGAAGGATTACCCCGGCGCCGTGCGTTACTTCGAGCAAGCACGTCCACTGCTGCCTAATAGCAGCCGGATTCCTGAATCGCTGGCCTACGTCGCGCGCAGAGGAGGCGAATGGCAGCAAAGCGAATCGTTCTTCGACCAAGCCGAGCGGCTCGATCCGCGCAACGTTAACCTGCTTAGCCAGCACGCGCTTTCCTACATTCTTCTTCGTCGTTTCGCTGAAGCGCTGCGGAAGCTTGACCAGGTCCTCAATATTACGCCTGACGACGTGGATACGCTGGCTCTAAAAGCGTCGATTGCGCAGGCCGAAGGTGACTTGCCACGCGCGTCCGCCATTCTCGGTCCTCTTCATCCCGCCGCTGATAACACCGCTGCGCTGGAAACTCAAGTTTACCAGGCGATTCTCGAGCGCCGGACGGATCAAATCATTTCACGTCTCCAGGAAATACTTGCCAAGCCTGATCCAGCAATGGGTTATTTCAATGGCGAGCTGCGTTTTTGGTTAGGCTGGGCGCAACAAGTCGGCGGCGATCATGCCGCCGCACAGGAAAGCTGGCGACACGCTCAAAGCGAACTGGAAAGTTTTCTCCAGGAACAGCCCGAAAATTACAATCTCATGCACGACCTCGCGCTGGTGCAGATGGGCCGAGGCGATAAAGCGGCGGCCTTATCCATGGCGGAGCGAGCCATAGCCACAAATCCAATCGAGAAAGATGTCGTGGATGGACCAGCGTCGATCGAGATTCTCGCCCGGGTCGCTGCCCAGACAGGAGAGCAGGATCGCGCCGTGGCCGCCTTACAAAACCTGCTCTCGATACCGTATGAGGGCGCGCTACCTGTGGGCAACGCGCCGCTTACTGCTGCCCTGCTCCGGCTGGATCCAATGTTCGATCCACTTCGGAATGATCCGCGCTTCCAAAAACTCGTCGTCTCGCCCTGAACGAACGATAAGGCTCAACCACGCTGTTATTCGAAGCGACCTTCACTCAACACCGGTCAGACCTCCCCATATCCCGTGTTGTCCCGGTAGCCGTCGTTCGGCCTGGTGAGCCCCTTCCACATCCGCAGAAAGCGCTTGCGGCGTTTGTCTCGGGCGACTGCTGTCTCGGGCATCCAAAGATAAAATTGTTTGCGTTGGAACGCTCTTCTAATGTTCCTCATGCAACTAATATCGCACAGTTCACGCGGATCCCTGCATGACATCTCTGTGCCAGTTATAACATCTGTCCGCTTCGTTAGTTACAAATCAAGAGTAAAATAGGCTGCCCTAACGATTAAGGGAATAAGTTCACTAGTAAACGGGGGCGGGTGGCTAGCGCTATCTTAGGTAAGGGCAGCTACAAGCTCGCTTAATTCGACTCTGACAATGCTCGAAGCCGCATCGCTAACGCCATAAGGCAGGATAAGTTCCCCATTGTGGACGAGCGCCCCACAGGAATAAACGACATTAGGAACGTAACCTTCCCTTTCGCTACCCTCCGGTCTTAACAGCGGCTTTTTCAATTGGCCAATGATCTTCGCAGGGTCGTGCAAATCGAGCAGGGTCGCGCCAATGCAGTATTTTCGCATCGGGCCGACGCCGTGAGTAAGAACTAACCAGCCGACTTCCGTTTCAATGGGCGAGCCACAGTTACCAAGCTTCACGAATTCCCAGGGTTGTTGGGGCTCTTCTAGTAGCTGTGAGTCGCTCCAAAAATGCGGATTGTCCGAGAACGTCAGGTAAAGGTTCTCATCATCTTGTCGTGTAAGCATCACGTACCGTCCATCGATCCGACGCGGAAAGAGAGCCATACCTTTATTTTGAACAGCCTGCCCGTTAAGAGTCAGAGCACGGAAGTTAAGGAAGTCCATGGTCTCGATCAGCTGGGGTAGAATGACTCGACCATTGTAGGCCGTGTAAGTCGCGTAGTACATAATGCTCCCATCGTCTTCGACAAAACGAACGAAGCGAGCGTCCTCAATGCCATTGCTCTCGTTAGGCGAGACGGGAAAGATGATGCGTTCCGACATTTCCGAAGAAGGAGCGAAATGAATTTCGTAATTGGATTCCGCCAGCCAGTGCATGCACTCCAAAGTTCGTGGCACGTCGCGCGTGTGTGCAGAAACTTCGTCGGACGCTGCTTGCTTGATCGACTTATCCAACTCATCAAGGAGAAACGTCTTACCTAATCGTCCCATGACTGAGGCGGCCCAGTCATTCTCGAGTCCCATCTCACTTAGTTTGTCCAGGAAGGCGCGTTTATGGTAGGTGGGATTAAGATTAAGCTCAGGGAGTGTTACAAAAGGCGTCGCCTTGTGGATCTCTATTGAATGATCACCATAGATAACCCCGGTTCTAAACTGGATCGAAGAGACGTGTCCTTCACCGGTCGACCGCAGGCTCAGGATAAAACGAAGATCGCCCTGACCTAGACCAGTCTGATCAGGATGCGGCACAATCGATGGGTTGAACAAGGCTGCGGATTCGAGCGCATACTCGCCGGAGAAGAGTGCGCCGATAAATAGCTTGCGTCCTTCGGAAATCGCTTCGCTGCCAGGGACGTTCCCTCGCACTTTGTCGAAATTTCGCAGCCAACTCTTATCAAGATCGATATGTCTCTCGCTGAAATCCGCTCTGACTAACGAAAGCTGCTTTTCAGTTTCCGGCTCGCTCAGCGCCAGAGCGCGAGAGATGATATGGTCGACACGGGCGGGATGGATTGGGATGAACGGACGCACCACCACGCGTTTGTTGTCCGGCCGAAGAAGAACGCCCGTTTGATGAAGTTTCATCCAAGTTTGTGACTCGGGATCTTTAAGTCAGGCGCAGCCTCCGCCTGCGTCATCTCCGCGAGAGACAAGTAGAACGCGAGACTTGATTCTGCTCCCTGATTCTGGCTGACGCGATCCTGATGCAAAGCGTCACGACATCCTCCCGTGCTGGAATCGTAGAGCGATTCTCCGAGGTCATTCCGGCCAAGGAACCACTCGAAACAGCGTCGCGACCCGCGCTTCCAGTATTCGTCATGCGTGAGAGCAAAAGCCTCCAAACAGGCCGAGATAGTAGCATAGGCTTCCACCGGCTGTTGATCGAAGCGCGCGCGTTCGCCGCCGCGCTTCCAAAAACCGTTGGAACCAATCGGCGCGAAATGTCCGGCTTTCGCTCTTTGCGTTTCCACCAGCCAGCGCAGCGACTGCAAACCTGCCTGGAATACGTCGCCACGCGAAGTCCAATGACCACTCAGGATCATCGCATGTGAAAGCTTTGCGTTATCGTAGGTGGCGACCGGTTCGAACCATTGCCATTCCTTCGAACTGTTAGCTCGAAACAACTCTAGCAGTCGCGTGGTGAGCAGGTCACGCAGCTGGTTCACCATCCGGTCTCCAGAAAAGCTGCGCAGGTATTCCTGTATTGCGAGCAGGACAAAGGCCCAGGCGCGCGGAGAAGTAAACTGCTCTACCACCGGCAAACCCCCTTGGAATAAGAGCGCGCAAAGATTGCGATGACCGTCATTTCTTGATCGCCCAAGCGCCATCCCCACAGCCCAAAGCGCTCGCGCGTGACTGTCTTCCGAACCGACCTTTTCCAGCCATTCCCGGCTATGACTCATAAAGTTCCGAAATCGCTTCGTTTCCTGATCGAATGCATCCCATAAGAACGAAAGATAAGTGCTGGCCAGGCGTTCAACGTCCCGTTGCGCCACGCGACTGGTCATCTCGGGAAGTAGCAGAGTCAGGATAAAAGCACGTGCATTGTCATCGGTGCAATACCCTTCCCGGTAATTCGGCACGTTGAAAATAGCGTGCTGGAAAATTCCGGTGTTATCGGTCATCCGAAAAAGGTGATCGAGTTTTAGCGGCGGAAATTCATAAGGACGATTTTCCAGAGTTCGAACGGCAAAGGCTTTGCGTGGTGGCGCAGTTAACCGGACGCGCGCGCGCTGAAAGCTTTCCATGTAACGACCGGCTACCACCGGCCAGATCATTTCGCGCCCGAGTTTCCATGCGCGTTTTCGCATTCCCGCCATCAGTGCAGGATTGGACAGGAGTCGCGTTACTCCTTTGGCAATAGCATAACTGTCACGAAATGGAACAAGGACACCGCCCTGCTGCGCGAGTAATTCCTGCGCGTAGAGATAAGGAGTGGAAATTACCGCCTTACCTGCACCGAACGCATAAGCCAGGGTGCCGGAAGTGATTTGCGCTTCGTTAAGATACGGAGTGACATAGATGTCAGCTGCGCCGATAAAGTCGGTTAGTTCCTCCAGCGTCACGAAACGATTATAGAAAATAACATTGGCGGTAACGCCTCGATCTTCAGTCAGACGCTCGAGCTTTAACCGATAAGACTCGCCTTCCCGCGAAAGAAGATTGGGATGTGTCGCGCCAAGGACAATATAAACCACGTTCGGGTGCTCCTTGAGAATTTCCGGCAACGCCTCGATGACATACTCAATACCTTTGTTAGGCGATAGAAGTCCAAAGGTAAGCAGCATCGTCTTACCTTCCACGCCGAACTGATCCTTGTGGAAGGTCGGGTCGATGAACTGCACGTCAGGCACGCCGTGCGGGATGAGATCGACCTTCTCGGGCGAAACGCCATAGACTTCCTTCAACAACCCTCGCCCACGTTCAGCCATCACGATAAAACGATTCGAGAGTGCATTGAGCTGCTCCATGACGAATCTTTGCGACTCGTTAGGCTCGCGCAGCACAGTGTGCAGCGTTGTGACTACGGGCATGTGCAGATCGCGCAGCAAAGCCAGCAAATGACTTCCGGCCGGCCCCCCGTAGATGCCAAACTCATGTTGGACTGAGACGACCTCGACGTTGTTAATGTTTAAGAAATCGGCCGCGCGCCGGTATGAGTCGATCTCCTTTTCGTCGATTTCAAAACGGATGCGTGTCGAATAGTCGTATCCTTCGGGGCGATCGTTAACTGCTCCCACGATGCATTCGCAATTTGGGTACTCGGCTGCGACCGCCTCGCAAATGTCGGTCGTAAATGTCGCGACGCCACATTGCCGGGGCATATAATCTCCCACGAAAGCGATGCGGTTAATGGTTGTCATGAGGTAGTCGCAGTTAGTGGCAAATGTCACCTTTCTCCATCCAGGATCCTGGGACAACAAGACACTACTCTCTCCACGACTTGTCGCGCCTGGCCGCCCGTAAAGGCGGATCAACTCGCGAGTTTATTTCGTAAATCCCGAACCCGCGCTTCCGCGGAGTAAATTGCCTCTTGCGGCGCTCGACGCAAGCCGCTCGCCAAGCCAACCTTCGATAAAACCCAGATCAACCATTTGGTCGGATCCCACTGCCACGGCTTCACGCCGTTACGATAGTCGTGCTGAAATTCATGATGATAATTATGATAACCCTCGCCAAACATAAACAGGGCCATGAAAAAGGAGTCGCGAGCGCTGCATCGTTTCGAATACGGCTGACGCCCGATGGAATGACAGGCCGAGTTAATCAGAAATGTGCCATGTTGAAGCACGACAACTTTGGCGACGCCACCAATTAGAAAGCCACCGAACGCGCCGATCCAGCCATTCCACACCAGCCCAACCAGCGTTGGCAGAACGAAGCTGACCAGGACCGCGATCAGATGAATATGTCCATGTTGCCACCTGACCAACGGGTCTTTCTTTAGGTCAGCAACGTTATCGAACGGCGGTTCTGGCCAGAGCTTGAACAATAACCATCCGATGTGAGCATGAAAAAATCCTTTGGTAATGTCGTACGGGTCCTCGTCGTGATCCACATGTTTATGATGCCGGCGATGATCGCTTGCCCACATTAGGACAGAATTTTCAAACGCAGCGGCGCCGAAGATGAGCGTGAACAGCCGCATCGGCAGTTTGGCTCGGAAGGTCATGTGCGAAAACAAACGGTGATAACCGAGCGTAATGCTGAACCCCGTCGCAGCGAGCAACACTGCGAACAGAGCGAGTTGAAACCAATCAACACCAAAATACCACAGGTAAAAGGGTACTGCCGTTAGTGTGAGAACAAACGTGCTGATCAAGAACGAACTCGTCGTCCAATTAATGCGATCCGTCGGAATGCGGAAAATCACGGGGCAGAAAATTTAAGTAGGATCAATGGCTGCTTGATGTGGCCACTGAGAATAACGGTCCTGTTTTTTCCGAGTGTGAACGCTGGTGCATTGCGCAGAGGTGAATTTTGTGTTGTCAACGATCACGGATTGTAAGCCGGATGAAGCGCCTGCGGATTTTCTCGCAAATGTGCGCAAGGACCAGATGATCGTTGGCAAGCGCGACGCGGAACATCGTTACCGGGAACACTGAATGACAGTACCCTCCAGTTCTGTGATTTTTCACAATTGATGCTCTCTATCCTGGCCCCACCTTGAAGAATTATGGCATGACAGGCGATAAAGCCGACGCCCGTTTCGACAGGCGCCGGCAATTAAACCGAACCTACCAGCGCTTGCCCGCAAACGAGCGCTTCCCGCCGGAAGGACTGGGACGCTCTTCGCGCGGACGCGCTTGGTTAACATTGAGTGCGCGGCCGTTAAGTTGCTGGCCGTTAAGCGCGCTCACCGCGGCATTGGCTTGTCCGCCATCGTTCATCGTGACGAACGCGAAGCCGCGCGATTTGCTAGTGAACCTATCCATCATTAGTTGGACTTCGTTCACGGTTCCGTGTTGTTCGAACAAATCCTGAAGATCGTTCTCGGTGGTCCCAAAGGAGAGATTACCTACGTACATTTTCATTGCGTGTTGAATTTGGAAAAACTATCGAGGCTACAGAGCCGTTCCCGGGAATCGGGTTTCAAACCACCAATGAGCGACGCTCACCTGACGATCTACCGCGCAGTGAAGTTAAACAGAGTAATCCAATAAGCGCACAGTATCGTCTGGATCAGGCGAAACACAAACGATCATCTCACGGTGTATTTTCTGTCGCCTCCGCTCAGCGGCCAGTTGTCCCGGTAAAGCTAGACGCCCGGAACGTTCGCCGTCCGTCAGCCGCCTGCAAGTCTGCCGCGCGAAGTACGTTCCTGAAGGTTGATAGCGAAAAAGATTCTGGATGTTTCTCTTTTCCCAAAGCGATTGGCTCTTCTGCAACATGGCGCGGCGCGATTTCTGGCGAAGCCGGCCGCGCAGTGTGCTCCAATCAACGAGTATATTAAGGCGAGCAGCGGCAAGACTTGTGCAAAACCCGGACATTGATGAGAATCCCGCTCAATTTAAGCTAAGGGGTACAAATCACGGGTACAATCGCGGTAGAAAACAAAAAGAAACCCGCTATTTTCCCTCGTAAACGCCGGCATAGCTCAGTGGTAGAGCAGCTGATTTGTAATCAGCAGGTCGTCGGTTCGACCCCGACTGCCGGCTTCCATGCAAAATGGTCACTTTTCTGCGGCTAGGAAGGGAGTGCCTGGACGCTTCTTGGACGGTTTTAGAGTTCTAAAAGCTTTCTGAAGTCGCGTTTGTTCATGCCCAATAAGGCGTTCCGAGTTTTTACTCGCACGATATTTGCTTACGAGACAGCCGCGATCTTTCTCATTACGCGACCTTGCTAGCGGACGACTAGCGGCCGGGCGATGGAAAGATGGTTTTTAAAGTGACGACTGTGTAACCTTCAAATAGTTGCGGTTCTCGCGCAATTCTACAGTACGAGAACCGTGAGTATTACCAGTGTCACGGCAATTTGCTTCGCTTTCGGCTGGGCTCTGACGGTCCCCGCACCCGGCGGCCATCGTTGTCACCAACGCTGATGACCAGCACTCATTGCGTCGGCCGTTCATGATACTAAAACCACGTTACAAGAAACTGCAGAAAAGCTTGCGCTAAAAAAGATGAACAAAGCAACTGCTACTAACATTCTGATGCGTCTCGGTTGGGGTGCGGCTTTCCTCCTCCTCCCATTTCTGTTCGTCCCAGTGATCCCTCGCGCACTGGGGCAGCGAGACACCAGCAAGCGGTCTTCAGATGTTGAAGTCCCATCTTTGAAACAACATGAAATGCTGAAATCGCTATCAGCACCGTCAGCACTTTTAGAGCCGGTTCTATGCTCGTCGTGGACGCCGACGGGCAGCCTTAATACCGCGCGCGATTCTCATTCGGCGACGTTGTTGCCTAACGGGATGGTCCTGGTTGCAGGAGGATTCGGTGTTGGCGGCGTTCTCGCTAGTGCGGAACTGTACGATCCGGCGTGCGGGACTTGGATGGCCACGGGTAACCTCAACACGGCTCGCGCGCAGCACACAGCGACGCTCTTGCCGAACGGGATGGTGCTCGTTACAGGAGGATTCGATAGCACCATTAATGTTTCCGCGAGTGCGGAGCTGTACGACCCGGCAAACGGTACTTGGATGCCGACAGGCAGTCTTAACATAGCGCGCACGTCGCACACGGCTACCTTGTTGCCTAACGGGATGGTCTTGGTTGCAGGTGGATTCGGTGCTACTGGCGAGCTCGCGAGCGCCGAACTGTACGATCCCGCAAGCGGGACTTGGACGGCCACGGGTAGCCTCAACACACCGCGACGACTTCACACTGCGACGTTGCTGCCTAACGGCATGGTCCTGGTTGCGGCGGGAACCGGTATTAGCGGCACTCTCGCGAGCGCCGAGCTGTACAATCCGGCGAACGGCGCTTGGACCGGCACGGGCAGCCTTAATACCGGTCGCGATTCTCACACGGCGACTTTGTTGACCAACGGGACCGTCCTGGTTGCAGGGGGAGGGCCTGCAGGCGCCAACCCGAGTGCGGAGCTGTACGACCCGGCAAACGGTACTTGGATGCCGACGGGCAGTCTCAACACTGGGCGCGAACAGCACACGGCGGACTTGTTGCCGAATGGGATGGTGCTGGTTGCAGGTGGATTCGGCGTGGGCATCGGCATTCTCGCGAGCGCGGAACTATACGACCCGGCAAGCGGCACCTGGATGGACACGGGTAGCCTCAACACTGCGCGACGATTTCATACAATGTCGCTGCTGCCTAATGGAATGGTGCTGGTGGCGGGAGGGCTTGATACCGCGGGCGACGACCTTGCGAGTGCGGAATTGTACGAGCCTTGTAAGCCGACGCCAAGTCCAAGCCCCACCGCGACACCCACATCCACACCGACCCCATCACCATCCCCTACACCTACAGCTACTCCGACAGTGACTCCAAGACCCACTCCCACGCCGCGAGTCGCTCCGACGCCACGGCCTCGTCCAACCCCGGCGCCGAGGCCGTGATTCACGGTCGTTGGTGGCATAATCCGGCCGACTGCCGGCTCGTTTATTTCAACCAGGAAACGTTTGACTGCGCAGGTTAGCGGCTGTTTGGCAACCAGCTAGGCCGACACATCCGTAGTTTTGCCGGCTAGATGCAGATGCTCCAGGATTTCGCTGCGTAAGCGGAGGAACGGCTCACTGGTGCGATCGCGCGGCCGTGCAAGGGAGATCTCGATCTCGCGATCGATGCGTCC
>JBKPMH010000179.1:0-5533 GCA_046732035.1 Verrucomicrobiota bacterium
GGCAACAGTTCACATATTTGTTTAGCCATTGACCATGACACCTCTCGTTACCACCTACCTTGAGATGCGTTCGCCGTGCCAGCTTCGTCCAAAGCGATCTGCCGATGGATGGTTTGTTGTACGGGAGAAGATAAAACGCGATTGGCGGTTCAATCGGGATCTCTACCTTGCCGTCGGGCAGACATGGTCGTGGAACGACAAACGTCTCTGGAAGGACGAGCAATGGAAAGAGTACGGGCTTACACCGGAACTTCGGACTTTTGAAGCCCGTTACGACGGCTCGCTGGCAGGTTACTACGAACTTCGTCGTGACAATGAAGGCGGCGTTGAGATCGCGTACTTTGGATTGTTGCCGGCATTTATTGGCCGTGGGCTGGGCGGCGCATTACTAACCAGCGCAATCGAAGAGGCATGGCGAACGCTGCCTTCAGTGTCGCGCGTTTGGGTCCACACCTGCACGCTTGATCATCCAGGTGCTCTGGGCAATTACCAGGCCCGCGGTATGATGATTTATAAACAAGAAACAACCTAGTGATCGCCCTGGCGCAGTCTGCCACTCGTCCAGCGAGTTACAGCTCACATTTGGCTTCGTCCTGACAAAAGGCCGCACGATTCATCGAAATCGTGCGGCCTTGTTGGATGACACCTGAAATGGCGCAGAGTTAATCTATCACTACATGATCAATCACCCGCGAATCGCCTGTGCTTACATAATAAACCCGCACGTGCGACCCGGGTTTGATCGCGGTTTGGATCACCTGGCCGTTCTTGTCCACAACGTGACCAGGTCCGTTAAGAACATAATTACCGGGAATATTCGAACGATCCTCTCGAACAACCAGCGTTTTGAAGGGCTGATAATTCGCGGCGGTCCCTTCTCCAGTTGTCATTTTTAGAAGTGTTCCGGTTACAGTTACCGCTTGTTCCGCAGTAGCAGTTGATTGTTTTTTTTGCGTTGACTCAGGCTGGGCAAACGCCACCGGCGCAAGTAGCGCACCGCAGGCGAGAATAACAATTGTGTTGTTGAACATGATGGCCTCCTTTGTTGTTGCTCACGTTTACGTCTATTAGACACTTGTCTTAAATTCGACGTTCGAGACTCGTTAGGCCCAAATCGACTCCGGATGGTAACGAAACTGTTACCGAGTGACATCTGTTCCTATCACGAACAACGAACCCCATAAATATTGCAATCGAGCCAGCGCCTGTGGTTGTCTTTGTTGGCCATGGCCAGAGAATTCAAACCTCTCCGTTTTTTCGTGATGATGGTGCTCGCGGCATTTGTAGTCTGCGGGGTAACCGCGTTCTACACTCAACGAGCGGCTCACGGGAGAACTGCGGAGGAGCGGTCTGGGTATGCGATCGGGCTCAAAGCTGGAGAGGAAGCACCCGGCTGACCCAACGCTGCCGACCGGCGCTGAGTTAAACATGATGGCTCAAAAGTATTTCAAACAGCAGGGAGCCGGCGACCAGCAGCGCTGGAATCTCGCGTTTGAAAACGGCTATTCGGACGGGTTCAAAAAGACGCACCGGCACTGAATAAACATTTTGGTGCGCCCGCTGGCAGGCTGTTGACATTGCGCCCGAGTGAACAGCGATTAACGTCAAAGCGATTAATTCCGAACATTTTGAATAAAACTTGATCGGTAATGTCTAACTTCCCCATCATGATGAAACTTATTGCGTTGGTAACGGCGGGACTCTTTGCGGCAGGCACAATGTTCGCGGGCGAACATGGCAACTGCACAAAGCAAGTCGGAAACGAAGCGAAAATGGCGTGTCAGGTCTCATTAGCCAGTCTCAATCTGACACCGGAGCAAAAGACCAAGATGGATGCGGCCATGGAGGAGCATCACAAGGCCGGTTGTTCAGAGGCGAGCGAGCACAAATACATGCAGGAGGCAAAAACGATCCTGAACAAGGACCAGTACGCGAAATTCAAAGCCGAATGCAAGAAGGGCGAAAAAGACAAGACACAGACCTGATCTTAGAATTCTAATCAGATCCGCACAACGCGCCGGGAGCAATCTCGGCGCGTTCCGCGTACACGTGGAACGCGGCATTCCAAAATGCGCAATAGTGCATTCACCCTCGATAAAAGTTGTAGCCACGTCGGCTGGAAGCATAGGATCCGGCGTAAACGTGTGACTTAGTTACTTTGAATCCACCACCTTTGCCCGTTCGAAAACGTTTCCCATGGATCCTTTATTGGATTGTTCTAGCAGTCATCATTGTCGTTGCCGCTGCACCGATAGGATCGGTCATGACCTGCGCATGGATCGCCAATGCACATGGCTGCAAAGTAGACGAGGGATCGGTCCATCCCTGCATTATCAATGGACAGGATTACGGTCATCTTCTTTACACGCTCGGGGTGTTAGGTTGGCTGATGCTCGTTACAATCCCCGGTGGCGCTTTCGCATTCGCCATTTGGTTAATCGTGCTCATCTTGCACCGCGAAAGGTGGCGGAAGCGATTCGGTAGCGGAGTTCCTCCGCCAGTTCCGTCATCTCCTACGACAGCTTGAGCCGTTGACAGCGACTCCTGCCAGTATGTGACTTTTGCGGCTGACACAGCCGCCGCCAAAGGCGAAGATCGGCGCAGATGAAGGATCTTACGACCGGTTCAGTCACCAGACATTTGCTACACATGTCGGCGTTTCTGGCCACGAGCATGGTGGTGCAGACGCTTTATTTGCTGGCCGACCTCTATTGGGTTGGACATCTCGGCAAAGAAGCGATCGCGGCAGTCGGCGTTGCGGGCAACATCACGATGATTGTGATGGCAGTGACCCAAATGCTCGGAGTCGGAACAACCACATTGATCTCGCAAGCTGCCGGCAGAAAAGATCAGCCACACGCAGAGCTGGCCTTCAATCAATCTTTCGTCATGTCGATCTTGATCGCGCTTGGTCTGGCCGTTGCCGGATTCATTCTGCGGGGGCCCTATTGTGATTGGCTGAGCGCCGATGCAGAGACAGCCACGCTCGCAAAGGCGTATCTTCTCTGGTTTCTCCCTGGATTATTGCTTCAGTTTCCCTTGGTGGCGTTGGGTTCGGCGCTGCGCGCGACAGGGATTATCAAACCAGCCGTAGGATTCCAGGTGCTCAGTGTCCTGCTCAACATTGTGCTCGCGCCATTACTGATTTTCGGCATCGGTCCCTGGCCAAAACTGGGAGTAACGGGCGCAGCGCTGGCTACATTCGTCTCCATTCTCGTCGCCGACGTGTTGATAGTGATTTATTTTGAAAAGAAATACCATTATCTGCGTTTTCGTTTTCCGCTCTTTCGGCCGCAAACCAAAATCTGGGGCGGGCTGCTGCGGATTGGTGTGCCAGCGGGCGCGGAGTTTTTGCTGCTCTTTGTGTACATCATGATCGTGTACGCGATCATCCGTGGTTTCGGTCCTGCGGCACAGGCAGGCTTTGGAGTCGGCGCACGTGTAATGCAGGCGCTTTTTCTGCCAGTGGTGGCACTTAGCTTTGCCGTTTCGCCTGTGGTTGGCCAAAACTTTGGTGGACGCCGAGCGGATCGAGTCCGGCATTCGGTGTATTCTGCAATTGGCATTGCCTCGTTGATGATGCTGGCGCTGACGTTGATCGCGTTCCTGGCGCCCGGAACTCTGATTCGGTTTTTCTCGCGCGACCCGCGAGTCATTTCCTTTGGCAGCGAATATCTTCGGATCGTTTCGTTAAATTTCATCGCAGCGGGAATTGTTTTTGTTAGTTCCAGCATCTTTCAGGGAATCGGCAACACTCTACCGCCGTTGTTCAGCTCGATGACGCGATTGATCCTGTTTGCCATACCCGCGATGATGATTTCGCGGATGCCAGGATTTGAGATCAGGGAGCTTTGGTATCTATCGGTCGGGTCGATCCTTTTTCAGATGTGCGTCAATCTCCTGCTGCTTCGGTACGAGTTGCGGAAGCGGCTCAGGTTCGACGAACCGGAAGATTTTATCCCCGCCAGCGCAACCGCTTCTTAGGTTGCCGGTATTTCGTCATACGCGGGCCTGATTCGCTGCGGCCCGCCATCGCGCGAAGAGTTGAACGGCCAACATCAGGGCGAACAGACCGACGCAAAGCCAGGCAAACCAATCTCCGGTACGTGCGTAGAACGTGCGCTCCGGTGAAACATTCACCCGTCCACTGACTGATACCATCCGGTCCGGCGACGTCGTCGCCTCAGCGAGGATCCGGCCGCGGTTATCGCTGAGGGTTAATAACCCATTGCGCGCCGAACGAGCCAGCGCGAAACCGTTTTCGACTGCGCGCAGCACTGCCATGCGAGAGTGCAGCCAACCATCCAGATTGAAGTCCCAGGCCGGTACCAATAGCAGATTTGCGCCTTCGTGTGCGTATTCGCGGCTGAGCTTGGGAAAATCCATGTCTTTGCAAATTTGCAGTCCCCAACGCCCGGACGGTTCGTCCAGCACAACTCGCGTGTCGCCGGGCTGTTCAGGTTCTACGCCAGGGATGAGATGATTCTTGTCGTAGTTGGCTTCGAACTTTCCGTCGGCCGAATATAAGCGGGAAGAATTGAAGTCGCCGGACGGTGTTTTTCGAACAAGGCCCACGACGATCGCCGCGCCTGTGGTGCTCGCAGTGGAAGAATAGACAGAATTCACTGCTGCCAACGCACTCTCGGTGACCCGTCCGATTTTTTCCGGCAAGACAACGATCTGCGTTCCACGTGGAGTGATGCTGGGGATTTGGGCGGCGTACTCGCCTAATAACCTCAATGCTTCTTCTTCGGAACCGAGATAGACACTCATCGGCACATCCTTGGCCATCAGTGTCACGGCAACCGATTGAGGAGGAGGATTCGATCGCACTCGCCACGTGCCGAAAGCAAGGACTGCGCAAACGACGCAGCCCACGGCGATAGCTGCTGCGCGACGCTGGCGTGGTTTTCCCACGCCGCTCAACAAAGCTGCCGCCGTGCCTGCGAACAGAAACACAATGAAGCTGATTCCCCAGATCCCGGTGATCGCAGCAATCTGGATCACCGGAAGAAAATCCATTTGCGTATAAGCGAGGTTACCCCAAGTCCCGTGAGGCGAAGCCGCCGCGTTAAGATACTCGTACGTCACCCAGTAAACTGGGAAGGCAATTACAGCGAGATAGAGCGACTCGCGCCGAAGAAAGCGGCGCACAAAAAGAACTCCCAAACCAAAAATAACGGCGGGAACTACGATCGAGAGGGCGGCGATATGCAGCGGCAGTTCGATGACATGCCTGACGTAACCCCATTGATTCGCCTCACCGATCAACCACGCCAGGGCTCCAAGGAGAAAAGCGGTGGCCCCATGGAGTCGCGGCGCGATCGCGAGTACGGGGATCGGCGCCAACCAAAGCGCCCACCAGACCGGATGAAGCCCAGTGCCAAGATATACCAATGCGGCAGTTATGAGGCCTGCCGTCGCACTGATGACAAAGGGACGGGATCGCATTCGAATAATGTCAAGATGTGCCCGCCCGATGTTGTTCTGGCAAGAGGGGAATTCACATGCCGAAAACCGTGCTCGCTAGAGT
>JBKPMH010000180.1:0-8941 GCA_046732035.1 Verrucomicrobiota bacterium
ACCGTTCGCCGTCCCAATTACGAAAATCGAGAGGAGATTGTTGTGTATCAATGGAATGCGGCGGAGATTTTCAGAGGCAAAACTACGATTTTTGAATTGACGCACATGGTGAAAGCGGCATCATGTCGGGCTTACCCCGGAAAACTTTCGGGGCTGTAGAACTCCAATGCAAGGAAGCCTCGGACACATTATCTGGTCGATTTGTTATCTGGGTGTGCTCATTGGGCTGTCCGCGTACGGTGTCCATCGCTATTTTATCATTTACTTATACCTCAAAAACCGAAGGCACCCACCATCCCCGCAACGTCAATTCGAAAAGTTGCCAAAGGTTACCGTGCAACTTCCGATCTTTAACGAAGTGTACGTTGCTGAGCGATTACTTCGTTCCGTGAGCGAATTGGATTATCCGCAGCACCTTCTGCAAATCCAGGTACTGGACGATTCAACGGACGAAACCCGCCAGATCATCGCAGCGTGTGCGAAGGAGCTGCAAGAGCGCGGCTTCAACGTCCAACGTATCCATCGGGTCGATCGCACCGGGTTCAAAGCCGGCGCTCTGGCGACAGGCCTGGAGGCTGCTGAAGGCGAATTCGTGTGTATTCTAGACGCCGATTTCGTTCCGCAAAAGGATCTCCTGAAACGAACAATTCATTACTTTACAGATCCCAAAATAGGAATGATCCAAACCCGCTGGGGACACTTAAATCGCGGCTATTCGTTGCTCACGCGCATGCAGGCGATTTTTTTGGACGGGCACCTTTTGCTGGAGCAAACGGCTCGCAGTCGCAGCGGTCGGTTCTTCAATTTCAATGGAACGGCCGGACTCTGGCGGCGTTCTTGTATCGAGCAAAGCGGAGGCTGGCAATATGATACGCTATGTGAGGATCTCGATCTTAGCTACCGTGCTCAGCTCGCAGGCTGGAAATTCATTTATCTTTCAGACGTGGTCACTCCGGCCGAGCTACCGGTGGACATGAATGGTTTCAAGTCTCAGCAACATCGCTGGACCAAAGGCTCTGTTCAAACCTGTAAAAAATTGTTGCCCACGATTTGGCGCAGCCGGCTTCCGTTTCCGATCAAGCTCGAAGCCACAGGGCATTTGATGTCGAACTTCGCGTATCTGCTCCTAGCCTGTCTTTGCGTGCTTTTGCACCCATCGACCGGAGGGCCTCAGGGGGGATGGCTGCGTACCCTGCTGATTGATATCCCGATCTTTCTCGCAGCGTCGGCTTCAGTAGCAGTTTTTTATGTTTGTGCCCAACGCGAGTTGCACCCACGGACCTGGATGAAAGAGCTTCTTTTTCTGCCGTGTCTGCTTGCGTTGGGAATTGGTCTTTCGCTTAACAATGCTCGAGCCGTCCTGGAAGCGCTCGTCAATCACAAATCCGATTTCACGCGAACGCCCAAGTACGGAATTGAGAGACGCTCGCAGACATGGCGCAGCTGCAAATACCGGCCGCTAAGATCAGCCCTTCCGCTGGCCGAATTAGGATTCGCAGTCTATTTCACGTATTTCGTGATCTTCGCGATCGCGCACGGCCAGTTTCTCTCGGTCCCATTCCTGCTGATGTTCCAAGCGGGCTTCCTTTACGTCTGTATTTCGTCATTTAGCAGTCGCTGGTCGAAAATTAATTTTAGCAGATCCAGCGCCGGGAATGCAATTCCCGCGTGACAAATTCAAATAGTCGAGTAAGAAATGGCGGATGCTTCGGCGCTTGGCAGTATGTTTTTGTTTAATTGCCGTGACGCCGGCGTTTGCCAGTACCGCGGTTGACACGTCAAACCAGGTAATCATCAGCATACCGGATCAGAAGCTGATCCTTGTTCAGAACGGCGGCAAGGTGGCCACCTATCCGGTGTCCACTTCCATGTTCGGGCTTGGCGATCGCTGGGGGCGAATGACGACTCCTCTGGGTTATCTCGCAGTGGAAAAAAAAATCGGAGATAATGCGCCGACGGGCGCGGTATTCCACAATCGCCGACTGACCGGCGAAGTTCTTCAACCCAATGCTCCCGGACGCGATCCAATCACCACGCGTATCATCTGGCTGCGGGGGCTCGAAGCACAAAACGCGCATGCCTTTGAACGTTGCATTTACATTCACGGCACGCCACAGGAGAAGAACATCGGCCGTCCAGCCAGCTACGGCTGCATTCGTATGAAGTCGAGCGATGTTGCGGAGCTTTACGATCGAGTCCCGGTTGGGGCGCTCGTACAAATTACTCAGGATCATTTGCCGAAAGTCGGGAAAGCGCCGCGATCGCAACCGGTTAATACCTTCGTGAAGGCGAGTGCAAAACCTCAGACCCAAGAGCAGGCGACTCCTGCTTCAGCTTCCGACGAGACGCTGTCAGTTGAGCAAATGCGGAGGGGTGGAGCCCTTGCTGCTCAGAAGCAAAAAGCGAAGCTCGAATCGGACAAACGGTTGTAGCGCTGGAGTCCTTGCCCGATTCGTTGCAGCCTGGACGCGGTCCTGAGCCTCAGGTTGACAATCGCAATGCGCTCGCCAGCGTTCTGGTTCGTAATTTTTAAAAAACAATGGCAAACACGAAGTCAGCCGCCAAACGCGCTCGCCAAACATTGAAACGATCGCTACGCAATCGCAGCGTCGTAACGGGTTTGCGAACGATGCACAAAACGGTGCGTTCCGCAGAAACATCGACTCCCGGGCAAGTTCACGCGCTAATCTCAGCTATCGATAAGGCTGCCAAGCGCGGGATCATTCACGCAAATGCTGCAAATCGCCGGAAGGCCCGACTGAACAAGCTACTGACCGCCGGCAAATAATGGAACTAAAGGCGAGGCAGTGATTGATTTGCTCTAGAGCCAATACTCCGAATCCGTCGGTTCATTATCTTCTCGCTTTGCATATCCCGTCGAACGGATAGATTCCTGCTAATGATCCCCGCGTTTCTGCTCGTGTTTTCGGCTGCGGCGTATCGCATTACGACCGGGCTTTTGATCCACTCCGGTGCGACTTGGCTTTCTAATTTCACGCCCCTTGCCGCAATCGCCCTCTGCAGCGCGGCATACTTTCCACGGAAATACAAATTCTCGGTGCCACTGATTACGCTTTTTATATCGGACGCGGTAATTAATGCCCGTTACGGCGCGCCACTGTTTGATTCACAAATAATTATGCGCTACGTGGCGCTCGCCATGATTGGATGCGGCGGACTTTGGCTGCAGAACAGGCTGTCGCTCAAGACGCTTCTGCCGGCGTCGATCGTTGGATCGATATTCTTTTATGGCGCAACAAACGCATTTTCTTGGTTAAGCGACCCCGGTTACGCGAAGAATTTCGCGGGTCTCATCCAGGCGTGGACGACTGGACTGCCCAGCTACAGCGCTACTCCCAGTTGGTTGTTCTTCCGAAACTCTCTCATCAGCGATCTGTTGTTTACTCTGCTCTTTGTACTTTCCATCAACCTAGGCCGAAGCGCGGAGGGCCCCCGCACCCGAGCCGCGGTCCCGCGCGCGGCTTAAGCCGTCATGCAGCCGGTGGAGCAGCGCGACGAAGTCGAGATGCTCTCGATGATGCTGTTGATACGGCGTTTTGAGGAACGCGCCAGCCAACAATACCAAGCGCAGAAGATCGGCGGTTTTTGCCACCTTTACATCGGTCAGGAGGCGGTGGTGACGGGCGCTATCGCTGCCATTCGTGACGATGACTACATCATTACCGCTTACCGCGATCACGCTCACGCTCTCGCGCGTGGCACCAGCGCCGACGCGTGTATGGCCGAGCTTTTTGGAAAGGTGACAGGTTGCTCGCGCGGTCTGGGCGGCTCAATGCATTTTTTCGATAAAAAGCGCCACATGTACGGTGGCCACGCGATCGTGGCCGCTCACGTTCCACTTGGGGTTGGATTAGCTTTCGCGATTAAATATCGTGGCGAGGATCGTGTTACTCTCTGTTTTTTCGGTGATGGCGCGATCAATCAAGGTTCCTTTCATGAAGCACTGAACCTCGCGGCTCTTTATAAATTGCCGATCGTTTTCATTTGTGAAAACAACCTGTTCGCAATGGGAACTTCGGTGACGCGATCGACATCCCTGCGGCAAATTGTGGATCGCGCGGAAGGTTACGATATTCCTGGAGAGATCGTCGATGGAATGAACTTTCGCGAAGTTCGTGACAAGATTGCCGAGGTCGTGGATTCCATCCGGAAAGAGCCACATCCGGCTTTTCTTGAAATGAGAACCTATCGCTATCGCGGCCACTCCATGTCGGACCCGGCGAGTTATCGAACCAAACAGGAACTGGAGAAATATCGCCTCGATGATCCGATTACCCGTTTGCGGGCGCAGCTCACGCGCGAGGGGAAATTAACGAATGAACAGTTCGATCTCCTCGACAAACGCGCAAAAGAAACAGTCCTGGCTTCGGTGAAATTCGCGGAGAAAAGTCCTCAACCGCCACTCGATACTCTTTACGATTATACATATGCCAACGGGGCTGCTGCGCATGATGTCTCTGCAAAATCGGGCGAATCTGAAGGCGATCAAGGCACCAGCGGAGAAGAAAAGCGATGAGAGAAATCACATATCGCCAGGCGCTAAACGAAGCGATGGCAGAAGAGCTCGAGCGCGATCCGAATGTGTTTTTGATGGGCGAGGAAGTTGCAGAATACCAGGGCGCGTACAAGGTCAGCCAGGGGCTGCTTCAGCGGTTCGGGCCGCGTCGGATTATCGATACTCCAATTAGCGAAAATGGATTTGCCGGATTGGGAGTCGGCGCTGCAATGGTGGGGCTACGGCCCATTATTGAATTCATGACATTCAGTTTTTCGCTGGTGGCATTCGATCAGGTGGTGAACAACGCCCCCAATATGTACACGATGTCAGGTGGGCAATTTAATATCCCGATCACCTTTCGTGGACCGAACGGGCCTGCGCACCAGCTGGGCGCGACCCATTCACATGCAACGGAGAATTTTTATGCCAGCGTGCCCGGCTTGAAGGTTTGCACGCCGGCCACGCCGCGCGATGCCAAAGGATTGCTAAAAACAGCCATCCGCGACGACAACCCGGTCTTGGTTTTAGAGGCCGAACTGCTCTACAGCTCGAAGGGAATGGTGGAGCCTCCAGATGAAGAGCTGCTCATCCCATTGGGCGAAGCAGAACTGAAACGCGAAGGCAGCGATGTTTCGATCATCTGTTACTCACAAACAGTTCCCCTAGCACTCAAAGCCGCTGCCCAATTGGAGGACGAAGATATTTCGGCGGAGGTTCTCGATCTTCGTTCAATCAAGCCGCTCGACGAAAAAGCGATTTATCAATCCGTCGCAAAGACGCATCGCGTCGTGGTGGTTGAACAGGACCACCCTTTTTGCGGAGTGGGCGCGGAAGTCTGCTATCGAATCCAGAAGAACATTTTCGATGCGCTCGATGCACCGATCGTCCGCGTATCACAGGAAGACGTGCCGATGCCTTACAATGAACGACTGGAGCACGCCGTTCTCCCGAATGCCGAGAAACTCCTGACTGCGGTGAAACAGGTTTGCTACGCATAACCATTGAAGCGATGAAGCGTTGGAGCGAAGTATTCAGTTACCGTTTCAACTGTTCAATGCTTTAACTCTTCAACGAGACCGACATGCCTGATATTCAAATGCCGAAGCTGAGCGATACGATGACCGAGGGTACTCTCGTCGCCTGGAAAAAAAAGAAGGGCGATCCGGTCTCGGCTGGAGAAGTCCTCGCTGAGATCGAGACTGACAAGGCGACGATGGAATGGGAATCACCCGAGGACGGCACGCTCACCGAAATTTATGTAGAAGAAGGCGGCAAGGTAAACGTCGGCGACAAGATCGCGTTCATTAGCGCTGAAGGTGAGGAGGCGCCTAAAAAGCAAAAGGAAAAAGAGAAAGAAGAAAAAGGGGAGGAAGAAAGAGCCGAAAAAACAAAAGCGAAAGAAGAGCAAAAGAAGGAAGAGGAGCCGAAGAAACCGGACCAGCCAAAGCAGAAGAAGTCACAAACTGAGACCGAGAAACCGGCCCCCGCTCAAGCGCAACAGAAGGAAACCGCTCCGCCGCAACCGAAGAAGACTGTAGACGAAGGCGGAAAGGTTCAACAGAGAGAGGAAGCGCGTGTGAAAGCGTCGCCGGTTGCGCGACGAATTGCAGCCGAGCTTGGAGTTGACCTTTCCAGCGTCAAGGGCACTGGACCCGAAGGACGTGTGACGGAAACTGATGTGCGCGCCGCAAGTAAATCAAAAACTGCTGCTTCATCGACTAAGATGCCCGCGGCGGCGAAGACCGGTGAAAGCGCGCGCATTCAACTTTCCGGAATGCGCAGAGTCATAGCCCAGCGTTTGGTTGAAAGTCTCGGCCCAGTGCCACATTTTTATCTAAACATTGACATTAACGCCGCGCCGCTGATGGAAGCGCGGGAGGAATTAAAATCGGCAGGCGAAGACGCGGACGCCGCAAAAATCACGGTAAACGACTTTGTTTTAAAGGCGGCTGTACAAGCTGCGGTGAAGGTACCGCGAGTGAACGCTTCATTTGATGGCGACGCAATAGTGCAGTACGCCGACATCGACCTTGGAATAGCCGTCGCAATCGAAGAGGGGCTCCTCACGCCAGTGATCCGCGCCGCGCAAAACAAGTCGCTTCGCGAGATCAGCGAATTGGCAAAAGATCTGGCCCACCGCGCTCGCAATAAACGCATGAAGCCTGAAGAATTTCAGGGTGGCACGTTCACCGTTTCAAACCTCGGCGGCATGGGAATCGACAGTTTTTCCGCCGTAATCAATCCGCCGCAGGGCTTTATCCTGGCCGTAGGCAGGATTACAAATGAACCTGTGGTCGACGATTGCGACCAGATTATCGCCGGTCATCGAATGTCGCTTACGATGAGCTGCGACCATCGCGTCATCGACGGCGCCCTCGGTGCTGAGTACCTGAAAGAACTACGCCATCTCTTGGAGAATCCAGCGTTACTACTCGTTTGAAATGTTGTTGAACATCGGCGGCGGCCGTTAGCCAAATACTGCCGGCTATCGCGTCGTTGTTTCCCAGGTCATGAAATCGTCGAGGGTTTGCCGGGTTCTATCAACTACGAACTCGACGACCGCGGCATCATCGATGAAGCCGAGAAATGGAGTCTTATCGGGAATTAGATCAAATGGATCATTTAGATAACTAAGAGCAGCAACGATCCATAGCAGGGAATCATGCGCAGCTTGATCGTACTCTGCACGGTGATGCGCTCGCACCAATCGCAGCATCGTTTGAAGATAGGGCCAATAATCTTTAAAGGAATCCTTGGGGACAGCAGCTGCCTTTTTTGCTGCTTCGGTGAAAAGCGTTTGCAGACGGTCACGATCGTCGACGCACGATTTTGCCTCTGTCAATGCTCTGGCAAACGCTTCGCTGCGAAGGGCCGGTTTGCTGTAGGAGCTGACTCCCTCAATTTTGTTTCGAGTCGACCGCGCGTTGGACCTGGCAGCTGTTTTCGTTTTTACCTCTTTCATTGAATAGTATGAGAGCACGTCATCGCGCGGATGAGAAGCTCATTGATGACGCGAGCGTTCCTTCACTGCAGGAAAAATTGTCGGTGTCACTAGGGTTTTGTCGCCAGGATCAGTGGCGAAGGTCCAGGCGCGTCTAGTTTGCGTACTTTTTTGAAACCGGCTGCTTCCAGCCAAGTTTTAATCTCATTGAAGCTAAATGTGTCACCTCTTTCTGTGTTCACCAGCATTTGAACAGCAAACATCAGTGATGGCAGCGGCTTAGTCCGCTCATCGTTCACCAACCATTCCGCAATGGCAATCGTGCCGCCGGATTTTAGCGCATTGAAAATCTTTCTCAGCAACTGGCGGCTGCGCTCGTCGCCTTCGCTGTGCAAAATATGGCCAAGGGTCGCGATGTCATACCCAGTGCCGAAATCCGCCTCCAACATATCTGCCTCGACGAAATTGAAGCGAGCGCCGACTCCGAATTGTTGTGTGATTCGTTTCGTGGTCGGAATCATTCCAGCCCAGTCGACTGCGGTCACTTGCACGCGAGGCGATTTTCGCGTGAGCGCAATGCCCCAGATGCCGGAACCGGCGCCAATATCGAGCGCACGAATTTCGGTCTTCGCTTTCGCTAACTTCAAATGGTCGGCCAGCTTTTGCGCAGGCGGATAGCTCAGCGGGATGATGTTTTCCACCAATTGGCTAAAAAATTCGGTGCCTTCGGCTTCCTGGTTTACAGCGACAGTCGGGCGGCCTTCGCGAACGATGTCTGACAATCGCAGCCATCGTGAAATGAGGTTAGGCGCAATCGTTCCAAAAAAACCTGCATGGGTTGCCGCGCCTTTGGTCACAAGAAAGGCGGCGCTTTCAGGTGTAAGGGAATACTTTCCCTGGCGATCTTTCTTCAGAAGCCCTAATCCAATCAGCGCATTCATTAGAATCCGCAGACCGCGCGCTGAGGCTCCGGTTTTCTGGGCGACTTGTTCGACTGTTTTCGCGTTATTCTCCAGTGCATCGAATACGCCGTTATTCACAGCCGCGCTGATGATCAACGGCGGCGCGTAAGCGAAGCTCAATTGCATCAATCGCTCGGGCGTGACCTGTTTCTTATGACGAGTTTTCCCGGGCATGCCAGATTTGAAGTTTTGAAAGGTAAGATCGACAAATAACTTTGGGAATCAATCGTGAACAAACATTCTGAACCGCACGCGCGTGGCTGCGCAGCTTTCCTGAAGGTACGCGAGGAAATGGAAGCCAGTGAGCGCGCGGTGCTGGCACCCTTCGCGCAAAAGTCCGGCGATTCGCGCGGGCGGCAATTTTCAGAGCCGCGGCATGCGTATCGCACAGAATTTCAACGGGACCGGGCGCGGATTATTCATTCGCGCGCATTTCGTCGGATGGAGTACAAAACCCAGGTCTTTTTGAACGGCACTGGCGACCATTTGCGTACTCGCCTGACGCACTCGATTGAGGTC
>JBKPMH010000181.1:0-23069 GCA_046732035.1 Verrucomicrobiota bacterium
GATTTGGTTTGGAGACTTTGACCATCACTGCACCCTCACGCGCCAGTGCGCCACCGCGCTTGATAGCCTCGTTTGTTCCTTCAAACGCCTCCACCGAAACAACGGTCCCATTCTTCACAATTACCGTCTGCCCAATATCGAGGCGCGCGATCTCTTTGGCTATCTTCCAGCCCAAATCGACATCCTCCTCTTCGCGTCGACTCAGCTTCGTCCCTGCGATCAACCCCGGAGACGCCAAAGACTGTTCGAGAAAGGTAGTCGCAGGCAAAAGATCGATACCCCCCCTGGCTAGTTCATCGGCAATGGCGGCGAAAATGGATTCTGCATTTCGCTGCTTCAGTTTCCCCAGCAGCAGCAACGCTTTGAAATCCGGCCGCAGGTCAAAAAGATTTTTCGGTGCAATCTGTCCGGCCATAATTGCATGATGGATGTTGTGTTCGCTAAAAAATTTTAAAAGCCGATTTAGTTGTCCCACACGCATCCACTCTATCAAATCAACATGTTGTGTGAGGACCGCATCGGTCTCGCTGGTGAACGCAGCTGCAATTATGTTTTTTACGCCACTTTTGCGTGCTGCGTCCGCGAGCAGGCGCGGATATACACCATTTCCGGCGATAATTCCCAGAATTTCCGGCCTTGTCACGGATCAAGATTACCAGCGCGCTGAGAGCAGCAAAGCTCCAATGTGCATAGCCGTGTCCGTTGCGGCCAGACATACTTTGAAACTCGAAGGGGCGCGATACAACGCCCCGAATTCTTAACCGTGGTGACGCCGACGTTTGACGTGCAATTGGGCAAGCGCTTTTTGCAACGACGCTTGAATCGCGGCCACCTCTTCGGAGGTATGATCTTCTTTCATCGCTGCTTTGGCGCGCTCCACCGCTGCCTCGGCGGCCTCAATATCGATCTTCTCGGATTCAAGAGCCATGTCCGTCAAAACCGAGACCGCGTCGGTTTTGATCTCAACAAAACCTTCGCCGATGGCCAGCGCCGTTTCCCGGCCGTCTTTCACAACGCGCAGCTCACCCGGCACCAAAGTGGTAAGTAGCGGGACGTGTTTAGGGTAAACTCCAAGCTCCCCTTCCGAACCGGGCAATGTGACCATCTCCACGTCTTCGGAGTAGATTTTTTCCTCCGGTGTCACGATTTCGAGCTTCAGCGTAGCCATGGTAATTCGTAAATCGTTAAATCGTTAGATAGACTGCATTTCATTGCGTTGTAACCATGTAACGAACCACGTTTTCACCTGAAGGCGCTAGCCTTCCTTGATCATGTCGATGCCGCCCTTCATATAGAAATTCTGCTCGGGCACATCGTCGTGTTTGCCGTCCAAAATTTCCTTGAAGCCGCGCACCGTTTCCGCAACCGGAACATATTGGCCCTTGAAGCCGGTGAAAACTTCGGCCACGTGGAAGGGCTGACTGAGGAATCGCTGAATTTTGCGCGCGCGATGCACCGTGAGCTTGTCCTCCGGACTAAGTTCGTCCATTCCCAGAATGGCGATGATATCCTGCAGGTCTTTGTAACGCTGCAGCACTCTCTGCACGCCTCGGGCAACGTTGTAATGCTCCTCACCAACGATTTCCGGAGCCAGCGACTTCGACGTCGACGCAAGAGGATCGACCGCAGGATAAATTCCAAGCTCAGCGATGGCGCGCTCAAGCACGATGGTGGAATCCAAATGGGCAAATGTGTTTGCAGGCGCCGGGTCAGTAAGATCGTCGGCTGGAACGTAAACGGCCTGGAACGAAGTGATCGACCCTTTGTTCGTCGATGTGATTCTTTCTTGTAAATCACCCATCTCCGCGGCCAGGGTCGGCTGATAACCAACCGCCGACGGCGTTCGCCCAAGGAGTGCCGACACTTCAGACCCAGCCTGCGAGAATCGGAAAATGTTGTCGATGAAAAGCAACACGTCCTGATTGCGCTCGTCGCGAAAATATTCGGTCATAGCCAGGGCGGATAAAGCAACACGCAATCGCGCGCCCGGCGGTTCGTTCATTTGGCCGAAAACCATTCCGACTTTCGACTTCGACAAGTCTTTCTGATCGATCACGCCGGCCTCGCTCATTTCCTTGTAAAGATCGTTGCCTTCCCGGCTGCGCTCGCCCACTCCGGCAAATATCGAAACGCCGCCATGTTTCATGGCGATGTTGTTGATTAACTCCTGGATGACAACAGTCTTGCCGACGCCCGCGCCGCCAAAGGCTCCCACCTTGCCGCCTTTTGAAAATGGACAAACGAGATCAATAACCTTGATCCCCGTTTCCAGAATCTTTGCGCTGGTGTCCTGTTCTGTGAGTGAGGGGGCGGCGCGGTGGATCGGATACCGCTTCTCAAATTTTACATCGCCGCGATTATCAATCGGATCACCTGTGACATTGAAGAGCCGGCCGAGCACAGCCTCGCCGACTGGTACGGTAATCGGACCACCAGTATCGGTCACGCTCATGCCTCGCTTCAAACCGTCCGTCGAAGACATTGCAATGGACCGCACCCAATTGTCACCGAGATGCTGCTGCACTTCGAGAGTGAGCTTGGTAGGATTGCCGTTGACCTCGTACTCGATCTCGAGGGCGTTATAAATTTTTGGCAATCCCTTTTGGCTTGGGAATTCCACGTCCACCACGGGACCGATTACTTGAACTATGTTTCCTGTATTCATAAAAATCGATTAGCTAGATAATGCCATTTGCGCAGTGGCGATCTCGAGTAACTCGGTTGTGATGCCTGCCTGGCGCATTTTGTTGTATTCCAAAGTGAGATCTTTGATGAATTGATTCGCATTGTCAGTGGCGCTTTTCATCGCGACCATGCGCGCACTATGCTCAGACGCCCGCGCATCCAGGATCATCTGGAAAACCTGATGCTGAAGGTAATAAGGCAATATCACGTCCAGCAGCTGCTCGGCTTTTGGTTCGAAAATGTAACCAAGCATCGGATCGACGCCTGCTTCCGCGCCTTCGGCCGCTTCGCCTTTCGGCAAATCAAAACTGCTGATCGGTAGAAGCGTCTGCACCGTTGCACGCTGGCTAATTGTGTTGATGAAATGGGTGTAAAGCACCGAAACCTTGTCCACTTCGTGCCTTAGAAATTTCTCCATGCAAAACTTCGAAAGCGGTTTGGTCTCTACGAAATTTGGGGAATCCTTGAGCTCGAAATCGGCCAGTAATTCCCTTTTCGTCCGCGCAACAAATTGCCGCGCTTTTTTCCCGGTGACGACGAAAGCTGTTTTCTCACGGTCAAAATTTGCGGCTTCGCGAAACAGATTCGTATTCAGCGCGCCACAGAGCCCCTTGTCGGTGCTGATGATAAGAACCAGCTCCTTATTGACTGGTCGAATTGCCAAAAGTGGATGCAATCGCGGATCGGTGCGTTGCTGAAGGGAAACAAGAACCTTGTTCATCAAGGCGGCGTAAGGACGTCCGGCGAGTGCGTGCTGCTGCGCCTTGCGCATCTTGGAGGCGGCAACCATCTGCATGGCCTTGGTAATCTGCGCGGTGTTGCGGATTGATTTGATCCGCCGCCGTATGTCCTGGGTGTTCGCCATCTAGGAAATTCTCAAATTGCGATTTTGCATCATCGACTTTCGTCGCACGCGATAACGCGCAGCGCTTTGCCGGACATGAAAACCGATTTCTCGTTTTTTCGGCGGTTCCGGCGGTCCAACTAACTTTTTAAGTCCGGCAAAAACATTGGCAATCGCTTCGTCATGAGAATCGAGGCGCCGGTCAAGTTCTTCGAGTTTGGCAGCGAAATGCGTATTTGCGGCGACCATTTCATGCAACCTGACAAAGGCGCGCACCACTCGAACGCTTGCTTGAACAGCGATGTCACTGCTCAAGATGCTCGCAAGCATTATTGAGCCATGCTCGGTGAACACCCAAGGCAGCTTCCGCCGTCCACCCGAACCCTTCTTTGATATCACAATTTGTGACATCAAATTTTTGAATTCCTTGCGATCGAGTTGAAACGCAAAATCTTCGGGAAAGCGATGCCTATTGCGTTTCAATTGCTGATTCAGTTGTCTGGTCGAGACACCGTAAATGGCCGCCAAATCTGAATCCAACATGACCCGCTTGCGTCGGATCAGATGGATCACGGTTTCGATCCGCGCGATCTTGCGGTCGGAAATCATGGCTGAATCGAATGCCTTTAAACAAATCATCTCCACGTCGTCTTGAATTCATCGAATGCCGCTTTCAACTGCGACTCGAGATCTTTGTCGACTTCCTTCTTTTCGCGAATCGTTCGGAGCAATGCTTGCTTTCGTGTTTGCAGCCAATCCTGAACTTTGAGCTGGTATTCCTTGACCCGATCAACCGGTACGGAATCGAGGTAGCCATTTTGCATGGCCCACATCACCCCCACCTGCTCCTCCACAGGGATGGGGTTGTACTGTATTTGCTTAAAAAGCTCCACAATCCGTTGACCGCGATCGAGTCGCGCTTTTGTCGCCGCGTCCAAATCAGAACCAAATTGGGCGAACGCAGCCAACTCCCGATATTGTGCGAGATCCAACTTTACCTTGCCAGCGACCTGTTTGATTGCCTTGATCTGGGCTGCCGATCCCACACGACTGACCGAAAGTCCCACTGAAATCGCGGGGCGGACACCTTGATAGAACAGGTCGGTTTCGAGGTAAATCTGGCCATCCGTAATCGAAATCACGTTCGTCGGAATGTACGCGGAAACGTCACCTGCCTGCGTCTCGATAATCGGCAAGGCGGTGAGTGATCCACCTCCAAAATCTTCGCTCATGCGCGCGGATCGCTCAAGCAAACGCGAGTGCAGATAAAACACATCGCCTGGATATGCTTCGCGTCCGGAAGGCCGCTTCAACACAAGAGAAACCTGCCGATAAGCAACGGCATGTTTCGACAGATCGTCGTAAACAATGAGCGCGTCCATTCCATTGTCCATGAACCACTCACCCATGGCCGCGCCCGCGAACGGAGCCAGATATTGATTCGTAGCCGTGTCTGAAGCCGGCGCCGAAATGATTGTTGTGTAAGGCATGGCGCCCGCTTTCTCGAGCACTGCCAGGGCGCGCGCCACGTTGGAATTTTTCTGGCCGATCGCCACGTAGATACAATAGAGAGGCCGATAATTTTTATCGCCCTGCTCCTCGGCAGCTTTGTTCAACCGCGCCTGGCTAATGATGCTGTCGATGGCAATCGTCGTTTTGCCGGTAGCGCGGTCGCCAATGATCAGCTCCCGCTGGCCGCGACCGATCGGAATCATCGCATCGATCGCCATAATACCCGTTTGCACCGGTTGATTGACGCTGCGTCGCTTGATCACACCCGGTGCAATTTTTTCCAGTGGATAAAATGCTTCCGTCTTGATCGGTCCCTTGCCATCGAGCGGCTGGCCGAGCGTGTTTACCACACGGCCCAAGAGCGCTTTGCCAACAGGAACGGAAAGAAGTCGGCCGGTCGTCTTTACTTCGTCGCCCTCTGCGACCTTGGTGGTTTCACCAAGCAAAATCGCGCCTACCTCGGTTTCTTCGAGGTTCAATGCGAGACCGAACACTCCGTTGGGAAATTCGATCATCTCATTAAGCATCACGTCGCTCAGACCTTCAATACGCGCGACTCCGTCCCCCGTTTCGCGCACCACGCCGACGTTGCTTTTGGTCGTTGCAGTTTTTAGTCCTTCGATTTTTGTTTCAATCTCTTCAAGTATGGTGCTCATGATTTTCGGTTGATTAAAGTTGTCGCTCCAGCTGTGCCAGCCGATTGCGAACTGTGCCATCCCACACATCGCTTCCGACACGAACGCGCATTCCGCCGAGAAGCTCAGGATTAACGATAAACTCGGCGGTCAAATCGCTGCCGTATTTCTTTTTCAGATTAGCAACGAGTTCCGAACTTGTCGTCGAATCCAGTTCGCTTGCCGTTTCAACCCGAGCGCGGCGTTTTTCAAGTTCGAACCGCAGCAGACGTCTGTAGTTTTTCAGAACGTTAATGTAATTGCGCGGCTTCTTCGCAATAAGCGAATCGACCAGCGATCTGGTCTTCCCGGCGTCCAGTTGTCCGTCAGTAAAGCTTGCCCGAAGCATATCGCGCGAGAGCCGACGAATTTCCTTGTTGATCTTCATGAGGCGACCTGGCGAGCTGCTTCTTCCTGCAAGCGTCGCTGATCTTCAGGCGTTAGCACCTTGTCAGTAACCTTTGCCGTGGTTTCAACGACAAGGCGTCCAAGCTCGCGCTTTAAAGATTCCATGGTGTGCTCGTGCTCAATTGCGGCAGCATCGCGCGCCTTGGCAATAATTTGCTCGGCGGCTGCAACCGCTTCCTGCTGCTTGCGCTCGGACAAATGCGCAGCGCTTTCACGCGCTTCGTCAATCATCTTCTGCGCATCTGCGTCCGCCTTGGCCAGAATTTCCTGGTAGCGCTGCTCGGCCTCGGCAAGTTCCTTTTTGATTTTCTCCGCGTTGAGCTGGCCTTCCTCGATTTTGCGGCGACGTTCCTCGAGCACCGCAAGGATAGGCTTGTAAGCGAAACGCTGTAGAAGGAAAGCGACGATGCAGAAACTGATGACCTGCGACAGAAACAACTTCCAGTTCCAGCCGAATGTCTCAGCCGTTTCGCGCAAGATGTCGGTCACGCCTCCGCTGGCGGCGGCAATTATCAGATTCATAAACTAGATTTCGGGCGCAAACCCGATTGCCTCCCAGTGAAATTAGTGAACGAGATATAGCGCGTAGAACACGATCGCCTCGGTCAACGCGATGGCGAGAATTCCGTGCACGAGCACTTGCGTGAACGCACCCGGATTGCGACCCACCGCGCTGGTCATTCCCAGGCCGGTCAAGCCAATTCCAATTCCGACGCCCATCGCAGCAAGCCCGACGTGAATGCTTCCGCTCAGTTCTGCTAGTATTGGTAGTATCATATTTTTCTTAGTTGTTTTTGCGATCTCGTCATGAGATCGCGGGAAAATCAGTGCGCGTGCTCGGGTCCCTCCTGGTGTTCTGCAATCAACATGGTGAAAACCGCAGTCAGCAGCATGAAAACGAGTGCCTGCACAAAGCCCACGAGCACTTCGAGGAAATAGAACGGAATCGGCAGGATCGGCGAGAGCCAGGGGACCATTGTGGACATCGCTTCGAGAATGCTTTCGCCGGCATAAATATTTCCAAACAATCGAAAACTGAGCGCAATCGGTCGAAATATAATCGAGATCACCTCGAGCCAGCCGACGGCGAAAAAGATAACGGCCATCAGGATCTTCACAACACCGGTCGTCTCACCTTTTGGGCCAAACAAATGCTTCAAGAATCCTCCCACGCCGTTGGCCTGAATCGCCCAGACAAACCACATTACGAAGAATATGGCCGACATCGCAGTGGTCATATTCAGATCCGCGTTGCCGCCGCGTAGCAACGGCCGATCGACATGGAAATTTCCCGAGCCGTCGTAGTGCCCCCAGCCGACTGTCCCGATTCCAGGAACCAGTCCGAACCAGTTCACAAACAGAATAAAAATGAAAACCGTGGCAAAAAACCAGAATCCCTTTCGGACGAGGTCGCGGCCGATGATGTTTTCCAAAAAACTGTGCAAACCGTCAACCAGCCACTCCCAAAAATTTTGAATCCCGCTGGGGATAGCCTTCACCCGGCGGGTCGCGATCTGTGAAAAAATGATAATGCCTGCCGCTACGATCCAGGTCACCAGCATTGAGTTTGTGATTCCGAAGCCGCCCAACTGGACTAACATCTGGGGCTTTAACGAAAGGCCTTCGTGCCCCGGCTGGGCAGGTGCGGTCTCGGCGGCAAGCGTTGTGGTTGCGAGCGCAAACCCGCAAAACAACATCACCACTGCCAAAAGAAAACAACGATTGCGCATTTTATAAGCATTCCTGACCGACATCGGGTGACGCCAGCCTGCCAAGTCATCCGCCTTAGCACCCCGCCATGGCAGAAGATTTAAGCCCCGCTAGACTCGACGCGCATACCAAAGCTCGTTTTGCTCGGAATGACAACCGAAATTCTTAAATTACAGCTCTATTTTGCCGGCAATCGCTCGGCGAACTGTGGAGCGAGTTGAGTCATCCGCTTCGCTCTTACCGGTTCGGAAGCTCCATTCAGGGCAATCGCCTCTTCGTAAAACGATTCCAACTGGTCGATTTGAGCGTCCTGCTCGAATCGTTCAGTCACAGTGGCATGTGCGCGTGTTCCCATCTGGGTTAACAGATCCGGCGAACGCGTTATGAGGTGCATGGCGTCCGCTAAACCGACGTGATCTTCTTCCGCGACAAGAAATCCAGTGCGCCCATGCTCCACCGCTTCCGGTATTCCTCCATGACGCGTCGCGACTACCGGCAATCCAGTCGCCATCGCTTCCAACACCGAGTTCGGCACACCTTCCTGATCTTGATTTGCAGACATCTCGCTCGGGTGCAAAAACAGATGTGAACTCGCATAAAGGTCGAGCAGTTTCCGCTGCGACAAAAACCCGAGAAAATGCACGTCCCTGAGAATTCCTAATCCTTCGGCAAGCATCTCCAGTTCTGGTTGAAGCGGTCCTTTGCCAGCGATAAACAATTCCGCTTTGGGATTGTCTTTTTTGAAAACGGCAAAGGCGCGTAAACTTGTGGCAACGCCCTTTTTTGGAATCAAGCGGCATGCTTGTACCACTCTCCATTTTCCGTCGCGGGGAGGTTGCCTGTCCACGAATGGAAAATCAGTGAGCGGGATACCGGTCCGATTGATCCGCAGCTTTTCCGGCGGGCAACCCAACTTTACGAGCCGTTCAAAGAGCGATTGAGAACGCGCAAATACCAGCGGAACTGCGTCGAAAAGACGGCGCAATTTTGCCGGGTAATCTTTGATTTCCTTTTTATGGGCAACATCGGCCCCATGAAACGAGACCACGCACGGCTTGTTCCATTCCTCGATAAATGGCAGCAGGTGCACGCCCGTATGGCCGAAATAAATATGCATCACGTCGGCGCCATGGCGCTCCAGCAGGGACTTTAAAGTCTGATACTCGCCCCGATAGACAATGGGCGGACGTCGCTTTACGAATTTCAACCATCCGTGTACCAGGAGGTTTGTCCGCCGTTTTGGTATTACCTCTACGTTGGCGAACGGAAACCGCTCTGCGTTCTGGACCTCCTTTGTGACCACAAAAGTGTCCACGCCGCGCAGCGCCTTCACCTGCCGATAAATATGCAGCATCTCTGATTTGAGAAAGCTGGAGCAATAGCTCGCTACAACCCGCCTGCCCATAAATCAGCGCCCAGTCTCGTCAGACATTCCAAACTTGTCCACTTTTAATTGCCTCAGAACTGACGTTCTCGCCCTCTATTTTAGTCTCGTCGCGAGCGTTTCCCTTAAGGCATCGATCCCCTCGCCTTTGACAGCCGACACTGGCACGATCGTAACCTTTGGAAATCTTTCCCGCAGCAGCTCGAGATTCTCGTTCGCATCAGGCAAATCCATTTTGTTTGCGACGATTAACCAGGGTCGTGATGAAAGTGTGGGATCGTACAAATCAATTTCCTTCCGGAGATTCTGCAAATCCTCGACCGGACTGCGTCCTTCGCTTCCGGCTGCATCGATCACGAATATCAAAAGGGGGCAACGTGTAATATGTCGCAAAAATTCGTGACCCAGACCAACTCCACGGTGGGCTCCTTCGATCAATCCGGGGATATCAGCGATTGTAACGTGACGGTAACCCGGCAGGTCCATCACACCAACGATCGGATGCAAAGTGGTAAACGGATATGCCGCGACCTTTGGCCGGGCAGCTGAAAGTTTGCTGAGTAATGTCGACTTGCCTGCATTCGGATAACCAACCAACCCGGCGTCTGCAATTGTTCGTAGTTCTAGTAGAAAATGTCCATGCTCGCCCTCTTCTCCGTCTGTGTACTGCCGCGGCGCGCGGTTCCGCGAGCTCTTGAAATGGACGTTTCCTTTGCCTCCTTGTCCGCCGTGGCACAGTAGGAATTCCTGCCCGTCTCGCACAAGATCGACAAGAGGCTGCGACTGTTGGAGTGCGTCCGGCTGATCTTTCCCGTCGGTAGTGGCGGGATAAACCATGGTGCCTACCGGAATTTTGACGATTTTGTCCGCACCGGCCCGGCCGGCCATTTTCTTGCCTTTCCCATGCCCCCCGTTTTTCGCTTTGATGATCGGCTCATAAAAAAGACCGGCTAAATTATCCACGTGCCGGTCCGCCCGTAGAATTACATCGCCACCGCGTCCACCGTCACCCCCATCCGGTCCGCCTTTGGGCACGAATTTCTCGCGCCGAAAACTCACGGAACCGCGCCCGCCGTTGCCAGCCTGCGCGAGAACTTTGATTCGATCTACAAACATGGCGCGTTCAAGTTGCCATTAGCACCAACCTGTGTCATCCCGAACACCTGCCGTGATTTTGCCGTTTGCTGCCATCGCTGTTCAACGGAACTGCGCTTTTAGCGTCTAATTGGCATTAAACCGGACTATCCGTCTCCTTCACAAGTTATGAAAATATCCTTCATCATCCTCGCGCTCCTGAGCGCATTCAGTTTGCAGGGCCAAACCGAATCGCCGTCCCAGCCCACTGCAAGTGTTTCGACCGTCAATCAGAATCCTCCGCCGCTGGACCCCAAGAATATGGATACAGCCGTCAAACCGCAGGATGATTTTTATCTCTACGCCAACGGCGGATGGTTAAAGCGCAATCCGGTGCCGCCAGAATATTCGCGCTGGGGCAGCTTTACAGAACTGGAGGAGAAAAATAACGATGCGCTCCATAAGATCGCCGAGAAAGCTGCAAATGCTCACGTAGATGCGAAGGCGGCGCCGGAAGTTCAAAAAGTAGGCGATTACTACGCCAGCGGCATGGACGAAAAGGCGATTGACGCCGCTCGAACCCAGCCACTCCAAGAAGAGCTAAAGCGTATCGACGCGATTAAAGATCGGGCCGACCTGCTGAAGGCAATTGCGCGACTGCACACCATTGGCGTGGATGCATTTTTCCAGTTTGGCAGCGGTCAGGACGCCAAGGATAGCACGCGCGACATTGCGCAGGCGTATCAAGGAGGGCTTGGTCTGCCCGATCGTGATTATTACACGAAAACTGATGAAGATTCGCAAAAGAAACGTGCGGCGTACATCGATCACGTCACAAAAATGCTCACGCTGCTCGGTGAGACACCGAGCAAAGCTGCCGAAGACGCCAAAAAGATCATGGCGCTGGAAACTTCTCTGGCCAAGGCATCCCGCACCCAGGTCGAGCGGCGCGATCCGCAAAAGAACTACAACAAGATGTCGCAGGCTGATCTGCAAAAGCTCACACCGGACTGGAATTGGGCTGATTATTTTAAAGCGATTAATCTCACCGAGCCGGGTGACATCAATGTGGGCCAACCCGACTTTTTCAAGGCCGCCAACACACTGTTCACCAAGACGTCAATCGACGATTGGAAAACGTATCTGCGTTGGCATCTGATCGATGACGCCGCAGCAGAGCTATCGAAGGATTTTGTCGACGAAGATTTTAAATTCAATCAGGGCGTTCTGCGCGGCACCAAAGAAATCAAACCCCGCTGGAAACGGGTGGTCGCTTCAACCAACGGCGCTCTCGGGGAAGCGCTGGGGAAGCTTTATGTTGCAGACTATTTCCCGCCTGAAGCCAAGGCGCGCGCCTTGGAAATGATTAACAACTTGAAGGCCGCGCTGGCTGATCGCATCAAAACCGTCGACTGGATGGACGAACCGACCAAGAAGGCCGCACTCAAAAAACTCGAGGCGATGAACGTCAAGATTGGTTATCCGGATAAATGGCGCGATTACTCACTACTCAAGGTTGACAGGAACTCCTACGCGGCCAACGCCATGCGCGCCGCGAATTTCGAAGTCAACCGAGACCTTAAAAAAATCGGCAAACCGGTCGATCGCACCGAATGGGGAATGACGCCCCCGACCGTGAACGCTTATTACAATCCGATGATGAACGAGATTGTTTTCCCAGCGGGAATTTTGCAGCCGCCATTCTTCGATCCCAAAGCCGATGACCCAGTCAACTATGGCGGAATGGGCGCTGTCATCGGACATGAAATGACTCACGGATTTGACGATCAAGGCCGACAATTCGACGAAGTAGGAAACTTGCGCGACTGGTGGTCGAAGCAATCTGCGGAAGAATACGACAAGCGTCGCAAAGCGGTTGTTGATCAATATTCGGAGTATCAGCCCCTGCCGGGCAAACACATTAACGGCGAACTGACGCAAGGCGAAAACATCGCGGACATTGGGGGCATCAAGCTCGCGTACGCCGCACTGCAAAAAGCTCTCGATAAGAATCCTCAGGCGCGCGACCAAAAAATCGACGGATTCACGCCTGAGCAGCGCTTCTTTCTCGGCTGGGCCCAGGTGTGGCGGGCAAATCAACGCGACGACGATTTGTTGCTACGACTAAACACCGATCCACACTCACCAACCCATTACAGGTGCAACGGCCCGATCTCGAACATGCCGGAATTTCAAAAGGCTTTCAATGTCCCGGACGGCTCGGCAATGGTTAGGCCTGCGGATAAGCGCGCCAATATTTGGTAACCCCCGATCCCATCGGCTGGGTCTGCCTAGCCGCCATCTCTTACAACGAGCGGCTCTCATCCGTACGTGCTCCCATGACGTGCGCGGCCCAATCCAGAGCGGAAACATCCGTTTCGCGCCGGTCGACGAATGGTTTACCGGCGAGGACTGCATCAGCAATTTGCTGTTGGCGCGCCAACTCATTCGCGAGTGGTTCGAAAACTTCGCGATGACCGGCATCGTCCGCGTAGTCGAACAGTCCGTTATAGCAATGCCGGTCGTCGTCCCACCCGGGGTGGTTCACAATCGGATACAAACAGACGCCGTGTATTGCCGCGCCATTCGCAATCGCGGCAAATACTTCGTTGCATAGATATCTTAGCCATGCCGGCCGCGTGTCATCTTCGATGCCTGTCTCGGCGATAAACAGCGGCTTGCGGTACTGCTCGTGTGTTTCCTTGAGTAAATCGCGTACATGCCGGTAACGTGGGTCCGACGGCACGATCATTGATCCGCCTTCGCCCGGATACGTCCATTGGTTATGGATGTAGTAATTCACTCCCACAACGTCGATGAGGTCCTCCTGCCCGCCGAGCTCTGGCGATTGTCGGCCACTGATCATGTCATAGGCTTCAAACTGACTACGATGGTAAGCGTCTGCGGCAGCAGTGTTTTCCGGCGTGGGATCCTTGGGAATTACGTTTATCATCGGATCGATGTGGAAAAAGCGAATGCGTGGATTCAATCGGCGCATTCTGTTGATTGCTTGGATGCTGGCGCGAATAAGTTGTCGTTTCATCTCGCCACCGCGATGCCGGGCAAACGGGTTGAATATTCCGCCTTCACCGCCGGCCCAAGAGAAGAATGAGATTTCGTTGATTGGGCAGATCAATGGCGTCTCGAATTTTTCACTCAGGCGCGCGGCTGCGGCCGTGGCGAAATCGGTGAAACGTTCAACAAATTGCGGGCTAAAAATGTCGATATCATCAGGCCAACCGTAATGCCACAAGTCCCAGATTACTTGTGTGTCTGTTTCACAGGCGGCATTGATGATTTCGTCTGCACTGGAGAAATCAAATCGACCGGGGCTGCCCTCGATCAGGTGCCAGCGCAACCCCTCTCGTACGGTCAAGATGCCATGACGGCGCAACAGTTTGAAATCGCTCCTTGCGAATTCGTCGTGTCTGGTGGCATGAACAAGGTCAAGCCGTTTGCCGTTCAGCAAGCGGTGCGTGGAGCACTCAAAGCCGCCGAGAAAAAAACTTTGAAACGCGGCAGTCCTATTTTTCACCTGACTCTGCAACGGACAGCTCAGAAATCAGATCGACTGAAAACGGATTCAGATTGGAAGCAGGTTCTCTCGACCGACCAGGACAACGATCCCGCTGGATCAGCTTGCGATATAAGGTCAGTGCCTGGCCGATCACTTGATCCATATTGTAGTAGCGATAAGTTGCAAGACGTCCTACGAAATGCACATCAGGCCGCTGTTCTGCAAGCACGCGGTACCTTGCGTAGATCTTCGCATTCACCGGCTGCGGAATTGGATAATACGGATCGCCGGTCGCCTGCGGATATTCATAAACGATGCTGGTGCGCGAATGCTTCTGGCCAGTGAGATGTTTGAATTCGCTCACCCGCGTGTACTCGAAGTTGTTCGGATAGTTCACTACTGCGACCGGCTGATGCCATTCCTTTTCCAGCGTCTGGTGCTCAAAACGCAATGAGCGATACGGCAGACGCCCAAAACGGAAATCAAAAAACTCGTCCACCGGTCCGGTATAAATGATCTTCTGCACGTTTACCTCATTGCGCAGCTCGCGATAATCAACGCCAAGAGCCAGCTCGATATTGTGATGATCAAGCATGTTTTCAAACATGCGCGTGAAACCATGCTTGGGCATCGATTGGAAGCGGTCGGTGAAGTATCGATCATCTCGATTGCTGCGCACGGGAATACGGGCAGCCACCTGAGCATCGAGTTGTGATGGATCGACTCCCCATTGTTTGCGCGTGTAGTTGCGGAAGAATTTTTCATACAGATCGCGCCCGACGCGGCTGAGCACGACCTGTTCGGAGTTCCGAGGCAACGGACACGGAATGGCGCGAGCAGCGAGAAAACTTTCGACCTCGTTCTCCGTCAATCGCAATCCGTACAGTTTGTTGATCGTGTCGAGGTTGATCGGAATGGGCAAAAGCTGTCCGTCCACACTTGCAAGCACGCGATGCTCGTAAGCGCGCCAGGCAGTGAAACGGGAAAGATAGTTAAAAATCTCGCGGGAATTCGTATGAAATATGTGCGGCCCGTACTGATGTATGAGAATGCCGGCAGAATCGACCTGATCGTAAGCGTTGCCGCCAATGTGCGGGCGGCGATCGCAAAGCAAAACTGTTTTGTCCGCGCCTGCTGCAAGACGTTCTGCGAGGACACTGCCTGCAAATCCTGCACCGACGATGAGGTAATCGAAAGAGTAGCTCACGCTGCGTTCACCCTCAGAGCGCGTCGGCGTCGGAGCGCTTCGGCGATTTGTTGTTCGAGGCGCGCTACAATCCAATCCCATGAGTTCCGCGCAGCGAGCGCAAGGCCACGTTCAATTCGCCAGGATTCCGGCCGCCCAGCCGCACGTTCACAAGCTTCTGCAAACGCGGCTGCTCCGTCGGCAATTGTGATCACCTTATTGAATTGGGCGACCACATCTTCGATGGGAGTGGAAACAATCGGCCGACCTGTTGCCATATATTCAAGAGCCTTGGTCGGATTGATAAATCGAGTGGCCTCGTTCATTGCAAAAGGCATGATGCAAACATCAAATCCTTTCGCATAGCTGGGTAGATCCGTGTAATCTCGCCCGCCGATCCACCGTAAATTGTGCCGACGGGGCAAATGTCTGACGTCAATTTTTGTGAAGGGCCCAATCATTGCTACGCTGCCCCTGGTGGAGTCGGCGAGGTTTTCCAGCAGACCATAATCGATCCGTTCATCGACTACGCCGATGTAACCGAACACAGGGCGCGATAGATCAGTTAGTTCTTTCGCAACGGGTAGATTTGGATCGCGAGCGCCTCCAAAATGCGCGGCATCGACGCCGCAGCCATAACAAAAGCAATTTCTATTTAGCTCGCGCTTGGCACGCCAGATTTTTGGTCCGCCCGCAAAAACGATATCCGCGGCCCTTAGCAGTTCCCGCTCGCGGTGGACGAGTTCAGCTGCTGCACCTCGAAACAGCGAAAGCTCATCCATGCAATCGTAGACGATCAATTGCTCGTTGAATCCACCGGCGAAGGCGGTGACCGCCATCGGGTCATAAAACCATTGAACGATGGACCTAAACTCATGACCCAACGGTCCGCTTAACAGGGATTCGACAGCTCGTCGGCGTTCTTGATCGACCCAATGCAGATCGTTCCACCGACTCACCGGAACCGTGATTTGTAGCACGTGAATATTTGGGAACTCGGCAACTTCGCGCAAGTGGACCTGGGTGGCCGCCGCGTCGGCACAAGCCTCGGGAGTTTCCACGAACAACACCGAGTGCTTGCGAGAGAGGCGAGAGATAAATTGCTGCGGTCGTTGCCAAACCCAATCCCATTTCAAATGGGAGTGCACAATTATGGAGTAATCGTTTAAACCATGCAGTCCGTTCTGCGGCGTTAATATCCCTTTGGCTTTCATCTTTCCGCAACAAATCGCCGCTCATCAGAGCGACCGACGTGCGAAAAGTCCCTTACCGGGACGTAGGGATTTTCTCGATGGGATCCTAAATCAACGAGCGCGGTCTGTGATTTCGCAGACAAACACATGTGCTTCGATTCCCGTTTGCGCCGCGTAATCCGCTGCCAATTGCTGCGCGATACGATCAGCGGTACCCCGTTCACACAGCGTTACCGTCGCTCCGCCGAACCCTGCGCCTGTGAGACGTGCGCCAAGTACGCCGGGCAACCGCTGCGCCATCGAAACGAGCAGATCCAGCTCGGGCGTGCTGTTCTCAAAATTGCTGCGAGAACTTTCGTGCGATTCATTCATGAGTGCGCCAAACCCCTGCGCATCTCGTGCCTGCAGCAATTCCACAGCGCGCCAAACGCGCTCGTTTTCTTCAACCACATGCAGTGCGCGTCGCCGTAGTGACTCCGGGAGATCTGCGCGTCCTTGGATCTGGGTTGATTTCAAATCGCGCAATGCACGGACGCCCAAAGAGCGCGCTGCGGCCTGCGTTTCCCTTCGGCGCAGATTGTATTCACCACTCGCAAGCTCGCGCTTCACTCCTGAGTCCGAGATAATAAACGCCAGCGAAGACGGAAACGGAATGGTACGGATCTCTTCGCTGCGGCAATCGAAGAAAACGACATGCTGAGTCTGACCAAACAGCGAGATTACCTGATCTAGCAGGCCGGACTTAACCCCTACGTAGCGGTGCTCTGCACGCTGACAGGCTTTTGCGATTTCAAGACGAGGCAGATCAGATGAAGTCAGCTTCAATAGAAATAATGCAGTAGCAAGCTCAACAGCCGCAGAACTCGATAACCCGGCGGCGATCGGCAGATCTCCAGTCACTTCCGCGGCGAAACCGCCGACCGGAACGTTTAGCTGGCGTAACTCATCAGCAACGCCTAGCAAATGATTGGCCCAGCGCGGTTTGATAAGCGGTCGCAGCTCTGCTGCATCGATTTTTACCTCACCGAAACTGTCAGAACGGATCTGAATAGAACCTGTTTGTTTTTTACCGGAGACTCGAATGAACCGGTTAATTGCTGCACCGAGAACCACACCTTCATTGTAATCTGTATGGTTACCGAGTAGTTCGACACGACCAGGCGCACAGGCGGACGTTGTTTCCTTCACGATCACGTTATTTACTCAACGATCACCGTCGGCCCGAGTGGATAGCGCCCTGTAGTATGGCCGTAAACTGTCAGTCCGCCCTGCGGCCGTTCATTGTTTGGCACAACACAGCGCAGCCGCAGATGACGGGCGTTAACCCTCTTTACCACTTCGCGCAGCAGCTCTCCTTCCACTGTGGCATGGCACAAGTAACCGTACGCGCCGCGTCCTCCATTGAGGTAAGTCAACGCGCCGCGAGCGTCATGAGGATGATTCGGCAGGATTGTTCGGTAAATCGGAACACCGTTCAGCAAAAGACGTAATGTGCTCGGATGTACAAACCGGTCTGTTTGCGCGGCGGTTCCGCGCAAAGAGGACGCTTCGCAAAGAACAGTCACTCGCGAGGTTGCCTGCAGCATTTTTGCATTGATCGGGAATGCGTATTCGAAAAAGCCACGCGGTGCACCGCATGCAAAGCCGGCACTTGCCGCTTCTGCTCGGCCAGAACTGTAGCGCGTCCATTCCATTCTGCTCCAGTCGTGCGCGTGCAAGCGCATTACAACACGCGAATCTATTCGTTCGGATTCCAGATAGCCGCCATCAACAAAGAACTGAACATAATTTGAAGCGACTACCGTTCCATCCGCAACGACCGCACGCACGGATAACGTGCAAAGCATTGTCTGCTGCGGCATATGCAGCTTGAGCTGATTCGCAAGCTCCACTCGCAAATGTGGAAAGGGAATTGCTTGCTGATCTTCGATCAGCGTGTTGTACACCCAGCCAAGCGAATCGATACCCCCGAGCCGCCATTGCAACGTGACATTACCTCTTGGGATACGTGAAAAATGCGATGAAAAAACGTTTATAGTGACTTGTTCTCCGGGAGTGCAACGGCGAATCGGCGGCGAATCGATTGGGAGCACATCGCCGGCATTAACAATCTTTGGGTCGTAGCCAAAGTCCTTTGGTGTGCGGTCGTAGTTCAGGAACCCGTTGCGCTCCCATTCAACGTCGTGGAGTTCCGTGTAGATATATGCCGATAACTGGCTGTACCTTCGCAATTCATTGGTGAGGAATTTGAAGCTCCAACTCGTGTCCAGGTCTCCATCTAGTGCCGCGATCCCGCCGTACTCGCTCGCAATTAAAGGCTGCCGTTCCTGCCGGAATCCTGGCACATAATTAAAGGTAGATCCCGCGTAGGTCTGTTCCACCACCTCACCGATCCACCGTCGTGCGACCGAATAGTCACTCGTATAGAAATGCCACGAGTTGATGTCCGTTTGGCCGTGGCCGTAGTATTCTAAATGCTCCCAGGCCACAACGCTCATATCCTCGATCAATCGCGTTGGATCGAGTGATTTGGCCAAACGCCACATCGCCTGAATCCATTTGTACGCATTTTCATTGCTCAGTTTTCTACCACGAGCTTTGATCGGCTTGCCCGAGACCGGTGGTAATGGATTGATCAACTTCATGAACTCGGCCTGGCCGCCAAAACCCCAGGTCTCGTTGAACAGACACCAGGCGATGATGGATGGATGGTTGAAGTCGCGTGCGATTGCCGCGCGCATGGTCGCTTCGTAGCGCGATCGCCCACACTTTGTATCTCCGCCTTCCCCGAAATTGGGAAAGTCGCACATCAGCAAAATGCCGAGCGTGTCGGCATAGTATAGCAACATCGGATCATCTACCTTGATGTGCACGCGCAGTAGGTCGAAACCTGCGCGTTTTGCATAGGCGATGTCGTCGCACAGGGTCTGCGTGTCGCCAGCCGTATAAATGCCATCTGGAAAGTACGACTGGTAAAGGGCGCCCCTTAAGTAAATCGGGTCGTCATTCAGGTATAACGTTCCCGGCGCAGTAGAGCCTTCGACGCTCTTCGCCGAAAGGCTTCGCATTCCGAAGTAGCTATGGACTACATCGTCACCTGCTTTGCCGTGCAGGCGAAATTGAACCGAGTAAAGTTGTGGAAGAGTTGTGTCCCATAACATCGGCTGACCCACGTTTAATTCAGCTTCAGCAAGGCCGGCCTGCACTGGAGCCGTGGTGCAAAACTGTTCGCCAGCGGGGCTCGTGCTACTGATGTAAACCTTTGATCCACCCGCGCAGCAAATGCGGAATTTGACAGTTGCCGATTCGATATTGCTTGTGATTTCGAATCGCTGGATGAATTCCGGCGCGCGCGGCTCAACAAACACCGTCTGCCAAATTCCGCTGGCACTGGAATACCAGCCCCACTGTTTGCCAACTGGTTGCTCGTAGTTTTCCATCCGGTCTTCTACTCGAATCACAATTGTGCCTGTCAGTTCGCCATTGGCTTCGAGCATTAAGCTGTCGGTAAGGTCGAATTCGAACGGAGTAAATCCCCCTTCGTGAGTACCAAGTCGCTGACCGTTGCACCATGCCTCTGTGTAAAAATCGGCGGCTCCGATTATGAGCATCGCTCGTTTGCCGAGCCACTTTTCGTTAGCTGGAATGCGGATCTCGCGACGGTACCACCCGATCTCGAATCTTGCGGCGCTGCGATAGTTTTGCGCAGTTACCTCGAGCGGATTGCGATAGATGCGTGTGGAATAATAATGATTGTTACCGGCCGCGTCCGCTTCGCCCCACGCGGCCAGCGATTCCCAACAAAACGGCACAATGATTTGATCAGGCCAGCGTTGTTCGTCCAGATCGTGCCAGCGCCGTTGGCGGCCGTGGTCGGCGCCGTCGAAGCGAAATTCCCATGCGCCGTTTAGATTCAGCCAGTCGACCCCATGGACGAAACTACGTTGTTTGTCGGGCCGCGGGTACTCCGGTCGCGGTAAAAATGTTCGAGTGCGCATTTCCTCCGCGCGGTAGGATCGCTAATTAATCTTGTACGATCTTCCCGCCCCAACTTAGAATTTTCGCTTTCGTTCCGGCTGCTTCTGCTTCTTTGATGTTGCCGGCGCGATTGTAAAAAAGCGAAAGACTTGTCCAACCGATTTGATCATTCGGCCGAAGCTCGACTGCTTTCTTTCCGGCTTCGATGGCTTCGGTAAAACGCCCCAGTTTCATGAGCGCCATTCCAAGCGCATGCCAGCCGTCAAAAAAGTCCGGGGCTATCTGCACACAACGGCCGTACTTTTCCACAGCACTATCCAAGTCGCCGACGGCCAGATCGCCGTTGGCATCGTCAAAGATTTCGTCGGCAGTCATGTATGGCACCGCTGCTTATGCCGTGCCGGCGCATCGTTGGTTACCCTTTGGTAAACTGCAGGCCGGCTGCTTCACCACGGTCACGCAACCATTCCAGCAAGACGACTCGCCGTTTATTATCGAGAAGCCGTTTCTCGTATGCTGTCTTCTTCTCAGAAGCGGTCGCGCCAGTTAATGGTTCCCGCTTTTCCAAAATCGCTACAAATCCATTTTCGCCTGTTGGGAAAAAATCGCTCACATCGCCCGCGTTTAGAAAGGCGACAACTTGCTTGATGGCCGGAAGATCAGCTGGTTCGTTCTTTTTCGCTTCTTTGTTTTCCGATCCTGGTTTCTCCTCTCCAATGATTGAAAACGGCGGAATCTTCTCAACCTTCCCACCAGTTTTTTGAATGACTGCCTCAAGTGGTTGCCCGGACTGCTTCGCTTCACGCAACTGCTGAACTAGCTCCGCCGCTTTCGTCGACATCAACTCCTTTGCTTTCGATTTCTTAATCGTCTCCACGATTTTAGGTTTCGCTTCTTCGAGTGTGAGAGGACGCGCCTCAGTAATCCCTGTGAGATGTAAGATGTAAAATCCGTCTGCCACCTGAATGGGATCACTGTTTGGCTCCTGCATCGACAGCTTGAAAGCAGCTGGCGCAAGTTGCCGGTCCATTTTCAACTGCGGGTCCGGCTCCGTTTTAGTAAATTCGCCAGTTTCATGCACCGGCAACTGGAATTTCGCAGCGGCCTGCTTGAAATCTGTCCCTTTTTCCAACAACGCCTGTGTAACGTCGGTCGCGCGGTCCGATAGCTTTTGGAGAGCCTCGATACGCTCTTTGCCGCTCAATTTCTTCTCCTCATCTGTTAGCGCGAGGCTGACAAATTCGACTTTGCGTTTTTCGTCCGTTTTGAGCTCGGCCTTGTGGGCATCATAATGCTTTTGAACCTCCTCGTCGGTGACAGTGATGTCCTTTCCAAGGTCGCCCGACTGAAGTCGAATAAGAGTCACGAATAACGTGTCGTGCGCACGGTCAAAATTCTGATCAAGCTCCCCCTTCGGAAGTGTGATTCCAGCCGCCAAAAGCTGCTTGATTTGATTTAAAGACAATTGGTCGCGAACCAATTGCTCGATGTGCTCTTCACTGAGGCCCATCGGAGCCAGCGCGTTCTGCGCAAAATCAGTGAACTTTTTCATGTCGAATCCAGAGTCGCCTTGAAATGCCGGCAGTGTTCGCACGACTGCAGCAATTTCAGAGTAACCGGGACGAATACCGAGTTGAGCGGCTTCGTGCCGAAGGACAACCAGATTGATAACGAAATGGACGGGAGCCTGATTCTGATTCATGCCAGCGCCTGCCGTCAAAGTTTGGACAAATTCCGACATGCCAAGGGCCTGTCCCAGCGTGAGCAGGCGCGCTAACTGCTGCGCTTCCAACATCGAAAGGTCCCGATCATAAATATGAGCAAACTTGTCCGCCCGCATCGCGCCGTAATCCGGCCTTTGCACAAAATAGAAAATGAACGGGATCGCCAGAATCGCGATCACGATCATCAGCCAGTCGCGGTGCTTGCGCAGTAACTTCATCATAACGGGGGCAATTGTAGGGGCGGCTGTCCTCTGCCGCAACCAAGTGAGACGTGAAAAGTGAGAGGTGAGAGGTGTTGAAGATGTGAGACGTGATGAGTTCGACTACTTCGTACTTCTCACTTCTTACTTCTCACCTCTCACGAGCTAGCTCGCTCGCTGTTTCTCGAATCGTCGCCCACGCTTCGCGCAAATGATCCTCCGTTGTGAGCACATTGCCCAGCCCAATTCGCATCACCGTTCGACCTCGCAATTTCGTCTGCGTGAGGTACACGCGGCCGCTGGCATTGATTTTTTCCACGATCCCGCTGTTTAGCTGATCTAGCCGAAGTGTGTCGGACTGAGTGGTCGGGTAGGGCGCGACCGCCGGGCGCGCCGCGCGTGACGGACGGTCCGGCGGTCCATCCCTACCTATCCATCGAAAACAAACCACGCCGAAGCTGACCGGCGCCGCGAGTTCAAAGCGATTGTCGTCTTTGATCCAGTTAGCAAAGAGATTGGCCAGCCGCATATATTCGTGCAGCCAGCCGGCCATTCCCTCGCGACCGAAGCTGCGAAAAATTACCCACGCTTTCAACGCACGAAATCGGCGACCAAGCTGGATGCCGTAATCCATATAATTTTTCTGCGCTTCGACCGTATCGCCCCGTAAATATTCGGGCACAAGAGTGAAGACGCGTCGCAGTCGCTCAAGCTCGCGTACGTAAAGCACGCTGAAATCGAGCGGAACGAAAAGGCTTTTATGCGGATTCACGACGATAGAATCCGCTTCGCCCCAACCATTAGTCAGCCAGTTGTTCTCCGGAAGAATCGCAAAGCCAGCGCCGTAAGCACCATCAATGTGAAGCCACATCTTGTTTTCGCGACAGATCCTGGAAATCTCAGGCACAGGATCGACGCTTGCGGTTGAGGTGGTGCCGACCGTCGCGATCGTCGCCAGCGGTTGGAACCCGTCACGAACA
>JBKPMH010000182.1:0-8291 GCA_046732035.1 Verrucomicrobiota bacterium
AAACGGGAACACAAATCCGCAGACGACATGTGGCGGCAGATCAGAGCCCCAATATAAAAAAAGATTCGGGCAGCGCACGCTAAGGAGAAACAACGAATATAAGAAAAACGTGCAACTACCCGAATCGCCTTAACCTGTTGAGTTTGACACCTCCTGAGCGGCGCACGTTCAAGTTTTTTACGAAAAATCCGTGTCTGGGCGCTAGTTTCTGGAAGTCAAAGCATTAGGAGACGCAGTAACTGCCGGTTGTTGACTACAGCAGGTTTGGCTGTGCGGCGTTATCAATTCGCGCCGCCTCATCCCGAATTTCCTGGAGGAGCGATTTGAACTCATATTGTTCTAATACGCGAATCAGATTGGGATAATCAGGCGTGATCCGGAGGTCATCAATTGGAACTGGCAGGTCAAGGTCGCAATCCAAATCGACCATTTTCCGGTTTTGCAAAATCTGCTCGCGAGAGTTCACCAGTTTCTCGCGAGTTCGCGTGCTTTTCACATTGTCGAGATTGGCCAGCAACGGCGCGAGTCCGCCGAATTCACGAATCAGCGCGGCAGCGGTTTTGCGCCCTAATCCAATTCCGGGAATGTTATCGACGGAATCGCCGGCTAACGCCAGAACATCTCCGATCAGGCTGGGCTGAACCTCCCATTTTGCGGTGACGTGATCTTCATTCAGCAAAGCGAACGCGTCTTTTGGTGAAGCAAGATCCGCTTTGGCAGTGGTGTAAACCTTTACGCAAGGACCTACTAGCTGGTACAGGTCCTTATCATTCGTTGCGAGTACGACCTCCATTTGGGGTCGCTTACACGCAGCAATGGCGTAACAGCCCATCAAGTCGTCTGCCTCCGTATTCGGGAGAGAAATGTTTTTAAAACCCAGATAAGGTGTGAGTTTTTGAATGAAATCCAGTTGCGGAACCATCGGCTTGGGCATTTCTTTGCGCGTCTCTTTGTAGGCAGGCTGGAGTTTCACGCGCCGCTCCGGCATCCCTTCGTCCCAAAAAACAGCACCAAGTTCCGGCTGCAAATGCTTAACCATCAGGCGCAACGTCTTGGTAAAACCGAAAATTGCGTTGGTGGGTTCGCCCTTGGAATTCGAGAGATTCGGGATAGCGAAAAACGACCGGTAAACGTAATAGTGACCATCAATAAGCAGCAGTTTCATCGTAACGAGCGATAAATAGACTCTGAATGCATGATACCGGATGATCAAGATGTGAGCGACGAATGGATCGTGCGCGTTGCTGGCAGAGAGTACGGACCTGCCACTGTCGCCACACTACGGGAGTGGAAAGCGGAAGGCCGTGTAATTCCCGAAAACGAAGCTCGCCGTCCCGGCGCCGAGCTTTGGACTTTGGCAGCGGAAATCCCGGGACTATTCGCAGGGGATCCGCTCGCCACAGTTCCTCCTTCTCAGGTGGACCGCTCGATCAGTGCAAAGGAATTTGTGCCGGCGCTGGCGAACCGCGGCTTCGGTCAGATATTGGCTGAGACGCTTCGGATATACGCGCGAGGCTTTTTTCAGTTCGTTCCGCTGACGTTGCTCGTAGTTTTGCCTTCAGTATGCGGGCAGCTGATCGCCTTGTGGACGCAATCCGTGCAGACTTCAAACGCGGACTTGCGCGTTGTCGCTGCCGGCGGCTTTGCGTTTTTGATGTTCGTCTTTTCGCTGGTGATGTGGCCGATTTATATTTCGGGGATTCAAATCTTCACCGGCGAGATTGTCGCCGGGCGGCGATTGGGGTTTTTCGCCGGGCTCAACGAAGCTGTGCGATTCTGGCCGCGGATCACAGCGTTGTGCGTCTTCGTCTACGGCGTTTTCTTTTTGCTGATTTTGTTTGCGTTGCTAATCGCGGCCATGATTGTCGCTGGCGCATCTTCGATATTCATGATTCTGCTTGCGCTGGCTCTGCTGGGCGTGCAGGTCTGGATGTTCGGCCGCTTTTTCGTCAACGTGCTCTTCTGGCAGCAATTTGCCGTCCTCGAAAATGCTGGGGTGGTCGACTCATTGCGAGAAAGCCGGAATCTCGCACACAGCGGAGGTGAACTTCCATGGATTCAGCGTCCGATGTGGCGCGGCGTTCTTGTTGCTTCTCTTTGGTTTGTAATTGTGCTGGTAATCGCGGTCGTTTCGGAATGGACGACGCTGCAGCACTACTTCAATGAATTAATGACTACACAGGACGCACAGGCGCTGGTCCAAAAGCTGACTGCAGCGCAGCAAGCACGAGGGTTTGATATTCTGGGTTTTTTATTGGGGATTTTGCAGAAAATTCTCCAGCCGTTGATCGGCATCGCATTCGTTTTGATTTACATTGAAAGTCGAAGTGAGCGCTAGCTCTTTGCGCTCGGCGATGATTACAGTCTGTTCGGTCAATTGGCCTCTCGACTTTGGAGGAGAAGTTGCGCCATCTTGCTAAAGTGATGGCCGATAACTGCCAGATAGGCAAAAAACGAAACCAGCTGCACGTTGATCAACCAAATGTGGCCGGCACGGGCGATGAACAAATCAGGCCAGATCCAAATGGCGAGCGCACAGGCGAGATTGATGAAAAACAGCACAGGAACCAGCACGTAAATGTTTCGTAATTGGTCGGCTCTGGCACGGGCGTACAGAACCCGATCGGCGTCATTACGCGATTCCGCGATACGCGCGCGAATTAATCGCATGTCATAGATGAAAAGCAGCCAGACAACCGCGGCATACGTGGTACTTATCTGGAACCACGCCAGCGGATCATCGAGCCGGCTAAAGAGAATCGCTTCGCCTAACGCGCAGGCGATGTAAAAAAAGTTGTGGCCAAATTCCATCGGCCAGCGAATCAGGGTTAAGGTGTGAATAATTGACCTGGACCAAAAAATGAAAATTACGCACAAGCCGGCGGCGACATAAGGGAAAGATTCCCAATGCCGCATCGTAAAAACCACGCGAGCATTATCCGTCAGGAAAAATAGCGCAACGCCTTGGATAATGCTCGCGAGCGTGAGCTCAACGTTGATAACAACTGAATCGAGCTCGCGCCGGCCTTCACTGGGCGCGTTCACGATGCGACTCGTAACCGTTCGGGGACCGGAATGTCAAGATTTGACGAGGCGCGTAATCCAACCGTGCTGAGTCGTTACGGTGAGACAGTGCAATTGTGTCTCACTGTCCTCAGCGAACAGCCATTCGGATGTGTGTCAAAATTTGCCATCGGTCGGAAGCAAGGAAGTGCCGCTTTGCTCTCTAAGGCGTTCCTGTGAAGTAGTTTAGCGTCAGGAGAGTTCCAATTCCGATGCTGGCATGGGACGAGCTAGTTCAATAGCTCGAACTTCGAAAAGAAAGGACATTTATTTATGACTCTGATTCGATACCAACACCCGGAATTGGCACCGTGGTCCGCAGCCGATCGCTGGAGCAATTTGCGGGATGAACTTAACTCATTGTTCGACATGCCGTTCTCGTCGAGCTTCGCGCGCGCCGGACAACTTTTTAGCGGTTGGTCGCCCGCGCTCGATCTTTATGAGAGCAATGAGAACGTAACCGCCGTGGTCGAGTTGCCCGGAATGCGCAAAGAGGACATTGAAATTTCTTTGCACGACGGGAGCCTGACCATCAGTGGTGAGCGTAAACGAGAGAGCAACAGCAATGGCGAAAAAACCGAGCGCACGGAGCGCTATGTCGGCACGTTTCGCCGTAGCGTCGCACTACCAACTCGCGTGGATGGCAACAAAGTCACTGCCACGTATCGAGATGGAATGCTGACCGTGACGTTGCCCAAGGCTGAAGAGGTGAAGCCGAAGCAAATTCAGGTCAGCTAATCAATTCAACCAAAGGAGCACTTTTCCATGAATACTTTAACCCGTGAAAATCCTACCGGTGATCGGGCGTTGGCGGAGCAGTTTGTCGCGCCGCCGTCGCGCCTGATCGAGACCGGCGACGGCTATATCCTTGAAGTCGAAATGCCGGGCGTCAATAAGGAGGGGCTCGACATCTCCGTCGAGAGCAACGAGCTCACCATCACCGGCCGGCGTTCATTTCCGGCTGTGGAGGGAACGCTGACCCATCGCGAATCGCGCCCGGAAAATTTCCGGCGCACGTTCGAGCTCGATCCGTCAATCGACGGAAACAAGATCAGCGCCAGGATCGACCAAGGTCTCGCAACGTTGACCCTGCCAAAAGCAGAACACGTTAAGCCGCGCAAGATCACCGTTTCTTAAGACTCGGTTCAAACGAAATCAGAGGCCGCGAACCAAAAGTTCGCGGCCTTTTGATTTACTTCGCAATCTTTTCTGCTTGGCGAACCGGCTCGCGCATCGTAGTTACAGTCTTTTCTTATGGCGGCGAAAACCGATCAAAAAACGAGCGAAGACAAGGTCACCGCGGCGCGAAATAAGAATCTCGATCTGGCGATTCAACAGATCGCAAAAGACTACGGCGAGGGCGCGATTATGCGCCTCGGCGACGAAAAAATTGTCGAAATCGATGTCATCCCCACCGGCAACATCCTGATTGACCGTGCACTTGGCGTTGGCGGATTGCCGAGAGGCCGCATTGTCGAAGTTTTTGGCCCTGAGTCATCGGGCAAAACTACCCTGACTTTGACCGTGATTGCGCAGGCGCAAAAACGTGGCGGGCTCGCTGCCTTTATCGACGTTGAGCATGCGCTTGATCCCGCCTACGCGAAACGGCTGGGTGTCGATTTGGATGATCTTCTGGTTTCTCAACCGAGTTCTGGCGAAGAAGCGCTCCGAATTTGCGAGACGCTGATCCGTTCCAACGCCTTGGATGTTATTGTCGTGGACTCGGTAGCCGCATTGGTCACCCGGGCGGAGCTCGAGGGTGAGATCGGTGATGCGACCGTCGGGGCGCAAGCGCGTTTGATGAGCGCAGCGCTGCGCAAGCTCACCTCCCTCATTTCGAAAGCGCGCACCTGCTGCATTTTCACGAATCAAATCCGGGAAAAGATCGGCGTAATGTTCGGTAACCCCGAGACAACGCCCGGTGGCAAGGCATTAAAATTTTATGCCAGCGTTCGCGTCGACATCCGACGTATCGGCGCCATCAAGCAGACTGACGGCGTGGTTACGGGAAATCGTACCCGCGTCAAAATTGTGAAGAACAAGGTCGCGCCTCCTTTCACCGAAGCGGAGTTCGACATCATGTATAACGAGGGAATCTCGTCGACTGGCGCACTGCTCGATCTGGCGTTGGAGAAACAAGTCATAGAAAAACGGGGTTCCTGGCTGAGCTACAAAGGCAATCAACTGGCGCAGGGCCGCGATGCTGCGAAAGAAGTTTTGAAGAACGACAAGCAGCTCTACGAAGAAATCGAGACCGCGGTCAAAGCCAAACTCGACGAAGATAAAGAGTAGCCTGCCGGCGACCCCTCTCATCATTTGAGACCCAGGCCCCTCGCGTTGCGCGGTTAACATCAAGGCGTTCCGGTAGCTGCACACCCGGAGTTGCGCTTTCAGCTCTCTTCAAATTCGTGTTTTTTCGTGTTCATTATCAACTGAAATGATGACCTCGGCGCAAATCAGAAAATCGTTCCTCGATTTCTTTCGCGGAAAGAAGCACACCATTGTGCCTTCGTCATCGCTATTGCCCGACGCGCCAAATCTTCTTTTCACCAATGCCGGGATGAACCAGTTCGTGCCGATTTTTCTTGGGCAGCAGAAGGCCATCTGGGTACCGCCGCGCGTAGTCGATACTCAGAAATGCATTCGGGCCGGCGGTAAACATAATGACCTCGAAGACGTCGGACTCGATACCTATCACCACACTCTTTTTGAGATGCTCGGCAATTGGAGCTTCGGTGATTACTTTAAAAAGGAAGCAATTGAATGGGCGTGGGAACTGTTGGTGGAACGCTGGAAATTTCCGGCGCAACGGCTCTACGCTACGGTTTACCAGCCCGGTCCCGGCGAGCCGAGTGAGTTTGATCAGGAGGCTTACGATCATTGGACGCGTCTGTTTCAGGAAGCCGATCTCGATCCCAAGATTCATGTTCTTAATGGCGGCAAGGCCGATAATTTTTGGATGATGGGCGATACCGGTCCATGTGGACCGTGTTCGGAAGTGCATGTCGATCTCACGCCGGACGGCGATACCCGCGGCGCACTTGTAAACAAAAATGACCCGCGTTGTATCGAGATTTGGAATCTCGTTTTCATCCAGTTCAACGCGCAACCTGCAGCCGGGGTCGCTGATCCCGGCCGCATCGAGTACATCCCGCTCACTGCACGTCATGTCGATACTGGGATGGGGTTCGAACGTGTTACGGCCATTATCCAAGGCACAAGGAATCTCACCGATTTCTCCGGAGCTATCTCTAATTACGACACCGACGTTTTTCGCCCGATCTTTGATGAGATCGAAAAATTGAGCGGCAAAAAATACGGTGCGACAACCCCAGGCCAAACGGGTGCGCGCGAGATCGAACAGCAGAAAATTGACGTGGCGTTTCGCGTGATTGCCGATCACATCCGGGCGCTGTCATTCGCCATTGCTGACGGAATCGTTCCGTCCAACGAAGGTCGCGGCTACGTTTTACGACGTATTTTACGGCGTGCTGTGCGCTATGGACGTTCGCTGGATTTTCACGAGCCGTTCTTTTTCAAGCTTGTGGATGTGGTGGCAAACACGATGGGCAACGTCTTCCCTGAAGTGCGGGCGAAAGAACAAACAATCAAAGATGTGATTCGGCGTGAAGAAGAAGGCTTCAACAGCACACTGGATAAGGGCATTGGACTTTTCGAGCGAGAAGTCCTGCGAGGGGTGTCCTCTATTTCCGGAGCGTTTGCGTTTCGCCTGTACGATGAGCAGGGCTTCCCCCTTGATCTTACCGAGTTAATGGCACGCGAACGCGGATTAACAGTGGACGTTGCTCGATTTGAAGAGTTGATGGAGGAGCAACGTGAACGTGCCCGCAGAGGACAGAAAAAGGAAGCAATAAGCGTCGAAGACGAAGAGCTCAAAGCGGAGCCAACGAAATTTCTTGGTTACGATTTTCTCGAGGCTGAATCAGTTGTCGAAACGGTTTTGCCCAGTGAGAAGCCGAAAGAAGTCAATATCGTCCTCGATCGAACACCGTTTTATGCGGAGATGGGAGGGCAAGTTGGGGATCGCGGATTGCTTCATGTGCCTGGGCATGATCGCACGGAAATCGGCCAGTTGCGGGTAGTCGATACGCAAAAGCGCGGCGAAGTCTTTGTTCATCGCGCGCAACTGTTGGAGGGTCGCGCTCCGGAACCGGGCGAAGGGGTGCGCATTGCCGTCGATGTTGATCGCCGTCGCGCCATTCAAGGACACCATACTGTGACTCATCTGTTGCACTGGGCATTGCATGAGGTTGTCTCGCCCGATACCTCGCAAAAGGGGAGCTATGTCGGTCCAGAAAAACTGACTTTCGATTTCTCCAGCGCGCCGTTAACGAAACAACAAGTCCGCGACGTGGAAAAATTGGTGAACGACAAGATCGCTGAGAATGCACCGGTTTCATGGACCGAAATTCCTTACGCGGAAGCAAAGAAGCGAAACGACATTATCCAATTCTTCGGCGAAAAATACGGCGATACTGTCCGGGTCTTACAGATTGGCGGAGCGCCGCGCGCACTGAACGGTTACTCCATGGAACTTTGTGGTGGAACGCACGTGAGATCGACGAGTGAAATCGGGCCATTTCGAATCGTAAAGGAAGAGGCGATTGCAGCGGGCATTCGGCGGATTGAAGCGGTAGCAGGCGATGCCGCGCGCAGCTGGGCGATTCAGGAAGCAGTGCGCCAACAGGAAAAATTTGAAGCTTTGGCGCGTAAGAAATCTGACATCGCGCCGCTTGCCGCGGTTAAGAGTGACGCGACTACTTCTGAGATACTGGGACAAGTCGATGCCAGGGCAGCACATCTTGAAAAGGTCGAGATGGAAGTTCGCGATTGGGAGAAACAAACTGCCAAAACAGCGGAAGCGGAACTACGAAGCCGGGCGGCTCAAATCGCCGGTCAGCTCGCAGCATCTCATTCAGGAGAAAATTTCTGCGTTGCCGAGGTGCAAGATGGAGACGGTAAACTACTGCAGGCCGTTGCCGATACGTTGAAATCGAAATTCAAAGGTCCGATTTTTCTTATCGGTGCGGCGAATGGATCGGTTGCCCTGGTCGCTTCAGTACCAAAGGAGATGACGTCGAAGATTCAGGCGAACAAATTGATTCAGCAGATCGCGCCCATCGTCGGTGGCAAAGGCGGTGGCCGGCCAGAAAATGCGCAGGGCGCCGGAAAGGATTTGACCAAAATGGCGGAAGCGTTGGCGAAAG
>JBKPMH010000183.1:0-8562 GCA_046732035.1 Verrucomicrobiota bacterium
TTGTCAAAGACGAATCGTCACTGAAGTCGTTCACCGACATATTGGAGAGTGCTCAAGAAGCTTTTGGTAAGACAGATCTGTTAAGGGCTGCCCCGGAAGTTGTACTTTTGGACCCAACGAAACGTTCTCGCCTGCGCTGGATTTCGGAGCAATAAACCGCTGCACGCGAGTTCAGCGAGGATCAGTTACACGCCCAAGAAAAAGGCAGAGGCCACTGGGGACGTGCTGAATGGCGTAAATAAATGGGCGATCGACTTTCACCTCAATAGGAGGTGGCTTGGGCCGGGCGATCGCCGTCGCTCTCATCATTACAACCGCGGTGGCGGCTGCCGCTTCGGTTCCGTTTTCATCCACGGCAATAAAGGTCTTATGAAAGGCATTCGAGATGTAGAGATAATCGTTCGGTTTTCGCGGCGCCATTTTATCGAAATTCGCGCTGCCTTGCGGAATATCGAATGCGCTCTTCATTCCAAGCGCCTGAAGTGCCTCTGCGAGCGCAATTGTCGGCGGCTCCAGCTTGAACCTGGGTAAGTGCAAATCGATATCCTGTGTCTGTAGCTTTGCACATTCTCCCAAGACCTCGGCAGTGAGTTTCGATTCCACTTCGCGGAGACCTTTCACGTCATCCGGAAGAATGATGAGAAATTGGAGATCGTTGCCAAGATAGGGAATGCTGACCGCGCTGAAACTATCGCGCTTGGCATAACCAAATCGCGCCGTTTTCCGCATCGTCGAGACATTGATCGGTGCATCACCGCTGACGTGGAAAGGTTCTGCCTGAGTGTTCTTGGCGGTAAACGCATCCGCCCATGCGGCTTTAAGGTACAAGGCGTTGGCAAGAACGAGCCGTGTCAATTTGTTTAGTGCGTTGGCAGGAATGAGATCGCGAATCTTGTCGCGCGTCTGATCTGCCACCCATTGGTTGACGTGCTGCGCAGCTGCCGCAGGATTCGCACTGAAATCGATCGGCTCGAACGCGGCACCATAATTTTCTTTAACCAGCGATAAGTAATCCTGACGAAAATCGTATCCTTCTTGGGCGAACAGGCGATTGGCGATGCTTAATGTGACCGGTTCGCTTGGGCCACCGAATTCTTTCGATTTTTTTGCGAGCTCGTCGGTCTTCACGCTCATTTCTTCCAGCGCATGCTGTAGCGAAGCGAAGGACGGAGCCATGCTGCTCAGGTCGCTTGGGAAATGCAGAACACGCGCCATTTCCGCGCGCGTATCACCATCGGCACCAGCAAACGTCATGGCCAGAGCGCTTTCGATTGAGTAGGGGGAAACACATAGGTTGTGATTGTGTGTAGCCAGCTGCCGGTGCAGATCGACAGCGAGTCCGTTCGTTGCCTTTGCCGCCGCATCGAGGTTGGTTGTGGCGTTCGCCATCGCCGTGACTAACGCGCCGAACAACAGCAAGATCAAAAGCCGTCTCATGTCAGCAATGAAACACGCAAATCAGTAACGTCGCGATGCTAATTTGCGCTTAATCACTCCTGCATCGCCGCGTTGAAGAGCGCGCGTTCCATGACACAATTTCGCATGGACGAAGTGAAAGTCGCAACTCGCGATGACATCTCAGACGTCGATAAGTGGGACCTGACGCATCTTTTTGCCGATGTCGGCAAATGGCAGGAGGATTTTGCCTGGCTGCAGCGGACCTATCCCAAGGTTCAAGACTGGAAAGGCAGAGTAGGCGAATCGGCGCACACGCTTGCCCAAGTGCTTGATTTCGAAAAGTCACTCGATTTGAAAATTGAGCGCGTCTATCATTACGCATCTCTGCAGTTGGCGGAAGACAGCGCCAACAACGAATACCTTGCCCGGATCGGGCAGGTCCAGAATCTGCTCACAAAGATCGGCGAAGCATCAGCTTTCCTTGTTCCGGAAATCCTGGCGATCGACGACCAAACGTTTGCAAAGTTTCTTGCCGATCCCGCACTCGCTGAGTGGAGAATCAAACTGCACAAGATTCGAAGAATGAAACCGCACGTGCTGTCGGTTCCCGAGGAACGGCTTCTGGCGTTGAGTAGTGTCGCGCTGAGCGGTTACGACGACACTTTTTCGCAGTTGACCGATGTCGATATGAAGTTCGGCTCCCTGATCGATGACAAGGGACGGGAAAAACCGCTCACCCAAAGCTCATTCAGTTCGTTTTTGGTAAAGCGAGATCATGAACTACGGAAACGCGCTTTCCAGCAATTCTATGCAGAATTCAAAGATCATCAGTACACACTTGCGGCGTCCCTTGCTTACTCCGTCAAAACAGATGTCTTCCACGCACGAGCAAGACATTACTCCTCTGCTCTCCAGGCAGCGCTGTTTCCAGACGACGTGCCCATTGCCGTTTACGATGGATTGATTCGATCGGTTCGGGCCAACCTAGGACCCCTGTTTCGATATTTCGCTTTGCGCCGCCAGGCCCTTGGCTTGCGGGAACTGCATCATTACGACACATATGTCCCGCTCGTGCCGGAGATTGAGACGCGCTTTACGTTCGATCAGGCCACGGAGATGGTGCTTGGTGCTCTAGAGCCACTGGGTACGGAATACATGGATGTTCTGGGACAGGGACTGCGCACTGGTCGTTGGTGCGATCGTTACGAAACGAAAGGCAAACGCAGCGGCGCCTTTTCATCCGCAAGTTACCAGGCGCCTCCCTATATCCTGATGAATTACAAGGAGGACGTTTTCTCCGACGTCTACACACTTGCGCATGAAGCGGGTCACTCCATGCACAGTTGGTTCTCGCAATATTCGCAGCCTTTTCAAGATTACGAGTATCCGATTTTTCTGGCCGAGGTTGCATCGACGTTCAACGAGGAACTCCTCACCGATCACTTGCTGAAAACGACCCACGACCCGAAGATGCGCGCCTACATTATCAACCGGCAAATCGATGATCTGCGGGGCACGCTTTTTCGACAGACCATGTTTGCTGAGTTTGAGAAAATTATCCACGCGATCGAAGAGAGCGGCGATGCGCTGACGCTTGATCTCTTCAAGTCGCAATATCGCGGGCTCCTTCAGACTTATTTTGCTGAAAACTTTGTGCTGGATGCAGAGCTGGATTTAGAGTGTTTGCGTATTCCGCATTTCTACCACGCGTTTTATGTCTATAAGTACGCGACAGGGATTTCCGCCGCGGTGGCGCTTTCTCAACGGGTGCTTGCGGGCGAGCCAGGGAGCGTGAAAGCCTACGTGGATTTTCTTCGTTCCGGCGGCTCAAAGTTTCCGTTGGAAACGTTGAAAGCAGCGGGTGTGGACATGACCACATCGGCGCCGATCGAGAGCACGTTACATGTGTTTGAACAGCGACTCGACGAATTGGAAGGGCTGTTGCTGTAGGTTCCAAGGAGCGCCGTTCATTCGATGTTCTTGGCAAACTCGCTTTCGTACACTACAACCTCACCTTCGCGAAGGCGCGCCTTCCGAGGATTGCGTCTGATGTAACGTACACAATTCGCCAGGTGCTTCGCATCACGAACCAGCCGATCGAAATAGTCGCGCTGCCAAAAATTGCCGGTCCGTCCGAGCAACGGATTAATTTTTCGCGCCGTGAACCCTTTCCAGCTCAGAAGAATCTTTTCCAGAGTACATTCCGGATTCAGCACAAAGACTGCGTGAACATGATTAGGCATCACCGCGAACGCAATTTGCGAGACCCGGTCGCCATCGAAATGACGCAGTGTCGCGGCGACAACGGCCGCACAATCCGGCCGCCGTAGAAAGCAAGAACCATAGCCTGCATCAAGCCACCGGTCAATCGCAGCCGAAAATCGCTCGTGATACTCACGTTCGGTTTCGGCATTCCATGGCGGAGGATTGAATCGCAGCCACGCCTCGCGATCAGACTCCCATTGTTCGCGTAGGCGTTGAGGCACAGCGTCGGCGAGCCGAAACGTAACAAAATACACTGCTCCTTTCTGTTGCCAGTGCGGAAGACGATTCGCCGTGAAACGAATATCGTCGTTGGGATTGAAGAATTGGAATTCGGCCATTTCCCAAGGAGCGGCGGTTTCTTAACCGCCGAGAGTACAAGGGAGACGGCGCTTTGGAAAGACGCCGCTCCTTGTTTATCGTCGCGTGGTGAACCTTGACGCCGAAAAACTTCGCGAGCGATTGGAAGCCCTGTTTCAGGAAAACTTCGAAAAGTTTGGAGAGCTAGGCGCAGCGATTTCTATTTGGCAAGATGGAAACCCAGTCCTCGATCTTTACGGCGGATTTTGCGATGCTCGCCACGAGAGACCTTGGGAAGCTGACACACTTGTCCTCGTCTGGTCGGCCACCAAAGGAATAGGCAGCGCGTGTGTCCTGCATGCGCTGCAGGAGCACAGGATAAACATCGACAGGCGCGTGGCGGAGTTTTGGCCTGAATTTGCTCAAGCTGGCAAGGAGAGGATCACGCTAGCACAGTTGCTTTCGCATCAGGCCGGGCTTTGCGCTTTGGATACGCGAGTTGATATAATCGAATACGACGCCGTTATCAGAGCGCTGGAAGTACAAAAGCCGTTGTGGCCGCCGGGAACTGCACATGGTTATCATGCCCGCACGTTTGGATTTCTTCTCGATGAGCTCGTGCGCCGAATCGAAGCGAAAACGTTGACGCAATATTGGCGCGAAGCGTTTGCGCAGCCGCTGAATCTCGATCTTTGGATCGGTTTACCCGAAGAACAGAATTCACGTGTGGCGACGGTTTACGCGGCCAGAAGCGGCAAACCACCCGAGCCAAAGAATTTTTACAGCGACCTAACGACCCCTGGAACGCTGGCCCGCAAAACGTTCTCCTCACCGTATGGGTTGAAGTCCGTTAGCGAGATGAACAATCCTGCTATCCGCGCGCAGTCGATCGTTTCGTTTGGTGGGATCGGTAGCGCGTCAGCACTTGCGAAGTTCTATTCCATGCTTGCGAATGGCGGAAAACTCGACGGGCAAACCTTCTTCTCAGGAGAAACAATCGCCTGGATCACAACGACTCTTGCGGATGGCATGGACCGTGTTTTTCAAATACCAACAGCGTTTTCAGCCGGGTTCATGAAAGATCCTGCCGAGGTACAAGGAACGGCGGTCTCCAGTCCGCCGAATTCAAAAGAAGGGCGGATTGGAAACCGCCCATCCTTGGCTACGCGAAGACTATTCGGGACGTCTCCAAACGCTTTTGGGCATCCCGGCGCAGGAGGCAGCCACGCCTTTGCCGATCCCGAAAACGGGATTTCATTCGCTTACGTGATGAATCAAATGGAGCAATCGCTTCTGCCTAACGAAAAATCATTGCGCCTGGTAGATGCGATTTATGCTGCGTTTAAGACCTGACCTGTGGTGGCAGGCTCGCCACTGGAAAAGGCCGTCTGAATGGCAGGCAGGTCGCCTGTAAATCTAAGTCCAGTACACGCTTGCTTTTCGCGCGAGTTTTTAATTTGATCGCGGTGTGCCTGCGGATGATCAGGTTACTCCGCTGACCGCGATCGGAGAAAAGGCTGTTCACGGTCCGGCAGCGTTTACTACCACGCACTGGAGCGTGGTCCTGGAGGCACAAGGCGAATCGCCTGTGGCACGAGAGGCGCTGGAAAAACTTTGCCGCACCTATTGGAGACCCATTTATGGCTTCGTGCGGCGAAAAGGTGTTCGGCCTGAGGACGCGGAGGATCTTACTCAGGGTTTTTTCGCGTTACTATTAGAGCGCAGAGATCTAAGCACCGTTCGCAAGGAAAAAGGGCGGCTTCGTTCTTACCTGCTTGCATCGGTTAATAATTTTCTGACCGACGAGGCGCGCCATGCGATGGCAATCAAGCGCGGCAAAGGACAACGCCTAATTCCCCTGGATGAGATTCGCGAGCGTGAACGCACGGATGTTGAGCGAAACGACGCGCTGAGTGCCGATCAAATCTACGAGCGTCGGTGGGCATTTACGGTTCTTGAGCAAGTGATGTCACGACTGCGGGACGAGTATCGTAGCGCCGGCAATCTGCGTTTTTTTGATCAGATGAAAAAAATGCTCATGGGCGAACCGGACCGCCCTTCACAAGCCCAAATCGCCGGTGAGTTCGACATGACCGAGAACGCCGTCAAACAAGCGTTTTACCGATTTCGCCAACGTTACCAAACATTATTGCGAGAGGAGATTGCCCACACGGTTGCGATGCCCGGTGATATTGAAGACGAGCTGCGCCACTTGATCGCTGTGGTCCGGGCGTAACCTCTGATAAGATTTTACGCAGTACAGAGGGGGAGTGCCCGAATGGCGCCCCGATAATGATTAGCGCACTCAGAGTTTGTCCAAAGTGCGGTTGGGGAATACCAGCCGACGCGCCGGAAGGGGGTTGCCCAGGTTGCCTTCTTGAGAGCGGCCTCCGACTACTCGACGAAGAAGCTGTAGCCGAGGGTGCCGACCTCGGTCACGCCGACAAACCAGCACGTACCAGCCGAAACGAGCGTCTGGCGGACATTTTGGGAGAGCTGGGCGACTACGAATTACTGGAAGAAGTCGGTCGCGGTGGTCAGGGCGTGGTATTTCGCGCCCGGCAAAAAAGTCTCAACCGCACAGTTGCCTTAAAAGTCATTACTCTTGGGCAATGGGCGAGCAAAGCGCACCTAAAGCGTTTTCGCCGCGAAGCCGAAGCTGCGGCCAGCCTCGATCACCCGAGCATCGTTCCCATCTATGAGGTAGGTGAGCGCGACGGCTCATGTTACTTCAGCATGAAATTCGTCGACGGCGGTCAACTCGATGAAGGAGTCAGGGAGCAACCGTTATCGATCCGGCAATCAGCCGAACTCGTCGCCAAGGTGGCCCGCACAGTTCATTACGCGCACGAACACGGGATCCTCCATCGTGATATCAAACCGGGGAACATTTTGCTGGATCAAAAAGGCGAACCAAATCTCACCGACTTCGGGCTTGCACGACTGCTAGACACCGAAAGCACTGTTACCCGTACGGTGGAAGTAATGGGCACGCCCAGCTACATGGCCCCAGAACAGGCTACTCGTAAGAATGCTGAGCTTACAAGTGTAACAGATGTTTACGGACTTGGCGCGGTGCTTTACCAACTGCTAACTGGGCATCCGCCTTTTGCCGGGGGAACAACATACGAGACCATCAAGTTACTGCTCGATACCGAGCCGCGACCACCGCGCTCATTAAACCCTAAAATGGATCGGGAGCTGTCCACGATCTGCCTGAAGTGCCTCGAGAAAGATCCAAAGCGCCGTTACTCTTCCGCTCTTGCGCTAGCAGAAGATCTTGAACACTGGCTAAGGCACGAGCCGATCCGCGCAAAGCCAAGCGGGTTTGTCACTCACGCTCGAAAGTGGATCCGACGAAATCCGAGTACAACTGTCCAAGTCGCCTTGTTGCTGGCCCTGGCAGTGGGCTTGAGCCTAACGCTTTGGAATCGTAAACCCGCGGTCGTAATCCCAAAGAGCGTCGCTGTGCTCCCTTTTGAAAACCTAAGTGATGAGCCGGATACCGCGTACTTTGCGGACGGTATCCAGGAGGAGATCCTGACACGACTGGCTAGCATCGCAGACTTGAAGGTAATCTCACGTGCTTCTACTCAGCGATATCACAGCAAGCCTGCCAATCTGGCGGAAATCGCAAAGCAGCTTGGCGCAGCGAACATTGTCGAAGGCAGCGTGCAAAAAACAGCCGAGCAAGTTCGAGTCAACGTGCAGTTGATTAACGCCCAAACCGATGCCCACCTCTGGGCAGACACTTATGACCGAAAGTTGACTGATGTCTTTGGTGTTGAGAGCGAGATCGCGAAACGAATAGCGGAGTCGTTACAGGCGAAGCTAACCGGTCACGAGGAGCAGATGTCAGCAGTTAAACCGACAAATGATCCGGAGGCTTACGATGCATACTTACGTGGATTGGCCTTTCACGCACGTAGTTACTATTCGGAGGATGCTCTAAGGAAGGCTATCGGATTTTTCGAGCAGGCGGTTCAGCTTGACCCCGATTTTGCGCTTGCCTGGGCACGGCTTTCTCGTGTGCAGGCATGGAAGTATTACCACAACGACCCGGTGGTTTTTCGGCGTGATGTAGCGAAAAGCGCGTTGGACAATGCGCAGAAACTGGACCCGAACTCCGCTGAAACCCTTCTCGCCTTAGCTTACTATCAACGCCTCCTGTTGGGGGATTTGAAAGCCGCCAAAACCACATTCAAGCGCGTCAGCGAAATATTACCCGGTACCAGTGAGGTCACCATGGCTCTGGGCCGGATTGCCCGAGACGAGGGACACTGGGATGAAAGCAATTCCTACTTCGATCGAGCCCTTAGCCTGGATCCTCGTAACGTGGACTTACTCTCGCTTGCAGCACTGAGTTATACCATGCTTCGGCAATTCCCAGCGGCGCTAAAGCTCTATGATCGGGCATTGGATATCGTTCCAAAGGATCCCGATCTACTAGCTGCAAAGGCCGGCATTTATCAGGCTCAGGGTAATCTGAAAGAAGCCGCTATGTTGTTATCAGAATCAAACGCGCAGACTTCTTCATGGATGCCCTTTCAAGCCAAACTGATTCAATTGAGACTTGAGCGGAATTACGATGAGGCGATCCAC
>JBKPMH010000184.1:0-33436 GCA_046732035.1 Verrucomicrobiota bacterium
TCATTCGCTCGAATTGGGTTTTGCCGTCAGGTGAGATTTGTCAGTGATCACCATCTTTACATTTCCAATCAATCGCCCGGTCTTTGAGTTGGTGTCGAACTGCACCGAGTCGCCGGCGATGTTGAAGTCCGACCGCTGAATTGTTGTGCGCTCGCGCGAGGTGAGAATCCGGGTCTTTAGATCGAGGACGGACGTACGCATGTCGATCCGGAGATCGGTCTGACTCTCCGGAGTGTAGGTTGTAATTTTAAGTTGTTCGAAGCCCACATGCTGCTCATCAATCCGATGGGCGGTACCGGCTTCAAATTTTCCCTTGAGCCGACCATCAGTATCGAAATCTGGCAATACAAGTCCCTTGGCTTCGTGTCCAATTGGCAACGGAATATTCGTCAAACTCTGTTCCCCCGGCGACTTGCCCGCTGTCGCTGCGCCGCCCCCTTTCTTTTTTCGAGCCTTCGACTGACCGCATACTTGAGGCACCGTCGCTGCACCGCACAACAAGACTAATGTTAACCAAAACGACAGGATGACTCGGAAAGAGGAGTTCACCACAGCCTTTCGCTTCCTCGAGGCATTACGCACGTGACTGGCGTCAAACGCCTCTACCTGAGACGGCAGCATGAATAGCCTTTAACATGCGCAGGTGCTTGGGCAAATCCTTTAGGGAAACCTGATTCGGTCCGTCTGACAAAGCGCGCGCAGGATTTTCATGCACCTCCATGAAGATCCCGTCACACCCGGTTGCCATTGCCGCTCTGGCGAGGGCCGGCGCCAAAATGCCATCACCTGAAGTAGAGTCCCCTGCTCCTCCGGGTCTCTGGACCGAATGAGTCGCGTCAAAAATGACTCGAAAGCCTGCGTCCCGCAGCCAGTAGAGCGAGCGCATGTCGGCAACGAGATTATTATACCCGAAACTGGTACCGCGCTCCGTGAAACAGAATTGCTCGTTCCCAAACGCCACCAGTTTTTCAGCGATGTTTCGCACATCCCACGGCGCGAGAAACTGACCTTTCTTGACGTTGATAGCGCGCCCGGTTTCTGCGGCGGCGCGCAGTAGATCGGTCTGTCTGCAAAGGAACGCCGGGATTTGTAACAGGTCGATCTTTTCTGCGGCAATCTCAGCTTCGGCAGGTGAATGAACATCGGTGGTGACGGGAATCTTCAAGTCCCGTCCAATCTTCGAAAGAATTTCACAACCTTCGCGCACACCGATTCCACGAAAGGAACGCACAGAGGTCCGATTTGCCTTGTCGTATGACGCCTTAAAGATGAAATCGATGTCTTCGGCGATGCATATTTCAGTAATCTTCTTCGCCATTCGCTGCACAAACTTCTCCGACTCGATCACGCAGGGGCCGAGGATAAATACTGCTCGCTTGCCACCAATCGTGACTTTTCCGATGCGTAGTGGCTTCCGTTTCATTAGTCGTGCCCAATCTGACGATGCGAGCCATTGAGGTCAATCCTCCCTACTCCCCATTTCCGCGCCCGCGTGCACTGGCCGTTCACCTGAACTCCCCACAGATCGGCCCCGCTTGACTAGATCGTAAATCGCAAACGGCACATACAATCCAAGGAAGAAAAGCAATGCGACTCCGTGCAATTGCAAAAGATAAAGCGGCCACGAATCGGACAGAAAACTCAGAATGGAAAATGCTTCGGGTTTGTGCAGCAGGAATCCGTAATTAACACCGGTGAATTTGTCGACAGCCAGAGTAACGATAAAATAAAATTCCGACCACAACCACGCTCGCGCGATGGACATGGGATATGGTCGATATCTGCGGGTCAACATCAGGAATACAACGCTGACAATAATGGCCGAGTGCGACGTAAAAAAACTGATGAATCGCCAATTTGGAAATCCAAAACTCAGATTTGGCGTGAGCACGGCTTGCAACGTTCCGCCGATTCCCCAGAAGTATGCCACTTCAAACCAGCGTTGACTCCCTGTCCACATCGCCACGATGACAACCACCATGCCCCAGTCGCACATCTGCATTGGCAGCATATGCTGCCAATCGACGAAGCCACTGCTGCGGATGAAAACCAGATAGACGATATAGTTCAAGATCAGCACTCCGGAGAGAACGGTTAGAATCGTCTTCTCCACGAGCTGCGATCTGGTGCGCCACACCAGTGCGGCAAGCACAAAAGGCAGGACGACTGTGAGGAAAATAACGGTGAGATGCGGCGCGCCGTACGGCTGGAATTCAGGCTCCATGGGTTGTGGTAGCTGCGATTGTAGCAATGCCCCGATCCGTTGGGAAAGCGCTGAACACTAGCGGCTCTACAAATTCAGACACGAACTCTGCACGTCGAATTCACCGGATCAGCCAGAGATTACATGGAATGACATCGGTGACCCATGCAATGTTGCCCGGTAGTTGCTGAGCGCCGCCGGTATTTTTCTCCAAGGGAACAACCAGAAGATCCGCCTGCACCGATTGAACAAAATCCGATGCAGCCAAGCCTGTGTTCCCACGGATGCAGCGGGCCTCGATGGGCACATCAGTTACTCCGGCGGAAAGAACAAATTTTTCCAACGCTTCTTCCTCATCATTGTCCGCGCCCGGTTTTGGGGGCTTTCGGGGCTCGCCTCGGATCGATGCACGAGCTTGATCAAACGTGGTAATAATACGGATTACATAAAACCGTTCGCACGATTCCTGCGCCGCGAACATCAACGTCCTTTTCAATGCCTCTAATTTGTCGTCGGAATAATCAGCAACAAAAACAATCCGGCGCAATGCCTTGGGTTTTTCCGCCGGGGTGGTAAAGAGCATCACCGAGCAGGGAGCTTCACGCACGAGGCGACGCGCCACATTGCCCAGAAATGGGTGCAGTACCACTTCCTTTTCCAGTGCGCCGGCAACGATCACGTCGATTTTCTCGCGGTTGAGCGCGCGCAGAATGGCTTCGGCCGGGTCTCCCTGTTCATAGTGAATCTTCGAATCGAGCGGAAGCTCCAGTTGTGCGAACGCGTCGCGAAATTTGTTTGCGATTTCTTGGTTGCGTTGGCCAACATAAATCAGATGAAGATCGGCTGAAAAGTGTTTATGAATGCGTTTCGCTTCTGCAAGGACCTGCTTAAATCTCGGGGAAAACGTGCTCGCCACGGCGATGGTTTTGTATGGTATTGGATCGCGCATGGAAGTGGCGATTAACTTCGTGTCTCACAAAGTTTAGGCAAATTAGACGGATAGCGCCGATTAATGAATTTTTAACGTCGAAAGACGCCGAAGCGAAACATCGAACGACTATTGAACGCTTTTCACGTTAACCGGCCCGGCAAAAGTCATTTGCTTTCCATTTCGCGCTTCATGCGCCACGTTTCCAGGTTATGCGACGGGCCATTTACCCTGGCAGCTTTGATCCGATCACGAATGGTCATCTCGACGTGATCGAGCGTGCTCGAAAATTGTTCGACGAAGTCGTGGTGGCTGTAGCGCACAATGACGAGAAACAACCTCTTTTTTCACTGCACGACCGCCTCGATTTACTGGGCGAGACGGCGGGCAAACTCGACAACGTGAGAATCGCTGAATTCGAAGGGTTGCTTGTCGAGTTTGCCAGGCGACAAGAAGCTGGAGCAGTCATCCGCGGTTTGCGCGCGATCTCCGATTTTGAATTTGAATTTCAAATGGCTTTGATGAACCGAAAATTGGCTTCCGCAGTAGAAACAATTTTCCTCATGCCGAAAGAGGAATACACTTATCTTAGTTCTCGTATTGTTAAGGAAATCGCGCGTCTTGGCGGCGATATTTCTGGTTTTGTACCGGCGTGCGTTGCCAAGGCGCTCACCAGGAAATTTGCCTGAATGATTGTGGGAAGGTTCTGGGCATGAAAATTCATCTCAAACAAATTCCGGCACAGGGTCTGCATTTGGACGGAGACGAAGATTGCCCGATCCACGACCTTGAAGCGGAGGGAATTCATTGCGCTGGTCAGCTGCATTACAATATCGACGTGGGCGTTGCCGGGGGCGCACTGTGGGCCAGAGGCTCGCTATTGCAGCCGGTCGAACTGCGTTGCGTTTCATGCCTGGAAAATTTCGCCTACGAAATTCGAGTGCCCGCATTTGCTGTGCACACCGAGCTGTCCGGGCCTGAGACAGTCGATCTCACTCCGTTCATACGCGAGGATCTCTTGCTTAACCTTCCAGCGCATCCGCGCTGCGACAGAGACGGAAATCGCGCTTGCAAGGCGAAAAGAGCTGACACGGCTGACCCGGATACAAAGCGGAAATTGGATTGGAGTGCCCTGGATAAGCTAAACATTAAGAACCGGTAAAAGTAAGTTGCTACATGGCGTCACGAATATCGAATTTCGAATCAAGTTTGTCTTTTTCGCCGCGCATGCTTTAGTCATCGCCTGCCATGGGAGTCCCAAAACGCAAAACATCCAAGATGCGATTGCGCACCCGTAAAGCGGCGAACCGCTGGCATGCTTCACATCTCAACAAGTGCCCCCAGTGCGGAAGCGCGATCCCCTCGCACATCGCTTGTCCGTCGTGCGGTTACTACCGCGGACGTCAGGTACTGACGCTTGAGGGCAAATAATTTGCATTTAGCGGCTAAAGTCCGCAAAGTTTCCCTCCGATGAAGATCGCCCTCGACGCGATGGGCGGTGACTTTGGCCCGCCTAACCTCGTTGCCGGTGCCGTTATGGCGCTGCGCGATTACAAACAAATCAATAAACTCTATCTGGTTGGAGACCCCGCCAAGATCGAGAACGAGTTGCGTAAACATCAGTGCAACGATTCGCGGATCGAGATTGTTCATTCGACGCAGGTCGTAGATATGAGCGATCGCGCGTGGACGGCCGTTCGCCGAAAAAAGGATTCATCGATCAGCCGTGCTGTCGATCTTGTAAAGCGCGGTGATGCAGATGCCGTGGTTAGCGCTGGACACACCGGTGCGGCCGTCGCTGCGGGTACCATCAAGCTCCGCACGTTGCCGGGAATCGATCGACCAGGTATCGCGGCGATACTTCCGACGGAAACGAATGTGTTCGTCTTAATCGACGCAGGTGCAAACATCGATGCCCGCCCCGAACATCTTCTTCAATACGCGTTCATGGGCTCGGTATACTCGCGTCATGTTCTTCATTATAAAAACCCAACTGTTGGCTTGGTCTCCCTCGGCGACGAGGACGTGAAGGGGACTGAATTGACGAAGGAGGTGTTCAAGATGTTGAAACCAAGTTCGCTTAACTTCGTTGGCAACATAGAAGGCCGTCGCCTATTTGAAAATCCCGTTGAAGTTGTGGTGTGCGACGGATTCGTTGGCAACGTCATCTTGAAGACTTGCGAATCGATCGCGGTAGCGATGTTTAAATGGCTAAAGCACGAACTCATGCGCACGACGATGCGAAAAGCCGGCGCATTTCTGGCCAAGAATGCTATCGGAACTATTAAAGACAAGACGAATTATGAAGAATACGGCGGAAGTCCGCTTCTTGGCGTAAATGGCATTTGCATCATTGCCCATGGCGCGAGCACGCCGCTGGCAATCAAGAACGCGCTGCGGGTCGCGGCCGAGTCAATTGAACATCATGTGAACCCGCATATCATCGAGGAAATTCGCCGTTACCATGAAACGACAGCCTCGCTCGAGCCGGCGCTCCGATAAATCACTGCGGACGGTTTCAATTATCGGTACCGGAAGCTACGTACCTGAAAAGGTCCTCACGAATGAGGATCTGTCACGCATTGTCGACACTAACGACGATTGGATCACCACTCGCACGGGCATCAAGGAACGTCGTGTTGCTGGAAAGGATGAAAACACCAGCGATATGGCAACCAAAGCCACGCTCAAAGCACTCGAACAGGCCCGGATCTCCGCAAAGGAAATCGATCTCATCCTGGTAGCAACGGCGACTCCGGACATGCTGTTCCCGGCAACGGCCTGCTTCGTTCAGAAGAAGATCGGCGCGACTAACGCTGCTTGTCTCGATATTTCCGCAGCTTGCGCCGGCTTTCTCTTTGGTCTGGAGATTGCACAGCAATTCATCACGTCACATACACATGACACTGTTCTTGTGATTGGAGCCGACAAGCTGACCTCAATCACAAACTGGACCGATCGTAACACGTGTGTGCTCTTTGGAGACGGCGCCGGGGCTGCTATTTTGCGGCACCGCGGGAGTGAACACGGTGTCATTTCCACATACATCGGCAGTGACGGTAATTACACCGATATTTTGTTCATGCCCGGAGGCGGTTCACGCTGCCCGATCACACGCGAAAACGCTAACAAGCATTTGGCAACGATCCACATGACAGGCAAGGAAGTTTACAAACAGGCCGTCATCGCAATGCTGAATGCGGCCAAAAAGGTCCTCGAACAGGCTGGACTTTCCGTCGACGACATTGCCTGCGTAATTCCGCATCAGGCAAATCTCCGCATCATGGAAGCAATCGCGGATCGGCTCGGTATTTCGCGCGACAAGATGTTTGTGAATCTCGACCGCTACGGAAACACCTCGGCTGCTGCTGTGGCTATTGCGCTGGATGAAGCGAACCGGAGTGGTCGAATTAAGCCGGGTGATTATATCTTGATGGTCGTCTTTGGTGGTGGCCTGACGTGGGCGAGCACGATTATCGAATGGTGAGACGGAAGTTGATAGTTATTCGTTGAGAGTTGATAGAAGGGACGCCTGTGAACTCTCTACACTCAACCCTCAACTATCAACTAACCGAAACTCACGCACATCTCGATTATCCGGATTTCGCTAACGACCTCGACGATGTGCTGCGGCGCGCGAACGAAGCAGGCGTGACACGCATTGTTACAATCGGCACATCCTTGGAAAGCAGCCGTCGCGCTATCGAGCTGGCAGAAAAACATTCAGCTATCTTTGCGACAATTGGCGTTCATCCAACTTCCGTGGAAGATGCGGATGACGACGTCATCACACCGCTGCGCGAATTGGCCAAGCACCCACGCTTGGTGGCAATTGGTGAAACCGGGCTGGATTATCACCGTTTGCCCAGCGAAGAAGTAGCGAAGGAAGAGCAAGTCCAGGTCATGTCTGCCTTACGGACTGAAACTGACGAAGAGATCGAGGCGCAAATCCGTGACGGCGCTTACAAATCAAAACAGGCTAGCCTCTTTCAACAGCAACTCGATCTGGCGGTGGAGCTGGGCCTAAACGTGGTGATTCACCAGCGCGACGCATGGGAAGACACTCTGAAAATCATACGACCTTACAGTGGAAAACTGCGTGGCGTTTTTCATTGCTTTGGCGGCTCACTGGATGAGGCAAATGAAGTTCTCGATCTCGATCACCTCGTTTCATTTACCGGAATTGTCACTTTTAAAAACGGCGACGCTGTGCGAGAAGTTGCCGCGCAAATCCCGCTGTGGAGGTTCATGGTCGAAACCGATTGCCCCTATTTGGCGCCCGTCCCTTTTCGCGGAAAACGCTCGGAACCGGCGTATACGCGCATTGTCGCGGAAACGATCGCGGCAGCGCGCGAGATTCCGCTGAAAGAAGTTGCCGACGCTACGACCGAAACCGCGGAGGGATTCTTTAGGTTCAGTCGGACATGAACACTCAAGTTGGAACGCGTTGTCCTCAACGCGTTGGTAAATCAGGCGGCTTCGCCGCAATTATTTCAGCATCGTCTTCGGAGAAGCCGATCCACCTGGCCTTTTTACTTGTCGCGCTTTTTCTCGGTTCGTGTGCGGCGCCGGACACACAGCATCAGATCGTCGTCAGCACGCGTGAACAAAAACTCGCGCTTATTGACCGCGGTAATCTCGTTGCGATTTATCCGGTCTCGACTTCGAAGTTCGGGTTAGGCGATTGGCGCGGCAGTCGTTTTACGCCATTGGGTAAAATGCAGATCGCCAAAAAGATTGGTGATAATGCACCGACCGGCGCGGTGTTTAAGGATCGGATACGCACCGGTGAAATCGTTGCGCCGGATTCGCCGGGACGTGATCCAATCGTGACGCGTATCCTCTGGCTGCGCGGATTGGAGGCGCAAAACGCCAACGCGTTCTCTCGAGACATTTACATCCATGGCACGCCCGAGGAACGGAACATCGGAAGACCTGCGAGTTATGGATGTATCCGGATGCGGTCCAGCGACATCATACAATTATACGACATCGTAGGAATGGGCGCCGCTGTCACCGTCGTAACGACACCACTGGCGGCGGCGGTTCCGGGTCTGGTCTCAGCGCATTCGATGGCCGAAACGAATCCGGCGCCATTCGTAATGCGATAGCGCTGTAGCCGGGGCTGACCCCGGAGCGCCTGCGGCCAAATTTCACGAAAACGGCTGTCCCCAATCAGCGACTACTCTCACGGCAGCTTTCCGAGGTGTTTTCGCGGCGTCTCACGCGACAACAACGCCATGTCAGCGTCGACCATGGTGCGTACTAGCTCCTGGAAACGCACTTTCGGTTCCCAACCCAGCGTCTTTTGTGCCTTCGAAGAATCACCGACCAGGACATCCACTTCTGCTGGACGCTCGTAACGTGGGTCGTGTTTGACGTATTTCTTCCAATCCAGATTGGCGTGAGCAAAAGCTGTTTCCACAAATTCGCGTACCGTGTGCGACTCGCCCGTAGCGAGCACAAAATCGTCCCCTTCGCCAACCTGCATTATGCGCCAGAGCCCTTCAACGTACTCAGGCGCGAAACCCCAATCCCGCTTCGCATTTAGATTGCCGAGGAACAATTCATTTTGCAGCCCGTGCTTTATCGCCGCAACAGCGCGCGTGATTTTGCGAGTGACAAACGTTTCGCCGCGTCGCGGGCTTTCATGATTGAACATAATAGCGTTGCTGGCGCAAAGGCCGTAACTCTCCCGGTAATTAACGGTCGCCCAGTATGAGAAAACCTTCGCCACACCGTACGGGCTGCGCGGCCAAAATCGGGTTTTCTCCGTTTGCGGCACCTCCTGTACCTTGCCAAAGATTTCGCTGCTCGATGCTTGAAGAAAGCGACAACGCAATCCAGCTTCACGAATCCCTTCCAGAATGCGGATGGTACCCACGCCCGTGACGTCAGCCGTGTACTCGGGAATGTCGAAGCTCACACGGACGTGGCTCTGTGCGGCAAGATTGTAAATTTCGTCGGGCGTCAGTTGGTAAAGAAGCTTCACCAGATTGCCAGAGTCACCGAGATCTCCATAATGCAGAAACAGGCGTACGCCGTTCACGTGGGGATCTGCATAAAGATGATCAATGCGGGAAGTGTTAAACGTGCTTGCGCGGCGAATGATGCCATGGACTTCGTAGCCTTTGTCCAGGAGCAACTCGGCCAGATAACTACCATCCTGACCAGTGATTCCGGTAATTAGTGCTTTCTTCATGCAACCACCTCGCTTTAACGGAAAGCGTGGACGAAAAGCCAGCCAAGAATGATTACAGCTTTCAAAACCGCGGCCGAAATTAGCAACACTGCTACTAACGTCTCAGACAATTTAAGCTTCGGGCGGTGACACCATGATTCGCGCCAAAACAGCGTGCTGCGCTCCGATCAAGGCGGCGATGCCTTTGCGTGCGAGACGTAGCATCTCATCAAGTTGCGATCCCAAAAATGTTGCTTCTTCACCCGATCCTTGAACTTCTACAAATTCAGCGTCTTCGGTAGCCACTAGGTTAAAATCAACGCTAACAAGTTTGTCTTCTTCGTAATTGAGATCCAATACGGCATCCCCATTCAAAATGCCCGCACTGACTGCGGCAACCAATTTTTGCATTGGCGGAGCATCGAGCTTTTTGTCCTTCACAAGTTTCCGGCAGGCAATTGCCAGCGCAAGACTGGCACCGGTGATGGCGGTGGTGCGGGTTCCTCCATCGGCTTGCAATACATCGCAATCGACCCAGATCGTACGCGATCCGAGCTTCTCGAGATCAACAACTGCTCGCAGCGAGCGTCCGATCAACCGCTGAATCTCTACACTGCGACCATCCAGCCGTCCTTTGGCAATGTCGCGCGGCTTTCGCGTGTGTGTCGAATATGGAAGCATCGAATACTCAGCGGTAAGCCAGCCGCCAGTGACCCCCTGCTCTTTCATCCAGCGCGGCACGGTTTCCTCGATTGTGACGCCGCAAATCACCCGAGTTTGCCCCATGGAGACCAGCACTGAACCATTTGCATTTGGGGCGACGTTCAACTCGAAATTAATCGAACGAATTTCATCAAACCCGCGACCATCATTTCGCTGCATGGTTTTCAACTTAGATGGAGGCGGGCTTTGCGCGATCAAAGATTTGCAATGTGTTATGTGGCCTCTGACGTTCAGCTCTGCCGGCTTCGTAACCCGGTAAGACAAACCTCATCCCGTGACCTCCGCCCAGTAATCGGCTTGACGCACTGCACGGCCCATCGTTGTTTTAGCGTTTTGAGTGAAAAATACCGCTGACACCCAGACAGCGATTTGCATTGCCGGAGCACATCGTTCGGGGACATCGATGCTCACAAGGCTGTTGCATTCCTGTGGCCTTTACCTCGGTCCGAAAGAGGAATTAATGCCCCCCCAGGCCGATAACCCCGATGGGTTTTGGGAACACCTTGGGTTTGTTGCGCTCAATGACGAATTGTTAAGTCAGCTCGGCGGCGCGTGGGATCTCCCGCCGAAACCCGACGAAAACTTCGCCGATCCCGGCCTCGACCCTTTGCGCATGAAAGCGCGATTGCTTCTGGAAAGGTTCGATTCAGCGGGTGTATGGGGTTGGAAGGATCCGCGTAACAGTTTGACGCTGCCATTTTGGCAGAGCGTGCTCCCCGGCATGAAAACGCTGATCGTGGTGCGCAATCCATTGGAAGTCGCCCAGTCAATGAAGAAGCGAAACGGGACTTCTTATTCTTTTGGCGTGCGCCTTTGGGAAATCTATAACCGACGTGTGATCGAAACGGCGAATGAGCAGGACCGACTTGTTACGTGTTATGATTCGTTTTTCGAAAAGCCGGAAGCCGAATTACGGCGTATCGCGAGTTTCGTGGGGTTGTCGGACGCGGAAGTGAGGCATGCCGCGAGAATGGTATCAACGCGAAGACGCCACACTTACTTTGGTGTCGATGAACTCATCGATGCCCGCGTTGCTCCGCAGGTTATCGATCTGTATCGAGACTTGACTAACCAAGCGTCTAACAAAACAAGAGGTGCGCGGACGGTAACTTCGCAAGATCTAAACGTGGACGAGACAAACTTGCTTCCCGGAGCAGTGAGCCGCTTAAACATCGCTGTTCCAGAAACGATGGCTCGAATCGAGACTCTCTATCGGGAGCTGCTAACACAAGCGGAAACGCGTCACAAGGCACAAGTTGAAGCGCTAACAACCCATCTCACCCAAACCGAAAACCGACATAAGGCACAAGTCGAAGAACTAACAACTCATCACAAAACACAAATCGAGGAGCTGACAACTCACTACAACCGTGAAGTCGACGAATTACGGCAGCGTGTTATGCAGATGAATGACCTTCTTCGTGAGAGAAGCGTCAGCCTCGCTGAAAGCGAAGCGCGTCGAGACGATTTGCGAACTCAACTGCGTCAGCAGTTGAAAGCTACTCAGAAGCTTTTACGGCTGTTCGAGGAAGTAGCGCAGTCGGCAACCCGGCTTCGTTCTTCCGCACGATGGAAAATGGCAAACCCCGTTGCGGCCTTGAAGGCAAAGCTTTCGCCGAGGCGATCCCGAGAGTTACTCGGGTATGGGCATTTGGAAAAGATTATTGCAATCTATGACAAGTGGCGTGGCTTACACCCTGAGACTGCTGAAATAGAAGACCAAATCCACGCCCTTGCTCAGGACGAGGGTTCAGGCCGTGAACACACCTTTGCACTTATAGAACCTCCAGCGCCAACGCGCCCGATTGAATTTCCGCTTCACGAAGAAGTGGACGTTTCAATTATCATTCCCGTATTTAATCAACTTCGCTTCACACAAGCCTGCCTAGCTTCTCTTCAGGAACATCAGGGAGCGGAGCGGTTTGAAGTGATTATTGTGGATGATTGCTCAACGGATGAAACTTCTCAGGCAATTGCACAAATGCCCGGCGTTGTTTATGTCCGGAACGAAATCAACTCGGGGTTTATCGCTTCTTGCAACCGCGGCGCAGAAACAGCTCGTGGAAGTTACCTCCTGTTCCTGAACAACGATACTCTCGTGAAGGAGGGCTGGCTGTCAGCGCTGCTCAACACGTTCTCAGAGCAACATCGACCCACTGGTATTGTCGGCTCAAAGCTGGTTTTCCCCGATGGCCGCCTGCAGGAAGCGGGCGGCATTATTTGGCGAGACGGATCAGGATGGAACTACGGCAAGTTCGATGATGCTGCGAAACCAGAATACAATTTTCTTCGCGAAGTGGACTATTGTTCGGCAGCAGCATTGATGATTCCCAAGTCGTTGTTTCTCAGCGTAGGCGGGTTTGATTCACGCTACGCGCCTGCCTACTACGAAGACACCGACCTCGCTTTCAAGGTTCGAAAGGCAGGTTACAAAGTGTTATACCAGCCGCTGAGTGAGGTTGTACACTACGAAGGAGCGACGGGCGGCACCGATCTTACAACCGGCACCAAAAAACACCAGGAGATTAACCGCTCAACCTTCATCGAAGCATGGGCGGACGAGCTATGCACGAAACCGGTGAATGGCGATGTGACTTTTTTGCGGCAGGCACCACCTCATCGAAAAAATATCCTGGTCATAGACCACCACGTTCCAATGCCCGACCACGACTCAGGATCGCTCCGAATGTCTCAAATTCTAACGATTCTGCGGCAACTGGGCCATCGAATCACTTTTGCTCCGGACAATCTTGCAAACCCCAGGCCCTATACCGGAGAACTGCAGAAGCGCGGAATCGAAGTTGTTTACCATCCTTACGTCAAAAAACTGCGCGATTACCTCAAGTCAAATGGGTCAAATTTTGATGTAGTGATTCTAAGTCGATGCGATTTTACTCGTAAACATATCGCGGATGTTCGCCTGCACGCGCCGCAAAGCCGCATCATTTTTGATACGGTTGATCTTCATTATCTCCGTGAAAATCGCGAAGCACAGCTAACTCAGGATCCAGAAGTACACCGCAAGGCGCAGGAGAAAGAACAGCTGGAGCATAAACTAATCGAACAAGCTGATGAGACTTGGGTAGTCAGTCCTGTCGAGCAGCAATTGCTCCAGGAGAAGTGGCCCCGGAAATCTATCCAGTTGGTGTCAAACATTGTCGATGTAGCAGGTTCAACGACACCCTTCGCACTTCGGCGAGACTATCTTTTCATTGGTGGTTTTCAGCACAAACCAAACGCGGACGCGGTTCTATTTTTCGTGGAGAAAATTTATCCCCTGGTGAGCGAACACCTGCGCGATGCCAAATTCTACATTATTGGAGGCAACCCGCCGCCTGAGATAGTTGCTCTGGCGACCGACAGGATCATTGTCACCGGATTGCAAAGAGACACTCGTGCGTTTTTTGACAGTGTTAGACTATCTGTGGCGCCGCTGCGATTTGGGGCGGGCGTAAAAGGTAAGATCAATCAAAGCATGGCGTGTGGCGTTCCGGTTGTGGCCACATCACTAGCCGTCGAGGGTATGCGACTTGCCGCTCGCCAGGAAATACTAGTCGCCGACGCGCCTGAAGATTTTGCACGTGCGTTAATCGAGCTTTACGAATCGGAAGAACTTTGGAGCCAACTTTCAGAGAACGGTATTAAGAAAACGCGCGCACTTTATTCGCCCGCAACTGCTCGCACCAAGCTGGAGTTCCTGTTCAGCGACGAACATTTGCGAGGGGCAGAGCAATCCGCAGATCTCCGCCAATCAGGGGTTTCGTTGGCGGCCACACCCTGATTTTGTTTTTACCGGTGAGCGACACAAACGCAACCGAACCGGTCATCGGAAAAATCACTGCTAGTCCGAACCCTGTCCATTTCGGTCAGGGTGCGGTGCTGATCTCGTGGGAAACGAATGACCCTGCTGGAGGCGAGGTACGCGTTTCGACCTCTGCCGGGGATGAAAAGCTGGTCATCAAGACTAAGAAACAGTCTGGCCAGGCAGAGATCTCGTGGATCACAGGTTCGACCATATATGAGTTTCGCCTTTACGGTGCCAGCGACCCTAACAGTTTGATTGATTCAGTGCGCGTTTCCCGGGATTTCACTACCGCTTCCAAACAGCTGCGAGAACTCGCGAACGAAGCATTGCGAGGAAACATCGATATGGCAGAACTTTTGCGCTTCATCGGAGCCGTCATTCCTGCCTACTTGCAAGCTGACAGGTTCCGCCCGTTTGCCCTAATCCTTTTCCACCAACTCGCAATTGGTATGGCTCGCGGAGAAGTTCACAACACCGAGATTTCCAAGTTGATCGGTACTACAATACGGGAGTACCTGGACAGTTCGATCGCTGGAAAAATTGTCGCAACCCCTAATCCCGTTCCGCTCGGAGAGGACGTATTGATATCATGGGGAACCAACGATCCGGCCGGAGGAGAAGTTCGCCTTTTGACGTCCCACGGTGAGGAAGAGCTCATCAGCCGCCAACCGTCCGGCCAAGTCAAAATCCCATGGATCAGCGGTTCCATGGTTTACGAATTTCGCCTTTACGCGAATAGCCAACCCGATACGCCCGTCGACTCAGTAAAGGTCACACGCGACCTAGGTTCCACAAACCTCATCATGGGCCAAATTGCGGATGAAGTCGCCAGGGGAAACATCGCCACGGTCGAGCTTTCGCAATTCATCGCCAGGGTTATGCCTCATTGCCTCCATCGAAAAGAATTTCCCCAGTCTTTCCTGCTTTGGGAGCGACATGGTTTCCATGTGACTCCGGTTCACTTCTATCAGCCAATCCCGGACACTCAGAATCTGCCCAAAACACTTTGGGACACACCAAGTACGCTTCCGGGAATCGATATGAACGAATCCATGCAGCGGAATCTGCTACGGAAGGATTTTCGGAGTTTTCAGAACGAGTATGAACAATTTCCGACCGAACCAGCCGCGAGTCCATCTCGTTTTCACTTCAATAACGGCCTGTTTGACGGGATCGACGCTTTACTCGCCTATTGCATGGTTCGCCACTTTCAGCCGCGCTTGATCATCGAAATTGGTAGTGGTTACTCCTCCCTGTTGCTCGGAGAAGCTGTTGCAAAAAACGCTCAGTCGAAGCTTACCTGTATCGAACCATTCCCTCAGGAGTTTCTGAAATCGGGCTTTCCCGGGTTGCATCGTTTAATCGAGAAAAAAGTGGAAGAGATCGAGGTCGAATTCTTCTCAGAACTCAACTCCGGTGACGTTCTTTTCATTGATAGCTCTCACACAGTAAAAATTGGCGGAGACGTCAACTATCTTTTCCTGGAAGTCTTGCCTCGCCTTAAGCCAGGCGTAATCGTGCATATTCACGACATATTTTTACCTTTCGACTACCGACGCGATTGGGTCGTGGACGAATTTCGCTTTTGGGGCGAGCAATACTTGCTGCACGCCTTTTTAACATTCAATTCAGAATTTGAGGTGCTAATGGCGAGTAGCTACATGGCTCACAAATATCTGGACGACCTTAAGGCCGCCTTTCCAAGCCTGGAAAACCTCGGGACCAGCTCTCCAAATTCAGCTAAGTGGGGAGGAGGAAGCTTCTGGATGCGCCGAAAACTGTCGCCCGAAAGTCCGATAAGAGGCTAACGTTAGAGGTCGCCGGCGGGAGCGCAGATTGCCTGTTCAAAATCCGGGTGCCGATTTCGGCCCATAGGCACAATCGCTAGGCCCCGGACCAGCGCACGTAAGGATTGTTCGCCGCCGTTAACTTCTTGTGGGACGACTACACCGATAAAGGCGAGCTGTCGGTTGGTAAAATCAGGGGAGACTTCTCCCGGGAAAAGAAAGTCACAACGTGACAGTCTGATCAACGTACGCGGGTACGGCTTAGGAAGAAGCATCGGAGATGGCAGAGTCTCATGAGGCGGAATGTAATAATCATAGTAAAAGCCTTCAACGTCCACGACATAGTCACCAACAGCGGGAGCATTCTTACCTCCTTCGTAGATCCGAACCTGCTGGGGATCTTTGGTCAGTACAGAAAATGGTGAGCCGTACAACCGAAAGAGAATCGACAGTTTTTCTGGGCTGGTCAGGTCGCGCCTCAAAGACCATCGCGGGCCTGATGGCGTTTTCTTTTTTTCTCCATGTGAAGAGACCGATAGGGCGATCAGGCGCACGCTGCTGGCTAAAAAGAACCCAACTGTCACCATAACAAGAAGCAGACAGCACCACCGTGAAGCCGAAGACAGGGCGTTTTGGAATGAGCTATCTTCGTATTCCTGATCTGGCTTAACTGTTGCTGACTCTGCCCCGCCACCAAACCGGCGCGACAAGCTCTGCGCAGGAAACCACACCCCCGCGAGAAAATAGAGAACAAAAAGCCAATCCGTCATCAGCACCGTGCGAAATAAAACTGGATTTACAAAAATCGCGCTGCCCAAGACACTCGTTACCAGGGTGCCTGATAGGATGACGTTCGCCATTCGGTGACCTGGCCGCCAAGCAAAAATAATTCCTGTTAATATGGGCACAAACGTCGCCCAGGGCGGCAAGTTCGTGTAGAGAACCACCACACCAATTGAAATTAGGAGAAAAAGTAAATTGGATTGTGCGAAAGGCCTGTCTGTTCGCAGCAGCCACACAAAGAACGTGAAGATCGCTACATAATACAGAAACACTTTCTGTCCCAAATGGGCGCTGGAATATGAATTTACGTAACGGCCCGTAGCCCGGCTTCGCGGACCGAACGTATTTGCATATTCCCAAAGTGCCGCGCCAACATTGCGAAAATAGAAACCAGGATTGGCCTTTACGTTCTCGAGAGCGCGATCGATAAAATAGCGATACCGATCACCAACTGTGTTTGGAATTCCCGCTGCGTCCGCATCCTTGCGCACCGCCGGAGTCCATTGCTTGTAAACCGGCGATGTGGCTGCGTAGATTGCCTCGCCAATGTTGTCCGATATGCTTACGATACCGTATAAGCGCTCCTGCCGAATTAGCCATGGCAGGATCACACAGGAAAAACCGAAAAGCATCAGAAACGCGCATAAGCAGGCAGCTTTAGTCATTCTTTGTCGCCATCCCACGACCAAGACCAATGCGATATAAAACGGCAGCGTGAACGCCGTAAGAGTGCGCGTGAGATTACTTAACCCGATAAGCAGACCTGATAAAAAGAACATGGCCGTATGCCGGTTCTTGAAAGCGAGCAAGGCGGCGTAAACCGAGCCGACAAAAAAGAGAAGGCCTAAAGGCTCAGTCCCTGCCTGCGGGGTCTGGATCAATTGAGTGGGATCGATGGCGAAGAACAGCGCCGCACCAAGCCCGCAAAGGCGATTAAAAGCCAATGAGCCGCAAAGATAAATCAACGCCGCGATGGCGCCTCCAATGACAATATTGAGAGCCGTCACCGCTCCCAGAGAAAATCCAGTCCACGTAAAGAGACAGGCCAGCACAATCGAATAAAAAGGCCGAATAGCGGGTTGTTGTAATGGTGGAATTCCGTAGCCCTCAGCGATATTTATTGCCTTGAAGGTGTAGGTGGACCCATCCGAGATGGGGGAGCCATGGTAAATAAAAAATCCGGTCGGATGAGGATGCCAGAGATTGAACTCCCAGCGCACCACCATGCCAATGACAAGAATTGCCAAAGCTACGAACCACTGGTTTCGCAGCAGACGTCGCACACCCTCCAGAAGCCGACCGCATGAACAGGAGGCAGTCATGCTACGACATCGCAATTTTCTGCTCCATGCGGTCAGTTAAGCTCGCCAGAAACGCGATCACACGATTCGACTTTGCAGCAGATCGTGACAAAGAGACACTACTTCACCAATAGAAAAGCTATCAGTGCGGCTCTCGCAACAGCACGCCACCCTGGCCTCGTCGGAGATTTGCGACCTGCAAACAAACTCGGGCGTCGAATGGCGGTAAACCCCGCCGGACTGGCGCGTCCTCCTCTCGAGGTGTCGTAGTTCCATAAAGCATCATTGGCTCCAAGGAGTCCAAATCCCGAAGGGAATCGAACCGTTCTAAACCAAATCAGCGCTTCCGGTACACGCTGAAGCTCTGTGCTGGGCGCCCCCCATTTTTCCATAGCTTGTATTCGGCAGCAACAAGGGACAGCACGAAGTAGCGGTCCTCCGGATTCTTGAGATCGTAGTTGCTGAAGTAAGCAGGGTTAACCAAACGCCATAGGAAACAGTTGCCGCGCCACATCTCTACGGGATCGAAGTATCGCAATAGCAGCGATTCGATCTCCTCGCTTCGAATTCCTTCAAAACTGCTGGCTGAGAAATCTGTTTCCGGAACGGTAAAATCGACCTTGGCAGTAAACGCGTTTTTGCGGTAACGCTCCGGAAGAGAAGAAAACACGGCATTGGCTGCCTCTAGCGCTTCAGGCCATAACTGATTTCCGTTACGGCCGATGGCCTCTCCAATTATCCAAACTTCTCCGTTTGGTACAAGTAACTCAATGACTCCTTTGAGGACATGCTCGATTTCCACGACATGATGCAGTCCTGATACGAACATCACAATGTCGAAAGTCACATCCCCGAATTGCTCAACCGACAGCTCATTGACATCCCCAAGAAAGCCCGATGTTTCAGCGCTGGAAGAAAGGGCGGCCGCAGCCTGTCGCATCAACTTCTCGTGACGATCGAAAAGCGTTATTTGCACGGGGCACCCCGCCTTGGCAATGATTTGCTTTTCTATGCCTGCAGCTCCAGAGCAAAGTGAGAGTATCCGGACCGGACGACGCTCGCGCTGATTGACGGTTTGAATGCGCTTCGAAAAATCTGGATGCTTAGACCCAATGAGGCTTAGCAATACCCTGTGTGCGTAGTGAAATACATTATCACCTTCCAAGACCTTTGCTGATGGAAGATTCACCAGAGATTCCGCGGTAATCGGATCTTGGGACTTGCGCTTCCCCCGGGAAGAGATTTTCCCTAACAGCTTAAACTTCGAAAGATCTTCTCGCTGGTCCGCAGTCTTACGGCTGGCATACATCTCATGATCGTACGCTACGTTATAGCGTTCCGTTTCGGTCTTAATTCGGCGCGTTCGATGACTGCGCGCAGTCAGAAGGCTAATGCGGTCGTTCGGTCCGGCGACCCACTTGATTATAGCAAGTTTTGACTCCAAATCGGCACTGCCGTCAGAAGAGAAACACCGGAATCCCAGACGGCCGCAGCGGCTTCGCAATACAGATAGGTCCAGAGTGAAATTCGATTCCTTCTTATCCGGGCGCAACGGCGCTTCAAGCAATATGAGTTTGGTTGATCTATCGTCCTCCGGTTCGAAGAACGCCTGAAACGAAAACCCTTCAACGTTCTTCGCGCCTATTTTCGATCCGAGCTCGCACGACATCGCCATGTCGCGGGAAAACTGCATTAGAGGCCCTGTAACCGTCTGTTGGGCGCCAAGGGCAAGCGCTAAATGGAAGTTACCATGTCTTTCCACGGAAACCCAGAGCGGTTTCGCGTCTAACGAAGTATCGTCATTTTTGATGGCGAAGTTGGCCACGTCTTCGCTGAGAAAAAACTCGTTCACCGGCTGAGTCATAATGATCTGTTTTGCTACGGCGTCGCCATTTTCCTTTGAACACAAAAGCAAGCCAAGGTCAACGCAATCATCTTCGATGGTGACGCCTTTCGTTGGTTAAAGCGCTCTTTGTCTCAGATGGAGCTCCGAACAGCATGGCGTACATCGGAGTTTGGGAGTCTGGCGGGTCGAACGTCGTGCGTGCGCCGGTGTTCTTTAACTCACCGCCGGCTTGCGATCTCAGCCAAGCGGGCTCTCGTTTATATGCTGCAGAGCGTAAGGTCGAACAGACGACGTTACCGGTCTGCGTGCGACCAAGATAGTCCGCGCCATGTACTTGGCGAGACCTTCGGTGGGCACGAGCTTCAGCTGTCGAATTTCGCGGAATCCAACCAATTCCAAGCACTTTGCCAGTACACTTCTGCTCAAGGCCCAAAAGTTGGTAACATCGTTGTTCTGCATGTGCATAAAGTAGCAGATATTCGCGTCCTCTGGATGATCGTAAACCTGGGTCTCCAGAGCGAGGTAACCGCCAGGCCGCAAGTTGTCGAAGGTGGTCCGTAAAGAGAGCACTGGATTGGGAAGATGATAGAGCGTGCCGAAGTGAAGGACGATATCAAACTCTTGTGGACGACTGAATGTCTCCGCGCTCGCAATAAAGAATTGTGCATTTATGCCGGCAATTTCCGAAAGAAAACGCGCGATTTCGATCTGTGCAGGCACGACATCGATGCCGGTGCAGCGAGCGCCGTACTTCATCGCCGCATGGATAGAGTTGTAACCGGCGCAGCAACCGATATCGAGTAATTTCGCACCCGAAATATCTCGGAAGGGAATGGCGGACTCGACCAGGCCGAACTTGTTCAATGGTTGCTCAGAAAATGGGAGGCGGCGTTTGAAGTCTTTGGTCGAAACGCCGTTATCAAAATCGATCCGATGGCCCCAGGGCTCCCAACGTCGCAGCTTTTCCTTCAGCGCCTCGGGCGAGAGCGTCGTCCGTAGTGTGAGGGATCCGTCTTCCATTTCAGGCCGAGAATCAATCCGGTGACGCAATAAAGTCCTCTAGTCTGTACATATGAAACTAGATTGCAAACCTACAAAACAGATTCTTCTAGTGGACTTTTTGACTTTGATTAACTTATGCGCGCGTGCGTTCTGACGACCACGAGCATCGAAAAAAGCATGCCATGCCACTAAAATGGAGAACCAGCGAAATAAACCGATTTTTATTGTAGGCTCGGGCCGATGCGGGACGAGCATCCTTACCTGGTGTATCGGCCAGCACCCGAACATTCTCCCGCAGGAAGAATCAAATTGGCTCGGCCCTTTTGCGATCGACGCCGCCACCGCCTACCAACGTGGCAGCGCACGTGGAAAACGTGGACAGCTGAGCGCAAATTTCATTGAGCGTGAAGAGTTTCTCGCGCGCTTCGGCGAAACCATTGATCAGTTGATTCTGAGTCATCGAAAACAGTTCGAAAGCAGACAGGCTGGATGTACCGCCCCGCATTTCAAAGTTTCCCGTTCTCCCAACGAGCCGAAATCCCGCTGGGTGGATGGAACGCCGGAAAACTCCTTTTATATCTGCGGGCTTCGAAAACTTTTTCCCGAAGCCCAATTTATTCACCTGGTTCGAGATGTTACCGACGTGGTACGTTCATTGCTAAATTTCTTTCCCGACGGCGAGCATCGTTTGGTAAAAAACGAGCAGGCGGCTTATGAATATTGGTTGCGCAGAGTCAATTGCTGTGTTCAGGCAGAGCAAGCTTACGGCCCAAGTGTCGTGTATCGATTGCGCTATTCAGATTTCATCGAGCGGTCAGAATCCGCCATGCGCTCAGTCCTCGGTTTCCTTGGCGAACCGTACTGTTCGCAATGCCTTGATCCGCTCGCCCAACGCGTTAACACTTCCAAGGTACCTGGCGATTTCAACGAGCGCGATTCGGCGACTGATCCGGCTGTCGTAGAACGAGCCAGGAAATTAAGCGACGAACTGCAAAGACTCCCTCAGGCATTGGAACCGTCCACCGCCGCCTGTGAAGGAATAGAGGCTGCATTTAATGAACGCGTCAGACAGGTGACCACCAGATGAAAGACCGGCTCATGATTTCGCCGTTTAGTATCGAATCAAACTTGCGCGCTGCCACGAGTCGCTCAGAGAGCGAAGCAGGGACATTCGCCAAGGTTTAGATAGCTTGTCCAAGAACAGGCAGGTCACTCCCTGAAACATCCTAAGTTCAAGGATTCATCTTGTGAGAAGCTGGACGCTAGGTTGTCGTAAACGCGAAGATAAGCTTCGCTTTTTAAAATCGTAAAGGCCTCCGAGGAGAAAGGTCAGCTGTCTTTTGGGCGGCGCGCCAACGAATGTTCAATAATCCGCGAGTGTACGTGACAAGCCTTGATCGCCCGGTGTAGAATCCTGCGGTTCGGGAAGCGTTATACGCATTGGCGAACCGGACTTTGGGAATTGAATGCAGAATACGATGACAAAACCAATCTTCCTGGTGGGCTCCCCGCGCTCTGGAACAAGTATTCTGACTTGGTGCCTGGGCCAGCATCCGAATATTTTTCCAGTGGATGAGTCCACTGGGATTGGAGAACTGGCACTTGCGGTCGCTGTTTGCTATCAGACAAAGATGGGTCTGGGCCCTGACTCGCTATGGAGCGCGATGGATATACAACGAGAGGAATTCATGACCGCGTTTGGCCAGACCGTCAACGAGCTTATTCAGCGCCACAAGGTCGACCTTCAGAGAAAGTGGTGGAAGCAGGCCTTCGCCCCAAATGATCCGCCCCATGACTTCGTGACAAAAACGTCCCCCAATTCTGGCAAGGCCCGATGGGTCGATGGAACCCCGGCATATTCGTTTCACATCTGCGGACTGCGTAAACTTTTCCCAGACGCGCTGTTCATCCATATCGTCCGGGACGTCACTTCTGTAGTGCGCTCGATGCTTAACTTTCACCGCCTGGCTGGGGTAAGCTTAGTCGATAATGAAGAGCACGCCTACAATCTCTGGTTCCATTCAGTGAACGCGTGTCTGTTGGCCGAACAGGCTTACGGTCCGCATGTTATCTTTCGACTCAGGTATTCGGAGTTAGTAAATCAACCCGACGCATCCTTTCGGGCTTTGCTTAGTTTTCTCGGTGAACCATACGCCTCTGAATGCCTTATTCCTCTCCAAAAGCGAATTAACAGCTCCGATGTCCCGGCTGATTTCAGACTTGGCGAGCGCGGTACCGATCCGCTAATAATCGAACGTGCGACCCGGTTGAACGCGGAGATTGAAACAAATCCACAAGCATCCGAGGTCTCAACGATTGCCCTTGAGAAAATGGAAGCGACGTTTAAGGCTCAAATCAACCACAGAGCAGTGCTTCGCGATAAGTATACCCAGGAACACGCTCGGGCAAAAAGACTCGCAAACGAGCTTAAACTGAAGAGAGATACCATTCGCAGGCTTCGCGCGCGACGCTGGCATAATAAATTACGCCAGCTCGTTTTCGGCCACGATACAGTTTGTTAGGTTGCCTGCGGAATCCTCCCCGAATGTACAAACAAATAAACAAACCAATTTTTATTGTGGGCTCTCCGCGGTCGGGAACGAGCATACTCACGTGGTGCCTCGCTCAGCACCCGAATATCTTCAGCGTGAACGAATCGACTGGAATTGGAGATTTGGCAGTTGCTCTGGCCACTTGCCATGAACGAAAAATGGGTCTTGGTCCTGATTCGTTGTGGAGCGCGATGAAGGTGCAAAAGGACGAGTTCTTCGCTGCTTTCGGGCAAACCATCAATGAACTCATCCTGCGTCATAAGGTAGACCTTGAGGAAAGGAAATGGGAACAAGCGCTCGCACCCAATAACCCACCTTGCCGTTTCCCGAAGGACAAAGCCGTCAACAAATCAAAGACACGATGGGTGGACGGAACGCCGTTGTATTCCTTTTACATCTACGGACTTCGCAAGCTCTTTCCAGACGCGCTGTTCATTCACATTGTCCGGGACGTCACATCAGTGGTCCGGTCGATGCTCAATTTTCATCGCCTCACTGCGATAAAGATGGTGGAGAGCGAACAGCAAGCTTACAATATTTGGTTTCGCATGGTGCGGGCCTGCGTGCTGGCAGAAGACGCTTACGGCCCAAACGTGGTTTTCCGGTTGTCGTATGCCCAGTTGACCGACCAGCCAGAGGTCGCCATGCGCTCTGTTCTTAGCTTTCTCGGCGAAGCGTATGTGCCACAGTGCCTTTCACCATTACAAAAAAAAATCAACAGTTCCAACGTTCCCGCTGATTTTCGACTCACGGAGTCGCACAGCGACCGCATCATCCAGCGGGCGTTGCAGCTGCATGCGAAAATCCTAACAACTGCCCAGACCTCTGAACCCTCGCTTGCCGCGGCTGCGGAATTGGAGGCTGAATTTTTTTGTCAAAAAGGCACCGAGCTGGCCAAGGTTCAAGCCCGCGTGGAAAGACTTGCGGAGGAGGTCAAGCGCAAAAGAGCATTTATTCAAGAGCTTCGTACCTCACCTCGACGCCATAGACTGCGCCGATTGCTCTTCGGTTTCAGGTCAACCGCTTTGGTTCCATGCGCCGCCTACGTGGCGGGCGCCGTCGACTGCGCAGATTGTTTTTCGGGTATAATGTGATTGTAACCGGCAAAGTGACGCCGTGGAAAACTCCTTCCCGGCTCCTGTTTTACCGACTGCTTTAACAATCCGACACACGATTACAAAGACATGGCATCGTCTCTCAACGATTTGGCAACGGCGACCGAAGAGAACCTTTGGAATATCAAACTCAATCATTGTCCCAAGTCCTTCTGGTACCCGTACTCAACACTGCGCAACGTTGCACTCCTGGAGAAGCTCTCCGAGATGGCGGGTCTTCAGTTACTAGATCTCTGTCGAGGCGCGCACGAAAAGGTAGCAGACATCGGAGCTGCTGATGGCGATCTGGCATTTTTTCTAGAGAAACAGGGCCTATCGGTGGATGTGATCGACAATGAGTACACCAACTTCAACGGTTTGAAAGGAGCAAGGACTCTTAAGGAAGCGTTAAACTCGTCGGTCGCTATCCAATCGGTTGATTTGGATTCCCAATTCTCGTTCACAGAGCAAAAATACAATGCCGTTTTTTTCCTGGGAATCCTTTATCATTTAAAGAACCCTTTCTTCGTTCTTGAAAGCCTGGCTCAAGTCACCAGATACTGCTTCGTTAGCACGCGTATTGCTAAACAAACCGGCGACGGCCAACCGTTGTCAAAATATCCTGTCGCCTACCTCCTTGGGCCTCAGGAATGCAACAATGACGACACAAATTTCTGGATTTTCTCGGAACAAGGACTGAAGAGATTGGTCGACCGGACAGGATGGAATCTCCTGTCATATCTAACAATTGGCGATACAGCGGCCTCTACACCGGCCGATCCTCAACGGGACGAACGGGCGTTTTGCCTGCTTGAAAAACGGCCACCTTCTATAAGCGCAGATCCGAACCCCGCTTCCGGTGACGGACAGCTAGGTAAAACGACCATCTCGTGGGACACCGCAGACGGCAGCATCGGCAGAATCTTTGTCTCAGTAAACCAAGGCGCGGAAGCGTTCTTTGCAGACGGTCGCCGCGGATCCGCTCCGGCGGATTGGATTCAAACAGGTTCGAACTATGAATTCCGTCTCTACAATTCGGATCACACGGAGATGCTGGCAAAAATCGCCGTTACAAAAGCAATGCAGTAGACTGTTTCCGTTTGATTGTCAGACGCTAGGGAGCCGCTTGAACGCGAGATGGATGCGATTCGCAGTATCCTCGCTGCTGTTGTTGAAGTCCTTGCTGTGAATAGAATGGATACAAACCGCTGATGGTGATTTTCGCTGCGGAAAGGGTAGGCTACCCGCTCGCACAATTCGTCCCCCATGTAGCAGGTCGTCCGACCAGGCCTCCGTCCGATCGAACTCAGAAGTCGCCGGAGTTTGCTCTAAACTACAGGTAAGTCATGCCGATTTCCGAATTTCCCACTGATGCGACTCATGAACGACAAACGCCATTGTCTCGTGTGCGCAGTGATCTGACGTTACGGCACTTTTCGGGGCGGGAAGGTTTTGGACTTGGTGTGATAACGATACTCGCCTTGTTGATGCGCGCCTGGTATCAACACGACCGCCTATTTTGGGGCGATGAGATAGGCACGCTCGACTACATCAAGACAACCCCAGCGTATCTCCTGAGTCACTTTACCATCCATCTCACGATGAATTATTTCATTCTGGTGGAAAAAGGGATCGCCTGGCTTTTCGGAGCCACGGATTGGCGCCTGACACTGCTGCCGCTGGCAGGGGCCGTTGCAACTATTCCATTAACTGCTTCGCTCGCGTTAAAATTCACGGCTTCCACTCGCACCGCATTGATTGCCGGCGGCTTGGCTGCGTTCAATCCGTTCCTGATTTATTGGGGACCACAGATCCGATCTTATTCGCTGCTCGTGGCTTGTAGCTTATTGGCAATCAATGAATTTTTTCGTTGGTATCAGCAGCGTAATTGGTGGAGCGGCGGGCGATGTGCCGGTGCTGTGCTACTGCTGCTGCTTGTGCACATCAACGGCGTTTACACAGTCGCATTCCTCATAGTGCTGCTAGCGATTGAAGGCGTCTCCCGGGGTTGGTCTGGCGGTCGAAAGTTTCTCTGGGAATCAAGGACTCTTTGGATCCCGTTAGCAGGAACGGCGGGAGTAGTCGCCGCCGCCTACTGGCGCCTGCTGCCTGAAATTGCGAAGCTTGCCAAACGGTGGGGAACTGCCTCTCCGCCAACAAGCATGGGATATCTTCCGCAGCTTTTTACGTCGTATGTGGGGGCGGGTTACCTGGCCTTTCTCGTAGCGCTGCTCCTGCTCGCAGGTGTTTGGTCTGGTACACAAGCGAAGCGGCCGCTTCTTCTCCTGTGCCTGGCGATCATTCTAGGTCCTGTTCTTATGTCCTTGCAGGGAGTCTCGGTTTCTCCCGCGGAACCTCGCTATTTGATTTTTTCTCTCCCCTTGCTGCTCATCTTACTCGCTGAGGGCATCGATTGGCTCGCGGGACATATTCGGATGCAGCGAGGTGCCGCCGTGACAGCATGGGGTCTCACTGGATTAATTATTCTGGGCTGGACGCCCGTTGTCCGCGCACAGTTCACTACAAAACGACATCTTGAGTATGTGCGCCTGGCTGAATTTTTGCATTCAAACTTACGCAAGGGAGACGTCGTCGTTGCGCGATGGGGCGACGCGTTCACATTATCGCAATTCTTCACCGACGCGAAACAACGTGTCCTAATGCCCGATCAATATCTTACCAAAGTCGCGTCCCGGCTTGATTCATCCACCGGAGGCCGCGTGTTTTACGTAGCTTCGCCAGGCAATTTAAAGGGCCGTACGGCGCCGCTCCAGCGCTTCGTATGGCTGGAAGTGACAATCTACAGCGGTGAGACGACACGAGCCTTGCTTCAGGAATGGAGAGAAGATCTATTGCTCCGGACCGCAGGACGTATTGCTGCGCCATTTCGTAACGATTATCAGCTGCTGGCACTGATCGATGAGCTGCTGCCTTCGGACCAGCCGCCGGACCATTGGCGATACCTGGCGGAACGTTGCGCCGCGCCCCATCCGACCCAAGGCTCTCTTCCACCACTGTTATTTCCATAAATTTGAACGCTAAATCTCAACGTGACCAATACAATTGAACTGAGCATTCTAATGCCTTGTCTCAACGAGGCGGAGACGCTTGCGGCGTGTATTGAGAAAGCGCGACTGGGTATCCAACGCTCTGGCGTCTGTGGCGAGATTCTTGTAGCCGACAACGGCAGCCGGGATGCATCAGTGCAAATTGCCGAAGAATTCGGCGCACGCGTTGTTCATGTAAAGAAAAAAGGATACGGCAACGCGCTGGCGGGTGGCATTCACGCTGCTGCCGGAAGATGGATTGTCATGGGCGACGCCGACCAAAGCTATGATTTTTCAGAGGCGGATCGCTTCGTCAACAAATTCCGAGAAGGCTCCGAACTCATCATGGGTTGCCGTCTGCCGAGCGGCGGCGGGCGAATCATGCCGGGTGCAATGCCATTTTCACATCGCTGGCTGGGAAACCCGCTCTTTTCACAAATGGCACGGCGTATGTTCGCTGTGCCTATTCACGACGTTTATTGTGGCCTACGCGGATTCACGCGGGAACTGTACGATCGATTAGATCTTCGGTGCGAAGGAATGGAATTTGCCACGGAGATGATCATCAAGGCCAGCTTACACGGGGCGCGAATCTCAGAGATTCCTATTACCCTCCATCCGGATGGACGCAAAACACAGGCGCCACACCTCCGCACAATTCGCGATGGCTGGCGCACGCTGCGTTTCTTTTTGGTCCTCAGCCCCAGATGGCTCTTTCTGGCGCCGGGGTTTTTACTGGGATTGCTTGGGCTGGCTGGATACGCCCTGGCGTTGCCTGGGCTGACCATAGGGAGGGTTACGTTCGATGCGCACACACTCTTATTTTCCAGCCTCGCCATTCTAATGGGTTATCAATCGATTCTGTTTGCCATCTGCGCGAAGACTTTTGCAATCAATGAAGGATTGTTACCCACAGATCCGCGAATTGATTGGTTCTTCAGAATGATCTATCTGGAGCGTGGTCTGGGCATCGGCAGCGTTACGTTCCTGGCAGGTTTAGTTTTGCTTTGCATTCCCGTGTTACGATGGAAAGCGACCGGTTTCGGACATCTCGATTACGCTGTGACGATGCGCTGGGCCATCCCGGGTGCGACCCTGACCGCGCTCGGTTTTCAGACCATACTCTGGAGTTTCTTTGTCAGTGTTCTCGGTATGAAGCGTCGCCGATGAGCCAGTCTTAATGAGGTGAACACCGACTTTGATGCATATGCCGCGACGTATGACGCCACACTTGCCCGCGGCCTTTCGATTTCCGGCGAGGATAAGATTTATTTCGCGCGTAGCCGCGTACGCTGGCTTTCCCGCTGTTTAAGCCGTTTGTCCCAGCGCCCGCGCACCATCATGGACTTCGGCTGCGGGACTGGTTCGGCCATACCTTTTTTGTCGGATGCATTCCAAGTTGAGTCACTGGTGGGGGTAGATGCATCTACTGAATCACTCGCGATTGCCCGGGCCACCCACGGCACTCGCGCCGTGCTTATTCCCCTTGCGGAATATCGGCCCACAAATCGGTTCGACCTGATATTTTGCAATGGCGTCTTCCATCACATCTCACCAGGAGACCGCGCCGCAGCCGTGGACAAACTATATTCTTCTCTCCGTCCGGGCGGTTTGTTCGCATTTTGGGAAAACAACCCTTGGAACCCAGGGGCACGATACGTCATGCGCCGCATCCCATTCGATGATGACGCCATCACCTTGTCGCCGCCAGCCGCTCGCCGTTTGTTGCGCGAAGGTGGGTTCGAAATACTCCGGACTGATTTTTTGTTTTTATTTCCACGGCTCCTGAGCTTCCTGCGCTGGCTGGAACCTTACCTGGCATCGCTGCCGCTGGGCGCCCAATATGAAATCCTTTGCCGAAAACCTGGTAGAATTGAATAGATGGTTTCTGCAGCTTTCATTCACGCCCGGGTTGCCGACTCTATTAACTGAGCTAACGCCGAGGTTCCACACTGACTTGCCCAAGACAAAATGCCCACGCTTAAAATCCATGAAGGACGGAGCAACTGCATGCCATCCGATTGTTTCATCACATCCCGACAAATCAGTAGGAACGATTCGTGCAAAAATAGTGCGCCGCTGTAGCATCGGTTGTGTCTCACGCATCGAGTACGAACAAAAATCAGACTCACTGACGGCCGATGGCAAACGCCGACTAGAATGAACAAACCCATCTTTGTTGTCGGGTCACCGCGTTCGGGGACCAGCATCCTCACATGGTGCCTGGGGCAGCATCCAAACATGTTCGCAGTGCCGGAATCCAACTGGATGGGCGACTTTTGCATCAATAGCGCCGTGATTCACCAGATCGGAGCCGCACGCGGCCACCTCAGCGTCCTGAGCGCCATGAATATTTCGCTCGATGAGCTCCTTGCCGATTTTGGTCGAAGCATAAACGGCCTAATTGTGTCTCACCGTTTGGATTTGGAGAAAACACGCGCTGCGATCCCCTCGCTTCCGGAGTTTATGAGACGCACACTAGGCGGACCGAAAACGCGATGGGTCGACGGCACGCCGGAGTACTCATTGCATATTTATGCGCTGCGAAAACTCTTCCCGGAGGGTGTCTTTATTCATGTGCTGCGCGACGTGCGCGATGTGGTTCGGTCGATGCTGAATCTTCATCGGCTTACTGGGATTCAGCTCGTCGCGAACGAACAGGAGGCGTATCAGTATTGGCTGCGTACGGTGAAGGCCTGCGCGCAGGCCGAGCGGGCCTATGGTTCGGATGTCGTTCGTCGTTTGGATTACAATACGTTAATTGATCGCCCGGAGACTGCGATTGGCTCGGTTCTGGATTTCGTTGGCGAGCCGTTTGACGCACAATGTCTTGAGCCTCTGAGCCACCAAATAAATAGCTCCGACGTGCCGCCGGATTTCCTGGCCGACGATCCGGCCACTGATCGCCGGCTTATTGACGAGGCGACGAATCTCTACGTACAGGTACAGCGGGCTCCGGAGGTGACTGAAGTATCCTGCCTGGCCGCTGATGAAATGGAAGCTGCGTTTCGTAAAAGTGTTCAACACGCCTCAACGGTTGAGAACCAGCTTCGAAGCGCTGTGCAGACTATTAAGACGTTGGAACAGCAATGCTCGAAGGAAAATATCAGGGGTGAGGCTCTGCTCTGAAATTGATGCGCACGACTATCACTTTTCAAACAACGCCGACCGGGGGTCACAAAAGCGCCTTCTGCAGGGTTTCGCTAAAGCAAAGCTTAGCACACAGCAAGAATAGGTGATGAAACGAGCCTGATTGTCTTCTTGGATTTTCCTGCTTTGCTGCGGATTTTATAGCCACTATGGCAACGTGTCTCGACATGGCCTCGCGTCACACCCGATTCAACGGAATCGCAGCTAGTCTGCAAGACTGTCCGTTGGTTGGTTCTCGCAAGTTGTTGCTAGTCGTTTGCCTCCTTCTCGTCGGCGTCGTCGGCTACATCGATTATTTGACTGGTTATGAGCGCCCGTTACTTCTGTTTTACCTTCTACCGATTTCCCTGGCGGCGTGGTTTGGTAGCTTCTTTACTGCTCTCGGAGTTGCGGTTCTCAGCGTGGCCGTCGCGTTGGTGTCAGACTTTGCGGCAGGGATTCCTGCTCCCCCTCTTTGGAATGCCGGAATGGCTTTTGTCTCTTATGCGCTGTTTGCGGGTCTGTTAGCCAAGCTGCGGACTCTTGTGCATGAATTGGACCAACGAGTTCAGGAACGCACAGCGGCGCTGCAGCATGAGGTTGCAGAACGACAACGACTTGATCGAGAGATTGCGCAAGTGGCAGATCGCGAACGGCACCGGTTAGGCCAGGAATTGCATGATAGCCTGGGTCAACACCTGACCGGTACCGCGCTCGCCGCTCAAGTATTAAAGGAAAAGCTCGCGCTGAGGTCGGCGTCGGAGACGGCTGAGGCAGAAAAGCTGGTTCATTACGTGGAGGAAGGGATTGACCTAACTCGTAATCTGGCGCGCGGTTTTTTTTCGCCGGAACTGGACGCGGATGGGTTGACCGTGGCCCTTCAAGGCCTCGCAGACAACATTACCGATCGGTTTGGTATCGATTGCGTGTTCGAGGGAGAAGAGTTCATTCGTTCTCCCGACTCAGCGATTGCAACTCAGTTTTATAGGATCGCCCAGGAAGCGGTAGCCAACTCGGTCAAGCACGCCGCTGCCCACCGAATTACGATCCGACTTGGGACGAGCGCCTCCGAACTTCTGCTCGCGATCAGCGACGATGGGATTGGATTTCCCCATAAATTGCCCAGATCCGAGGGACTCGGCCTGCAATTGATGCGCCATGGGGCGTCTCTCGCCGGCGCGAGTTTCGATGTTCGACGAAATGGCCAGCGCGGTACCGTTGTAACATGTAAATTGAATCTGCAGGACGGATCTAATCGGGCGTTAAGATAATGGACTCAACTTCCAAAACCGGTGAAGTGCGCAAAAATCGTATTTTTCTTATCGACGATCATCCCCTGGTTCGCGAAGGATTGGTCAACCTTATCAACAGCCAACGAGACTTGGTGGTCTGCGGCGAAGCGGAGGATTCAGCTGGAGCTATTACGGGTATCGCAAACATGCGACCCGATATCGCTCTTGTGGACATATCGCTGAAGAATGAATCTGGTTTGGAATTGGTTAAGAATCTTGAGAGCCAATTTCCACTCGTCGCCTTGATTGTTCTTTCGATGCATGATGAAGCTCTTTATGCCGAACGCGCCTTGCGGGCTGGGGCCCGGGGCTATGTCATGAAGCGAGAGAGCACAAAAAGCGTTTTGGCCGCTATTCGCAGAGTCATGCAAGGCGGCGTTTATGTTAGTGAAATGGTCGTTAACAGCATGGCTCGCCGGTTTACCTCATCGCCTAAAAAAGTGGAGAGTTCTCCTGTGGAACGTTTAAGTGACCGCGAGCTGGAAATATTTCGCCTGCTTGGCCAAGGGCGCACAACAGCTCAGATTGCTGAGGATTTACATTTAAGCTTGAAAACCGTGCAAGCCTACTGTGCACGCGCAAAGGAAAAATTCGGCGTTGGCTCTCTGGGCGAACTTCTCCGTGCCGCAATTCGCTGGGAAGATGCGACTCACCTAAAGTAAAATTTGCTCTTTAAGCACCGAGGTTCTCGTATAGGACACAGTCCTACAAAAAGACTCGAAAGCGTCTGTCTGTAAATGTTCGAAGCCCTGCGCGAGGGTTCCGGCCGTGAAGCTACTGTCGCCAAGCCTGCCGTAATTGTGAGGGATTTGCGCATCGATGCCTCACGTCCGGTGGCGAGAACCGTGCGAAAAAGCCGATTGGACTTAAGCGCCTATGACACTGATAAGATCGAACTGCGGATACATCGAGCTTTACAAGCCTGTCTTCGCGCCTTTGGCCAGCAAAAACGTCAAACTGTTGGAAGTCGGCGTGAAAAATGGAGGTTCACTTCAATTGTGGCGCGACTATTTTCCGCACGGAACAATTATTGGCATTGACCGGAAACTGCCTCGACACTTCGAAACCGGCCAGCGAATTCATATTTTTCAAGGCGACCTAGGCAGACAGGGCGTTTCTATCGAAAGTGGCAGAACCAAACTGCTTCAATGGCTTCGATATCATTATAGATGATGCCTCGCACATCGCGTGATTTTTCGTGCAACCGGCTCATTGTTCTGACCACCGACGCTAAACCTCTGAGCGGGAAAATCTTGGGTCATTCTCTGGTTTTGCAAAAAATTTATTGACGCGGTGCCGAAGTGTGATAATTTGGCTGTCCCGCTGGTAGCGGGACTCCACTAAATTGGAGTGCGTTCTACGTACATTTTGGGACTGCAAATTGGACTCAATTTTGTCCCGGCAAATGAAAACGGAAAGCCGCGATGGCGGAAAGCTGTGATTTTTGTCGGCACGAGATTGAGTTTTTTTGTGATCAAATGTAACGAACGGCTGGTTCTTTGACATCTACATACAGGGTAGTAAGAAATACAACTTTAAAGAGCTGAGTCTGAAATTGCTGTGGCCGTCGGTCTGTGACCGCGGCTGACAGAGAGAGTTTCAGTTATCGAATTTGATCCGGCAACTGCCGGATCTACAGATTGATCAAGCTACAAAGAGCGCATCATGGATGCCTTGGTGCCAATAGGCGATGAAGGACGTGGTAAGCTGCGATAAGCTACGGAGAGCGGCAAACACGCTTTGACCCGTAGATTTCCGAATGG
>JBKPMH010000185.1:0-14577 GCA_046732035.1 Verrucomicrobiota bacterium
GTTTTACGCAAGACGTTTCGCGAAAGTGCGACACCTGGCGCCGAACAAAAAAGACCCAGATTGACGCCGCTAACGGCAAATCTTGCGCTGCTCGCAGCGACCGCGAGATCGCACATCGCCACGAGTTGGCAACCGGCTGCAGTTGCGATGCCCTGGACGCGTGCAATTACAGGCACGGGCAATCGCTGAATCTTCAGCATCATCTCAAAACATTGGCTGAAAAGCCACTCGTAGTACTCCAGCGAGGGCGTTGCGCGCATCTCTTTGAGATCGTGACCCGCACAAAACGCTTTGCCCTCAGCCGCGAGAACGACCACGCGCGCTGATTCATCTTCGCCAATGGCATCGAATTCACGCTCCAAAGCTTTTAGCATTGCCTCAGATAAAGCATTAAACGCATTGGCTCGGTTCAGCGTCAGCGTGACAACACCGCGGGCGTCCCGACGCACCAAAACAACTGGCTCCTGGTCGTCCAGCGGTTTCGGATTCGATACAGGTTCGATCGATTGAGAAGGAGACTTCACGAGTTCGTTCGAAGGCTAATGCGGAAAACACAAATCTGAAATCCGAAAAATTTAGTTTCCGTTTGGCATCACTGGCAACATCATCTGGCAAGCTTGAAACACCGCAAGTGATACACAGCACCTCTTGATTACTGATTTATGAAGATCATCGCGGTCGCTAATCAAAAAGGCGGCGTGGGTAAAACAACCACGGCCGTAAATCTCGGCGCCACGCTGGCTGAAACAGATCATCGTGTTTTGATTATCGATCTTGATCCACAAGCAAACGCTACAAGCTCTTTTGGGTTGCAAGCAGTGGAGCAGACCAGCCTTTACGAGCCATTACTTGGCGACGCCTCCATTAGCGAAAGGATCTTTCCCACAGAACGCGAAGGTTTGTTCATCGTGCCTTCGGACCTCGATCTTGCCGGGGCCGAAGTTGAAATCGCGCGAATGCCGAATCACCTCACACGATTGGCGGAAACGCTGCAGCCGTTGCACTCCGACGAGACGTTTGATTTTGTTCTTCTGGATTGCCCACCTTCGCTTGGAATTCTTATGAGCAATGCGCTTGCGGCAGCCGATGAACTCCTGACCCCGATACAGTGCGAGTATTTCGCGCTGGAAGGCCTGGTAAAAATTGTTCGATTGATAGAGCAGGTGCGCGACTCAGGCGCAAACAAGCGGCTCGAGCTCGGCGGTATCGTCATGACCATGTATGATGGCCGGACTAATCTTAGTGAGCAGGTCGTAGCGGAGGTCCGCAAACATTTCGGAGAGCGTGTTTATCAAACGGTAATTCCGCGGAGCGTCCGCTTGAGCGAGGCGCCAAGCTTTGGCAAATCGATCTTGGAATATGCCCCGAACGGAGCGGCCGCCGAAGCCTATCGAGCACTGGCACGCGAGTTCATCCAGCGGCATTCTCCGCCTGCCACTGCTTCCGCGACAGCGCAAACACCGTCGTCCGAAAACCCCGAAACGTAATTTCCTTTTCGGGGATCAACCCAATTTTCTGCGCCACGCGACGCGACGGACCGTTTTGCGGATGAATGAGTGAGATCACTCGCGGCAACTTCAAATCCACAAACGCGTAATCGCGTACGGCACGTGCGGCCTCGGTGATGAAGCCACGGTTCCAGTACCCAGGATCGAGGCGATACCCGATTTCAATCTCCCCTGGAAGTTCCGGGTGATGCAGAAAACCACAATATCCGAGAACCTGATTGCTCTGGCGAAGGACAACGGCGAACGGCGATGGCAAACCAGCTTGCTCCCAGGACAGAAATTTCTGCAGCATGCCGTGCGTTTCCTCGCGCGTGCGCGGGCCGAGCGAAAAACGCATAAAACCACGGTTAGCCATCAGTTCCGAGAGACGCTCGATGTCTTCTTCTCGGAACGGACGCAAGATCAATCGGGGTGTCTCCAGAATCATTGTTTAAACAGATACAAATTCTAAGGGAGTTGCGATTTATAGTCGAAAATGGTGAGTGCCAATGAGGAATATGCGCGGCTTGCCCAACCGCCGGATACATCAAGCTTGGATAAGGTCCGCGATGCGGCGAAGGAATGCACGGCATGTCATCTGTACAAACGGGCTACACAAACCGTGTTTGGTGAAGGTCCGAAACATGCGGTGATAATGCTGGTAGGTGAACAGCCCGGCGATTACGAGGATCAGGAGGGCAGACCGTTTGTTGGACCAGCCGGCAAAATTATGGATAGGGCGCTGCAGGAAGCGGGAATCGATCGCAATGAAGTCTATGTCACGAACGCGGTGAAGCATTTTAAATGGGAGCCCCGCGGGAAACGCCGAATTCATCAGAAACCAAATTCGCGCGAAATCGCGGCGTGTCGTCCGTGGCTGGAAGCAGAGTTGCGTCTTGTTAAACCGAAGTTGCTGGTTTGCCTTGGGGCGACTGCCGCACAGGCCGTTTTTGGCCCGTCGTTTCGTGTCACTCGCGAGCGGGGCAAGCTGTTATCATCAAAACTTGCGGCTAGAACCATGGCCACGGTACATCCGTCATCTCTTCTTCGACAACCGGATGAAGAATCACGGCAACGGGAGTATGAGCGGTTTGTCGTAGACCTGCGCGCGGCCCGAAGGGCAGCCAGCAAGGAATAGATCAATAGCAGAGAAAATGCTCGGTTGCTGATCAATTGTCCGTCGGGACATCTCGCGTTTTGTATCCTGCCACAAACGTTTTACGAAACTGGTCGAATGTTCCTTGTTTTATCTCAATCCGCGCTTGATTCATTAGATTCAAATAAAAATGCAAATTATGCAGTGTGATTAGACGCAACCCCAGAATCTCTTCGGCCTTGATCAGGTGCCGAATGTAACCGCGCGGAAATTCACGACAGGCTTCGCACGCGCAGTTTTCTTCGATCGGGTCCTTGTCCAGAATGAACTCTGCGTTTTTTAAATTGACGGTGCCGGTCGCCGTAAATGCCGTTCCGTTCCTGGCTATGCGCGTCGGCAACACGCAATCAAACATATCCATCCCCCGTGCGATCAACTGTAGCAGTTGAGGCGGCGTGCCAAGACCCATCGCGTACCGCGGTTTGTTCGGTGGCAGAAATGGTTCAGCCCATTCCACGGCTCGCATCATCTCCTCTTCGGGCTCTCCCACGCTCACGCCACCAACGGCATAACCGTCAAAGTCAATATCCACAATCGCCTGGGCGCTTTGCTTGCGCAGATTTTCGAATGTTCCTCCCTGAACGATGCCGAAGAGGAGTGAGTTCATAGCCGATGGTTGATAGTTGATAGACGCTTCCATTGGGCGTTGGGCGTTGGGCTTTGAGCGTTCGGCGTTTTCTTCTGCGGAAACTTGACTGCTTAAAGCAGCCAAGTTTCCACGTCGCTGCAAAGCTTCTTTGCAGCGCTTTGCCCAACGCGTTGTCATTTCAGCGCTCTCCGCCGCGTAATCGTATTCACACGGATACGGAACACATTCATCCAGTGCCATCGCGATGTCGCTGCCCAGCAGCATCTGAATTTCCATGGCGATCTCAGGTGAGATAAAAGCTGACGCGCCGTCGACGTGATTTTGAAATTCAACGCCGTCATCGGTGATTTTTCGCAATTTCGCTAATGAAAATATCTGGTAACCGCCGCTGTCAGTCAGAATTGGCCCCTGCCATCTCATAAAGTTGTGGAGACCGCCGAAGCTTTTGATCACCTCGACTCCTGGCCTAACGAATAGATGATAGGTATTTCCAAGGACAATTTGCGCGTGCAGCTCGTGCAGCTCGCGGGGACTGACGCCTTTCACCGAACCTTGCGTTCCCACTGGCATGAACGCCGGGGTTTCGATCTCGCCATGCGCAGTCGTTAGGCGACCACGCCTCGCTTTGGAACACCGATCGGTGGCTAAAAGTTCGAACCGTTTGTGCATCGTAATTCAAGATTCCTCGACTCCGGTCGGAATAACAATCGCACTGTAAAATTTTTTTTGCAGGCCGCGGTTTTCCCTCTATATTCGCCGTTCACCGCATCAGGCGCGTGAGAGAGTTTGCTGCGCGACCTGGGCGGGTTTTTTGTCGCCCCGCGCACAACGCTTTTGGCGGCGCTTTGTTTTTGAAATTTGGAAAATGCCTACGATTAATCAGCTGATTCGAAAAGGACGCCGGAAGGTGTCGGTGAAATCCAAATCACCGGCGCTGGCCGATTGTCCACAACGACGTGGCGTGTGTGTGCAGGTGATGACGCGCACACCGAAGAAGCCGAATTCTGCGCTGCGCAAAGTGGCAAAAGTGCGGTTGACGAATGGCCAGGAAGTGATTGCCTACATTCCGGGCGAGGGGCATAATTTGCAGGAGCACTCGATCGTGCTGGTACGCGGGGGACGCGTGAAGGATTTGCCGGGTGTCCGCTACCATATTGTGCGTGGGACGCTCGACGCGTTAGGCGTCGATGGGCGGCGGCGCGGCCGTTCCAAATATGGGGCGAAGCGTCCGAAAGCTGGTGCCGGCGGAGCCGGGTCGGCCAAGGAAGCTGAAAGAAAATAATATTTGGACAGGAAGACCGACAATGTCGCGAAGAAAGAGAGTTTACAAAAAGGAGGAGCATATCGATTCCCGGTATGGGAGTCCGGCGGTAGCCCGCCTTATTACGACGGTGATGAATCGCGGCAAAAAATCGCTGGCGGAGCGGATCGTGTACACAGCGATCGACAAGTCTCGCGAGGGTTCTGATTCCGTCGATCCGCTGGAAGTTGTCAATAAAGCGATCGAAAATGTCCGGCCGCGATTGGAAGTAAAATCGCGTCGAGTTGGTGGAGCGACTTACCAGGTCCCCATGGAGGTCTCGCCGGCACGGCAGATTTCTCTGGCTACTCGGTGGATTGTTCAATACGCGGACAATCGCAAAGGAATGCCCATGGCGGAGGCGCTGGCACAGGAGATCAGGGATGCCGCGGCAGGCCAGGGGAACGCGATCAAGAAGCGTGAAGATACTCACAAAATGGCGCAGGCCAACCGCGCGTTTGCGCATTTTAGATGGTGACAATTATGGCGACGGCGACGATGGAACAGAAAAAGACCACAGCGAAAAATCCAAATTCGCCGAATCGTAAGTTCCCGCTGGAACGAACGCGAAACATTGGAATCGCCGCGCATATTGATGCTGGTAAGACCACAATCACGGAGCGTGTGTTGTTTTACACCGGCATGATCCACAAAATGGGTGAGGTGCACGAAGGCACGACCGTCACAGACTGGATGGAGCAGGAACGCGAGCGCGGAATCACGATTACTTCTGCTGCGACAACCTGCACCTGGTCACAACGCAAGGAAGAAGGCGTTTACAAGATTTTCGACGGGATCAAGGAGCGGATCAACATCATTGACACCCCGGGACACGTTGACTTCACGGCCGAAGTGGAACGTTCGTTGCGTGTTCTCGATGGGGCAATCGCAGTGTTCGACGGTGTGGCGGGCGTGCAGCCGCAGTCGGAGACAGTCTGGCGTCAGGCCACCAAGTACAACGTTCCGCGTCTGGCATTTATCAACAAGATGGACCGGGTCGGTGCCGACTTTGAGATGTCGGTGGAAAGCATCCACAAAAAGCTCGCCGCGAATGCATGGCCGGTCCTGCTGCCATTGGGCAAGGAAGATCAACTGCGCGGCCAGCTCGACGTCATCAACAAGAAGGCGATCATTTATTCGGAAAACGATCAGTTCGGATCGACGTATGAGGTTACGGATGTTCCAAAGGAATATGTCGAGAGCGTTGATAAGGCTTACGACGACCTGGTCGAACAAGTTTCTAACATTGATGACGAGGTCGCCGAGGCTGTCATCCATGAAAAGCCAGTCACGCCGCAGCTGTTGAAAGCGGGTATTCGTCGACAAACCATTGCCAACAAATTTGTGCCTGTTATTGGCGGATCGGCATTGAAGAATATCGGTATTCAATATTTGGTGGACGCGGTCGTCGATTACCTGCCCAGCCCATTAGACATTCCGCCGGCCAAGGGACAGGACCCCGATACCGGGGAACCTATTGATGCGCCAACAGACGACAACGGCAACTTTTGCTCTCTGGCTTTTAAGCTTTGGAGCGATCCGTTTGTTGGGAAACTGGTGTTCTTTCGTGTCTATTCCGGCACCTTGAGCAAGGGGGACACTGTTTACAACCCGCGCACGAACAAACGCGAGCGCATTTCGCGGTTGATCCAGATTCAGGCCGACAAGCGTGAAGACATTGAGACCTGTTACTCGGGTGATATCGCGGCAATCGTCGGGATTAAGAACATTACCACAGGGGATACATTGTGCGATGAGGACCACCCGATCCTTCTCGAACCACCGTCTTTCCCTGACCCGGTCATTTCCATGGCGATTGAACCAAAGACGAAATTGGATCAGGAAAAAATGGCGACGGCACTCCAACGCCTGTCAGAAGAAGACCCGACATTCCGCGTTTATACACACGAAGACACAGGCCAGACAATTATCGCCGGGATGGGGGAACTGCATTTGGAAATCATTCGCGACCGCATGTTCCGCGAATTCAAGGTGGACGCTAATGCAGGCAAACCGCAGATCGCGTACCGCGAAACGATTACGGCCAGTGCGCATGGCGTCGGAAAACTAATTAAGCAATCGGGCGGCCGCGGCCAGTACGGCCACGTCGAAGTGGATGTGCGGCCAACGGAGCGTGGCAAGGGTCTGACAATCGAGAACAAGATCGTCGGCGGCATCATTCCGCGCGAATACATTCCCGCGGTCAAAAAAGGCATTGAAGAAGCGGTGCTGAACGGCGTTTTGGGTGGTTATCCAGTCGTCGATGTTGAGGTAGACATCGTTTACGGCTCCTTCCACGAAGTCGATTCCAGCGAGCTTGCATTCAAGATGGCGTCGATCTTCGCGATGAAAGACGGATTCAAGCAGGGTAAACCGATCTTGCTCGAGCCGATCATGAAAGTGGAAAACATCACGCCGGATGAATTTCAGGGCGACATTTGTGGCGATTTGAGCCGGCGTCGTGGCAGCATCAACAATATCGAATCGCGCAGCGGTCTTGCGATTATTCACGCTGAAGTTCCGCTGGCGGAGTTGTTCGGGTATGCGACCGCGATCCGCTCGTTGTCGAAGGGACGCTCCAGTTACTCGATGGAGCCATCTCATTTCGCGCCGGTGCCGGCGAACCTGGTTCCGGCTATCCTCGATCAGAAAGAGGCCAAATGAGTAATGGCCAACGCATCCGCATTCGCTTGAAGGCATTCGATCACCGCATGCTCGATCAATCCGCAGTAGAGATCGTCGAGACCGCGAAGCGTACCGGAGCGCGCGTAGCAGGTCCGATTCCGCTGCCCACGCTCATTGAGAAATTCACGGTGAACCGTTCCCCACACGTCGACAAAAAGTCGATGGAACAATTTGAAATTCGCACGCACAAGAGATTGTTGGACATCATTGAGCCGACAGCGAAAACGGTGGATGAACTAAAGAAACTGAATTTGCCTGCGGGCGTTGACATTACGATTAAGATTTAAGGGGAGGCCCTTCTGAAAGATTTGCGATTAGACGGTCATGAGCATTGGACTTCTTGGACAAAAAATTGGTATGACCAGCGTTTACGACGCGAAAGGTCGATTGTGTCCCGTGACTGTCATCGCGGCCGGGGATAACGTTTTGCTCCGTCGTTTGACCGAACAAAACGACGGATATTCGGCCGTGCAGGTCGGGTTCGGCGCACAAAAGGAATTGCGGGTGGCCAAACCATTGCGTGGCGAATTCAAAAAGGCTGGCGTGGAACCGCAAAAATTCGTGCGCGAGTTTCGCCTCACCAGTGATCTTCCGGAAGGCGAAATCAATTTGAGCGTTACGCAATTTCAACCTGGTGATTTTGTGGATGTGATTGGCCGATCCAAGGGAAAAGGATTCCAAGGCGTGATGAGGAAGCACAATTTCCACGGACAAGGGGCGGCACACGGGTCGAAAACGCACCGACGCGTGGGTGCAGTCGGTAATCGTTCAACTCCCGGCCGTATTTGGAAAAACATGGGAATGCCGGGTCATTTGGGTGATGAACGCGTGACCGTTCAGAATCTGCAGGTCATGCAGGTTCGCGAAGCCGAAAAAATCATCTTGGTTAGCGGCGCGGTTCCGGGAGCGAATGGCGGTTATGTGGTCGTTAGGCCAGCAGTTAAGCATCCCGAAAAAGTTCTGGCGGCACATGCCGAGCATCGCAAACATGATCAGGAGGAAGCGGCGAAGAAGCCCGCGATAAGAGTCCGATGAGCGCGAAAGTTTTAACAAAAGCCGCAGCCAAGGAAGCCGGCATCGAATTGATTGAAGACGGAAAAGGTACGCAGGCAGTTCACGACACAGTCGTCGCCATGCGTGCTGCGCGCCGTTCCGGTTCGGCGAATACGAAGACGAAAGCGGAAGTGGATTTGTCTGGTGCGAAACCCTGGCGGCAGAAAGGCACCGGTCGCGCTCGGGCTGGCTACAAATCTTCGCCTATTTGGCGTGGCGGTGGCGTTGTTTTTGGACCCAAGCCACGAGATTATTCAAAGAAGATTTCGAAATCAGTGCGGCGCCTGGCCTTCCGAAAAGCGTTGAGCGAGCGCATCAAGGCTGGCGACGTTTTGACCATCGACAAATTCGTCGTCCCGGAACTGAAAACGAAGTCGTTCGTGGGATTGATAAAAAAACAAACGGAGGCTCGGAAAGTTTTGTTGGTGTCAGACGCGTTTGATCAAAACACTTTGAGGTCGGGGCGTAACGTCAAACCGGTCACGCTTGCCACAGCCTCGGACGTAAATATCGAGCAGTTACTCGCGTTCGAGAAAATTCTCGTCACGCAAAAGGCGCTGGAAAGATTGGCGGAACGAATTCGACCGGCTCGAAGCAACCCGAAGTAATGCCATGAATGAGGCTCACGAAATTATTCAAACTGCTTCGTTGACTGAAAAGTCAACGCTGATGAGCGAAAAGCAGAACAAGTATGTGTTTCGCGTGAGTCCGCGAGCAAACAAGATTGAGATAAAGAACGCAATCGAGCGCCTGTTTCAAAAGAAGGTTATTGATGTGAATACTTGCAATTATGCAGGCAAGGAGAAACGCGTGCGGGGACCCGTAGGACGACGGCCGAAGTGGAAAAAGGCGATTGTCACTTTAAAGGAGGGCGAAAAAATCGATCTCATCTGACGGGGAGAAATCGAATTTTTAGATCGTTATGGCACTTAAGGAATTTCGCCCATTAACGCCGACGCTTCGCTTCAAGTCGCTGCCATCTTTTGATGAAATCACAAAATGGCGGCCTGAAAGGCGCCTTATTGAACCAAAGAAAAAGAGCGGAGGTCGCAACAGCTACGGCCGGCTCACATCGCGCCACATTGGCGGTGGTCACAAACAGAAATACCGCAAGGTTGATTTTAAACGGCGCAAGCACGGTGTCTCTGCGGAGGTCCTCGGGATAGAATACGACCCGAATCGCTCTGCGCGGATTGCTCTAATTAAATATACGGACGGCGAGCTAAGCTACATTCTCGCACCGAATGGCCTGCGAGTAGGATCGAGCGTCGCCGCTGGCCACGGTGTCGCGCCTGATTTGGGGAACGCATTGCCGCTTCGCTCGATTCCGCTCGGTACCAATATTCATAATATTGAGTTGAGTCCGGGCCGCGGTGGTCAGGTTGCGCGGAGCGCCGGGCAACAGGCAACGTTGACAAATATTGAGGGCGGTTACGCGTTGGTGAAGATGCCTTCCGGCGAAATCAGGCGGATCCATGAAAACTGCTTCGCGACGATTGGGCAGGTTGGAAACGTGGATCATATGAACGTGTCGAGCGGCAAAGCGGGACGCACTCGCTGGCAAGGACGTCGACCTCACGTACGTGGAATGGTAATGAACCCGATCGATCATCCAATGGGCGGTGGTCAGGGGAAATCGAAAGGCGGAGGTGGACGGCATCATCCGGTCAGTCCCTGGGGACAACTGGCGAAAGGATTTAAGACGCGCAGCAAACATAAACCAAGCGATCGCTTTATTTTGGAAAGGCGAAGAGCAAAGAAGAAAGGCGCATGATTCGATACGAAAAAACTTGTGGACCGTCCGCACTTGATCTGAACCACCATTCTTCGTTCGCAAGTTACGGATTATAAATCAGTTGATTTTTATGGCTAGATCGTTAAAGAAAGGACCCTTCGTCGAGTTGCATCTGCTGGAGAAGATCGACAAGATGAACAGCTCGGGCGCCAAGAAACCAATCAAAACCTGGTCGCGACGCTCGATGGTGACGCCGGATTTTGTTGGTCACACCTTCTTGGTGCATAACGGAAAGACGTTTAACTCCGTTTTCGTTACCGAGAACATGGTTGGTCATAAGCTCGGTGAATTTTCGCCCACGCGCGTGTTTAAGAAGCATGGTTCGCACACGGCGAAGGTGACAAAATAGTTTTTAGTTACGAGTTGATATTTGATAGAAATGAACCTGAGCGTGTCGCCAAGGTGAAACTATCAACGATCAACTATCGACTATCGGCTGTTTTGCTAGTGGGTTGTGTTGCATTGGCCCGAGGGCTGGCAGCAGAGGGAAATAGTTCTTTGTCAAAATCCAAAACTGAAAACACGGAACCGCGGCACACAGTGATGGCAAGCGGTTCCGCGGCACCAACGAATTCGCAATCGACACGGCTGCCTTCGGAGCTCGGTGCGACGGAATTGCTCCAGCAAAATGATCATTTGCAAAAGCAATTATCCATTGCTCAGGAATCGCTCAAGGCGTTGACGAGCAGTCTGGCGGAGTCTAACGCGGAAGCGGAACTGTTCCGCCGCAAATACTCCGATCTGCAATTGCAAATGGAGGCGCTAGGGCTCGCATCGGCAAACAAAGATCGGGCTAAGCTGGAGCAGCGTTTGCTGGCGGCGGTGAGTGATCTTCAGCTCGCGCAGAAAGAGCGCGACGAATATCGCGATCAAATGCTGCGATTGGACGAAGCGATATTGTGTTATCTGAAAACTTCGCAGACCGCAGACGCGAAAGCGCGGATGGACGTGGAGACCCAGTTGCGCAGCATCGAGAAGTTGGTCACGAAATCGACGAATGGACCGGATTTGCCGGAGCCGAGCTTGATGGGTGGAAGCGTGATCAGCGTGAAGGATGAATGGTCCTTCGTGGTCGGTAACCTGGGCGAAAAACAAGGCGTGAAGATTGGGATGCCAATGCGGGCGATGCGCGGCGATAAAAGGATCGCAACCCTGCGCGTGGTTGATGTGCGTCAAAGGATTTGCGGCGCTGTGATTCAGGAAATGGATTCCAAGAAGGACACAATAAAGGTTGGGGATCGTTTGCAGGTGGATGTGCAACCAAATGTGAGTTTGAAATGAAAAACGTTGAAGAGTTGAAGAGTTGAAGCGGAAGAACTGAAAGCCGCTTAAGCGCTTTAACCCTTCAACGCTTAAACGAAAAAATGGAAGTCAGATCGACATATAAATATGCACGGATTTCGCCGTTTAAGGCGCGCGAAGTCACGCGCGAGATCCAGGGACTGCCGGTTGCGACGGCACTCGATCTCCTTGCTTTCACGCCAAAGAAAGCGGCGTTTCTCATTAACAAGACCTTGAAAAGTGCGATTGCGAATGCTGAGAACAACGCCAACCTCAAGCCCGATGGATTGGTGGTGAAAGAAGCAGTCGTAGGGGAAGGTCCTACATTCAAGCGCATCATGGCGCGTGCCCGGGGTAGCGCGAGCAGGATTTTGAAGCGGACTAGTCATATTCGAATTGTGCTGACTGACGAGATCAAGATTGAAAGCCGCGAGACTAGAAAAGCGAAACGGAAAACCGAACAAAAAGCCGAAAAGAAGAAGAAGGAAAGCGAAGCTGGAGAGGCGACCGCAAAATCGACTGCTGAACAAAAGCCGGGATCGAAAAAAGCGGCTAAAAAATCGAAAAAGTAACTGTTTAGATTGAAATATGGGACAAAAAGTTAATCCGATTGGCTTTCGCCTGGGGGTGAACCGCGATTGGCGCTCGCGTTGGTATGCCTCGCCTCAGGAGTTGCCAGAATTTTTGCACTCCGATTTGGAGATTCGAAATTATGTAAAGAAAAAGCTGCAGTACGCAGCTGTCTCCAAAATCGTAATCGAGCGGGCGTGGAACAGCATCCGCGTAACCATTTTCACTGCGCGCCCGGGAATCGTGATCGGCCGCAAAGGCGCCGAGATCGAGAAAATGACCGAAGAGATTTCCAAGATGGCGCAGGGCAAACAAGTCAAGATTGATATTCAGGAGATCAAGACTCCGGAGCTCGATGCGCAACTCGTGGCCGAAAACGTAGCGTTGCAGATTGAGCGACGAATCGCCTATAGACGCGCCATGAAAAAAGCGGTCCAGACTGCAATGGATTTCGGAGCCCAAGGGATTCGACTTCGTTGTTCCGGCCGTCTCAACGGCGCTGAGATTTCGCGCTCGGAATGGTACCGGGAAGGCAAAGTTCCTCTGCACACGTTGCGCACTGCGGTGGACTACGGCTTTGCCGAAGCCAACACCGTTTACGGCAAAATCGGAGTGAAGTGCTGGATTTGTAAGAAGGAGGAACCAATCCCACAGGCTGCGCCTGCGGCTCCACCACCGCCAGCTCCGGCACCAGAGCCGGCTCAAGTTTAAGGAGAAGATTTATGCCTTTGATGCCCAAACGCGTGAAGTATCGAAAGACCCAGCGGGGAAGCCGCAAGGGTACTGCTTCGCGCAATCTCAGGATCGATTTCGGTGAGTTTGGCTTGCAAACACTCGAACGAGCCTGGATCACGAACACGCAATTGGAAGCGGCGCGTGTTGCTCTCACTCGCAACATGAAACGCAAAGGCAAATTGTGGATCCGCATTTTCCCTGACAAGTCCGTAACTGCGCGCCCACCGGAAACGCGAATGGGCAAGGGAAAAGGCCAGCCCGAGCATTGGGTGGCCACCGTGCGGCCTGGCAACATTTTGTTTGAATTGGACGGCGTGCCGGAATCGGTGGCGCGGGAGTCCTTGCGGCTGGCAGCGGACAAGTTACCGGTGCGTACGAAGTTTCTGACAAGACACCACCTTAGGGCCGCTTGAGCATCATGAAAATGAAGGAAATCACAGAGCTGAGCAGTGACGAATTGCTGACGAAAAGGCGGGACTTGCGTCAGGAGAGGCTTCACCTGCGCTTACAACAGCAGAGCGGCCAATTGGAACAGCCGAGCCGGTTGCGCCTTCTGCGGCGGGATATTGCCCGGATCGAAACCGAGCTGCAGCAGCGCGAGAAAAAAACTGAGACGAAGTAACCATGACCGACGAACCCCAACAGCAATCTGCTCCCACCTCTGTCGATCGAGCTTCGCGTAAGACACGCACTGGCGAAGTGGTTTCGAGTGGCATGAATAAAACCATTGTGGTGCGCACAGTGACGCGGGTGCCGCATCCGAAGTTTGGCAAGATCGTCAAACAGATGAAAAAATTCTATGCGCACGATGAACAGAACCAGGCGAAGGCTGGCGACACAGTCCGCATCATGGAGACGCGACCGCTGAGCAAGCTCAAACGGTGGCGGCTTGTCGAAGTCATCCAAAAGTAATCACGATTCATATGGTACAAATCCGATCCAGACTGGATGTGGCCGACAACAGCGGTGCGCGCATGGCGACCATGATTGGTGTAATTGGCAAAGCCACGCGTTACGCAGGCATCGGTGACGTGATTACCGCCAATGTTAAGGAGGCGAGCGCTACGGGCACGGTAAAAAAGGGCGAAGTGGTGCGCGCGGTTCTTGTTCGAACCAGGCAACCGATCCGTCGTGAGGATGGTTCGCTGCTGCGCTTCGACAACAACGCCATCGTGATTATCGATAAGGATTTGAATCCACGCGGCACCCGCATTTTCGGCCCGGTCGCCCGGGAATTGCGTGAACGCAATTTTATGAAAATCGTCTCCCTCGCTCCTGAAGTCTTATGAACCGCATCAAGTGCCATGTTAAAAAAGGCGATCACGTCGAGGTGATCTCAGGAAATTTCCGCGGTTCTTCAGGGCGAATTCTGGCGGTGTTTCCGGGGAAGCAGCGTGTGGTTGTGGAAGGTGTGCGGATCATCAAAAAACACCTTCGCAAATCACAGGATAATCCGAGCGGCAAAATCGCGGAACGCGAGGGCCCCATTCATATTTCGAACGTGAAACTGATTGAGCGCGAGAAGAAGGCTGAAAAAAAGCCGGCGAAGAAATCGAAGAAGGAAAAAGAAGAGAAGAAAGCAGCCTGACAAACTTACAAATGGAAAACGAATTTCATCGTCATTACAAGGAGAGTGTCATGCCGGCGCTGCAAAAGCTGCACGGTTACAAGAATGTTCACCAGGTTCCGAGAGTGGAAAAGGTGGTTATTAACACTTCGGTTGGCTCGCAGTCTGATGTGAAGCAGGCGCTGGAAGAAGCGAAAGCTGAGCTGGCATTAATTACCGGACAGCGTCCAGTGGAAACACTGGCTAAGAAAAGCATTTCCAATTTCAAACTACGCAAGGGCCAGGCGATTGGCGCGAAGGTAACGCTGCGTGGAGAGCGTATGTACGAATTCCTTGAACGCTTCATCAAAGCGGCATTA
>JBKPMH010000186.1:0-10211 GCA_046732035.1 Verrucomicrobiota bacterium
ATTACAAGGGACAGATTACATTTTTCGCGCTGGAAGTGTTCGACGAGCTATGCGCCGCCCTCCACCTGGAGAACCGCGATCCGGCACTGACGCGCCGAAACGTTTTAACTCGCAGTGTGGATTTGAATGGTTTGATCGGCCAGGAGTTTGAAGTGCAAGGCGTTCGCTTTCGAGGAACCGGTGAATGCCGGCCTTGTTACTGGATGGATCAGGCACTCCGGGCTGGTGCCGAACAATTTCTGCAAGGTAGGGGAGGATTACGGGCCCGGATCCTGACTAACGGTTCCATCATTTCGACGGCGCGATTGTTACAAAAAGCCGGATGACCTTGAGCGCGGTGTTGTTGGCGGGCGGCGAATCAACGCGCATGGGCAGCGACAAAGCGATGCTGAAGTGGCACGGCCGTCCGTTATGGACCTGCCAACTCGAGAAATTACGCGCGCTTACGTCGAACATTTTTGTTTCCACGCGATCCGCTGTGCCGTGGCGACCCCAGGACGTTAAGCTCGTAATCGACGAAGCGCCGTCGCGCGGTCCGCTCAGCGGAATAACAGCTTCGCTCGCGATCATGGAGACAGATTGTCTGCTCGTGCTGGCCGTCGATATGCCATTCATAACACTGTCGCATTTGAAGAACACGTGTGATCAGGCCAAACCGGGAATGGGCGCCGTGCCTTTCGTCAACGGGAAAATGGAACCATTGGCGGCGGTTTATCCAAAACGTGCCGCGTCGATTTTCGCCGAAGCTCTCAAGGGAACCGATTATTCCCTTCAACAAGTCGTGCGGCGGCTGACCGGGCTGGAGTTAATCCGGCAAATACCAATCGCCGGTGCTGCCGGTCGCTTTTACCGAAGCATTAATTATCCGGCAGATCTACAGCATTAATTAGGGCACCGCGTCCTTTGCTGACACTTCGTAACCAATCGATTTGAACTTGTAATTGTTCGACATCTCGGCCGAACACGCCGTCAGTCCAACAATCAGATCCATTTCAGCGCGCAGACTAATGCTTTGGCCGGCCTGTGAACGGGGCGGCAGGATTGAGAGCCGCCCATCATCAGTGATCTCCACGTTCATGAAAATATTGAATGTCGTTGGAATCCGATCGGGCGTAATTCCATAACGACGAAGATTGGTCGAGAGATTTTCGAAGCAACTCGGGTGATAACATTCGTCTTTGTAGATGATCTTGAATGTTTCTGGACTGCACGGCGTAAGCAAAAAATCATGCCGGCCGACTTCATCTTCAGTGATAGTAAACATGGGACGGCTGCGGTTCGAGTAGAGGACGTGATTCGTCGTGACGTATATCGTGTTGGCATAATCGATCGTTCGTCCCGACGACAGCCATTCATTGACGTCGTTCCGATTGAATGCAGTCAAATCTGCAACCTGTTCACCTTCGCAATCGATCACGCGGAGCACGTCCCCCTGATTGAGTTCGAAAGCGGTGCCTGATTGAGGGGCCAACGTCTGGATGGCCATTCAGTGCGCAAACGGACAGCCGCCGTTCTTTGCCGGCGCACCGCCTGAAACCTTGAACGGTGGACGCCAATCTGCGCCAACCGGCCGTCCGGAATATTGCCGCGCTTCCGATTGCTCGCCGAAATCGCTCAACATTGGATTGCTAGATCCTTGCAGAGCGGTGTCTCGGCGCCGGATCGTCTGCTGCATTTTTATCCACTTCCCGTCGCGCCGAAGCCGCTCGAACTGTTCGTGCGGATTGAAAACGAGGGTTGGCCACGGAAATCTGCGAGCACGCCGCGAGCTGCCGCTATGTAAACCGACAACATACAATGGTTCGGAAGCGAAACTGAAAGCGAAGCGCGCGTTGGCTGTGTCGGAGGAAACTTTCGGATTCCAGGCATGTTGCACTACGTCGATCTGGTGGAGTTGCTGCAATGCCAACCAAAGAAGCTGCTCAAATTGTTTCTCGCCGAGAGAGCGCGGTTCGCGAAACATCGCGACGAAGCTAGCAAACGTGTTCGTTCGTCGCACGTCGGAAAAGACAAATGCTTCCAAATCGCGCGCGAGCTCTGCCGCGCATTTCCGGGCTCCTAACCTTTGATACACGCGGAGGATCTGGGAGCACGAATTCAACGTGGCTTTAGCTCCTAAACAGGGGAAGGCAGCATCGGCGACGAACGCGGTAAAGCTGGCCTTCATTTCCTCGTCAGCGCGGGGCGTTTTAGCGCGGTGAATTGTCTCCGACATACTGCAAAGAAAACGCCTTTGCCGAGCGCAACGGACGGGAGTTTTACAATCGCCATTAAAAGCAGACGACGGTTTGCCTGCCGGAATGCGATCCTTATATGCATGGTGCCACAGTTGAGTTGCGCCTACGTACTGCCGATTCGGCGAACCCGTTTCTGTCCGGGTGATGCGTCCAATTTACGGTGGTACCTGGAAACGTTGAGGGAAGCCGGGTGCGAGGTGATCGTCGCCAACGGTTCGGCGCCGGAGGTGTTCGATCAATACGGCGGGATTCTTGGCACAATTTGCCGGCATGTGCCGGTAGACCGGCGGTTCGGTTATCTCAACGACAAGGTCAATGGGATCTACACCGGGATCGAGCTGGCGTCGTGCGATCGAATCATCCTGGCCGATGACGATATTCGTTACAGCGCCGAAAATATCCGCACCATCATGCGATTACTCGATCACAACGAGGTCGTTAGGCCACAGAATTTTCTCGATCCATTGCCATGGTGGGCGAAGATGGAAGCGGGTCGAATGCTGATCAACCGCGCGCTTCTGCCCACCGCTGATTACCCGGGCACGTGCGCTTTCCGAAGGGGGAGAATGCTCGCTGCGGGTCGCTACGACGGCGATGTACTTTTCGATAACGAGGAAATTACGCGGCATCTGGCCCAAGATGGCTGCACGTTTGTCTACGCGAACGATTTGTTTGTGCGTAAATCTCCGCCCACATTTCGCAAGTGGATTGAACAGCGGCCGCGACAGGCCTATGAAGATTTCGGGATGCGCGTGAAGACCACGCTGTTTTTCGCGTTACTTCCATTGTCGTTCCTGATTGCCGGTATCTTCGGCATTCCTGGTTTGGCGATTTTTTTGCTCGCGCTCTCAATCCTCGCAACTTTGACCGCCGCTCGTGGGCTAGCCCGTGGAAACGCACGGCAATTCTTTCGGCCGCACTGTTGTTTCTTTGCGGCTTTGTGGATTTTCGAACGGACGCTCAGTACTTATTGGGCGCTCTACTGGTATTTTACTCGCGGGGGTTATCCTTTCGGCGACCGCGTCCTGTCCCGAGGCATCGGGCGAGCGTGGTGGAGCGGCGGGCGTGCGGCGGCCGCGCAATTTCGTTTGTCGGCGAAATCGTGATCACGCGCGATTCATTCGCACCCCTCGGCGATATTCCATTGGACGATTTTAGGCGTCAGCTTCATCAGTTGGCAGATTGGATCGCCGATTACCGGGCGAGTATCGGCGAGCGGACTGTCGCAGAAAGGACCGAAGCGGGCGCCATCGTGCGCGCCTTACCAAGTCATCCGCCGGAACAACCCGAGCCGTTCGCGGACATCTGGAAGGACTTCCAGGAAATCGTTCTGCCAGGCATCGTGCATTGGGGCCATCCTCAATTCATGGGCTATTTCGGTTCGACCACGACCGGGCCCGGCATTCTCGCGGAAATGATCGCAGCAGCGTTGAACGTGAACGCGATGACCTGGCGAACGTCACCGGCGGCCACCGAACTCGAGACCGTGGTTCTGCGCTGGCTGCGGGAATGGCTTGGCTTGCCACAAAGTTTTGAAGGAGTTGTTTACGACACTGCGTCCATTTCGACCCTGCACGCTCTGGCCGCCGGGCGCGAACAAGCTGCCACGAACGCACGCGAGTCCGGCCTAACCGGGCGGGACCTCCCGATTTTTCGTCTTTACACTTCTGATCAAGCGCACAGCTCAGTTGAAAAAGCAGCAATCGCGCTCGGTCTCGGCGAACAAAACGTCCGACGCGTGCCAACCGATTCTGCCTTTCGAATGAAAATGAGTGCGCTCAAGCAATTCGTCAAAGAGGACGTCGAGCGCGGTTTTAGACCGCTGGCGGTCATCGCGACCGTTGGGACGACATCGTCAGCGAGCGTCGATCCAATCGAAGCCATCGCACGATTTTGCTGCGAACATGGAATGTGGCTCCATATCGATGCCGCTTACGGCGGCGGACTGGCGCTTCTCCCGGAAGCGGCCGCGATCAGGAAGGGTTGGGCCGATGCAGACTCGTTCGTCATTAATCCGCACAAGATGCTTTTCGTGCCATTCGATTTCAGCGCGCTGTACGTCCGGGAAATCGCGCGACTCCGCCGCGTGTTCGCGCTCGTCCCCGATTATTTGGGCGGCGACTCAGCGCGGGCGGACATCGATTACATGGATTACGGAGTCCAACTGGGCCGGCGTTTTCGCGCGATTAAAGCCTGGTTTGTTTGGCGGAGTTTTGGACGCCAAGGAATGGCCGCGCGCATTCGCGAACATTTCCGCCTGGCCAGGCTGTTCGCACAATGGCTGGAGAAGGACGGGCGTTTCGAAATCCTCGCGCCGGTAACAATGGGAGTTGTTTGCTTCCGTCCCGTCGATTACTCCGACGAAGCCTGTGGCGTGATGGTTGACCGCTTAAATGCGCACGGACAAACCTACCTCACACGCACCAAACTGCACGATCGCGTTGCCATCCGCCTGGCACTCGGTAACGTGCTAACCACCGAAACGCATGTGCACAAAGTTTGGCGATTGATCCGCGACGCGATTGAATAAGCAGCTCCACTGACTTGTTAGGTTTTCACCTGCGCTCGGCATCGCAGCTACAGCTTAACTCTCGCGACCGCGAAAAGATGCGCTTGCAAGTTTCCGACACCTGCTCGATATGTGTGCTGCGATTTTGGGATGGTAATGCGATTGTCGATCTTGCGGGTTGTCGGTCTCTTTCTCTTGCTGCCGGCGTGTGCCTTTTCCGCCAGCAACGTGGTCAATCTTTCGCACTACGATATGATGCGACCCGATTTTGTGGCGATGAAACGCGAAGGCATTATCGGCGTGATACACGAAGCTACTTATCCGAGTTTCGTGCGTGATGCGAAATATCTCGACCGCCAAGTGGCCGCCACGCGCGCCGGCTTACTCTGGGGAGCTTATCACTACGCTAATGCCAGTGATCCGGTCCGTCAGGCTGATCATTTTGTGAATGCCGTAGCCAGCGCCTGGTCCCAGGTCGACTCGTCGGCGCGCGGCCCGGGCGTTTTGCTGGTCCTTGATTTTGAAAAGAACGGTCATTACCCCGGTGGAACGATGCGGGTCGATCAAGCGGTTGCTTTTGTTGAGAGAATTCGCGAACGCACTGGAGTCTATCCAGGCATTTACTCCGGCGAATATCACCTGCATCAAGCGTTGAATAATCGCAAGGTAACAAACTCGCAGCGAAGCGTGCTGGCGAAGTGTTGGCTGTGGATGGCAAATTATCACGCCGAGCCTCGTCCAACTGCACCATGGAGTTACTGGTCTCTGTGGCAATATTGCGGCGACGGCAAAGGCGCGCGACCGCGTTCCGCTTATCCGATCAGTGTTGCCAATATCAAGAAGGCAGAGCGCAATATTTTTCGTGGAAGTCAATCGGACTTGAAAGACTTCTGGCAACGGCGCGCCTGGGATCCTGCGGGAGGGAAACCTCGGCGCGAACCCGAGCGGACTACTATCGCTGCCGATTAATCTGTAGCCGCCTCGCTATGTCGAGGCGCTTCGGTTTGATTGTCCTTCGACACGGCGACGCAGCGCCATGGCTACATCCTCTCGCCTTGTCGCAGGCAGCTTAGCTATTTTCAACATGCCGTGTTTAGTTTGCTTTATTGCGTTGGATCCCGCGCTGCGTTGTGAGATAAACGGCATAACTGCCGAGCCAATGTCCGCCTTCGTAATGCGCGCCCGTAACTGCAGCCAGACCCGCCCTCCGATGCGCGTCTGCCGCAGCCTGCAGCGTTCCTCTGCGCGGATCATCGTTCGGCAGCGCCGATAAGATCCCTTCCAGCATCCAGGCGCGACTCAAATTTAATCCATCCAAATGCGCGAGCTTGGGATCGCTCGGATCGGGCGAGATAACCGGTTTCAGCCAATCGCCGCTTCCAGTCTTTGGGATCTGCGGCAGGAAATCGCCGAGCCACTTGGCGAATTCCGTTTGCGACAAAACGCGACGCATCACGTCAGCTTCGCTGAGACAGGGAGACAGAAAATCTTCGCCGGAAGGTTCGTAATCAAGCGGACAATTTTTATCGGCGAGAAAGAACTTTTTTGCTGCATCCGCAACAAGCCCGGCAAAAGCATCATTTTTAGTTGAGCGGGCATAATCGAGCATCAGGGCGAGTCCGAACGCTGTTTGATCATGCTCGCCGACACGCACCGGATGCGAGAGCTTCGGCAGCCAGGCTTTCAATCGCTCGATCGCTGCTTCTTCGAGTGGACGCAGATTCGCGGACATCGCTCGCGCCTCATCGTCATCCCATTCGCGCAACTCGGCGGAGAGTTGCAATAGCCAGGCCAGACCATAAGGCCGTTCGAAACTGGACCGGCCTTCCCCGCGAAGATATGCGGCTTCCTGTTTTAAATTTTCCGTGGTCAGATTTTTGCGCAGCGCTTCGCGCGCTTCTGCGGAAAACGGTGCATTTGGAAATGTGCGCAGGAGTCTCACCAGCAGCCAGTGCCCGTGGACACATGAATGCCAGTCGTAACATCCATAAAACGCCGGAGTCAGTTTGCGCGGCGGCGCCACGTCCGCGTCGCTGTTTAGGACATGGCTGATTTTATTCGGATACGGTTTGCTGACACACGCCAGCGCCAATTTGGCGAAGCGTTCGGCTGCCTTTTCGTCGAAGTTTGGTGCCGTCTCTGTCGCTACCGCTGCCGCTGCCAACAACGACATCAGCAGTACGATCGCGAGAAAAGGTTTCATGCCTGTATGCGATCGTAATCGCGGTTGCCTGGCAGCGCGAGCGCGTTGAAAATCCCAACCATGCACGCTCGTTTCTGTTCACTGGCAAAACCAACATCTCATGGCGCGGCGCTCGGCATAATTGTGGCAATCACGCACATCGCAGCTATCTCTGTCATCGCGCAAACCTCACCTGTGGAAAATTCCAATAGCACAGATAACCCGCTGCTCATCGAAAGCTCTCTGCCGTACCACGTCCCGCCGTTTGATAAGATTAAGGACGAACACTTCGCGCCGGCAATCGAAGCGGGCATGCGCGAGCAGCTCAAGGAAGTTGAAGCGGTGGCAAACACCTCTGAAAAGCCAACCTTCGACAACACCATTGTCGCGTTGGAACGCACCGGCCGTTTGCTCGATCGGGCACAGCGAACGTTCTCTAATCTGAATGCCTGCAACACGAATCCAACGATGCAGAAGATCGACAAGGAGATGGCGCCGAAACTTGCCGCGCATCGGGACGACATTTTTCTGAATCCAAAATTGTTCGCGCGTGTGCAAGAGCTTTATAACAATCGTGACCACCTCGGACTCGATCCCGAATCGGCTTATCTGCTCGAGCGTTACTACAAGGATTTTGTGCGGGCCGGCGCAAAACTCTCCGATGCGGACAAGGAAAAGCTCAAGAAAATCAATGCCGAACTGGCAACTCTGCAGACCCAATTCGAACAAAACGTTTTGAAAGAAAAGAACGCATCCTCGGTGGTGGTCGATCGCAAGGAAGATTTGAAAGGTCTTTCCGACAATCAGATGTCAAGCGTTACCGCAGCCGCAAAAACGGAGCACAAGGACGGTAAATTCGTTATTCAGATGCAAAACACTACGGGCCAGCCGTTGCTTGCGTCGTTGGAAAGCCGGCCACTGCGCGAGCGCATTATGCAAACGTCTCTCGGGCGGAATAGCCACGGTGGCGAGTTCGACACGCGCGACATCGTGCTTCGAACGGCGCAACTGCGAGCGGAAAAAGCAAAGCTGCTCGGTTACGCGAATTGGGCTGCCTATCAACTTGAAGACCAAACCGCTCATGATGTTCCGACTGTCAATAAGCTCCTGGGCGATCTGACTCCGCCCGCGGTAGCGAACGCAAAACTTGAGGCGGCCGATATGCAGAAAGTTGTCGACCAGGAAAAGGGAGGCTTCCAGATCGCGTCATGCGACTGGCCCTTCTACGCGGAGAAAGTTCGCAAGGCACGCTACAACTTTGATGAATCGGAGCTGCGCCCGTACTTTGAGCTGAATCACGTCATTCTCGACGGCGTGTTCTTCGCTGCGAACAAGGAATACGGTCTCACTTTTAAGGAGCGTCACGACATTCCGCTTTATCTGCCGGACGTGCGCATATTCGAAGTTTACGATCGCGACGGCAAACCGCTGGCGCTGTTCATAGGTGACTATTATGCGCGACCGTCAAAACGCGGCGGCGCATGGATGAACGCGTACGTGCAGCAAAGCGATCTCTTCGCGACCAAACCGGTGGTTGCGAATCATCTCAATATTCCAAAGCCGCCGCCCGGTGAACCTACTTTGCTCACGTATGACGAGGTGCGCACTGCTTTTCATGAGTTCGGCCACGCGCTGCACGGGATGTTTTCGAACGTAAAATATCCGCGGTTCAGTGGAACAAGCGTGCCACGCGACTTCGTTGAATACCCATCGCAGGTGAATGAAATGTGGGCGACCTGGCCCGAGGTGCTGAAAAATTACGCCAAACATTACAAGACAGGCGAACCGATCCCGCAGGCTTTGCTCGACAAGGTGATCGCAGCGCAAAAATTCAACGAGGGCTACAAGACAACTGAATATTTGTCTGCCTCACTTCTCGATCAGGCCTGGCATCAATTGAATCCATCCGAAATTCCGAGAGACGCAGTCGCTTTTGAAGCGGAAGCATTGCATAAAGCCGGCGTTGACTATCCACCGGTGCCGCCCCGGTACCGCAGCTTTTATTTTTCACATGCTTTCGCGGGCGGTTACTCGGCAGGTTATTACTCCTATATCTGGAGTGAAGTACTCGATGCCGACACGGTGGAGTGGTTTAAGCAACACGGTGGATTGACACGCGCGAACGGTGATCGCTTTCGCGCGATGTTGCTGTCACGTGGCGGATCGGCTGACGCCCTCGGGCTGTTCAAGAGTTTTGTGGGACGCGATCCTTATGTGGAGCCGTTGTTAAAACGGCGCGGACTCGATCGCCCCCCAGGCTCAGATGGCGCCAAGGCCGACTTGCAACCGCCCAATCGCTGATCTTTTCGGACTAACGAGTATTAGCGACGAAAAGGGGAATGTTACCGCAGCTTGAGACCCGCAGGCGCGCCGACATGAAATCCATTCTCGTCTTCATAACCTTCGGGCGCGCGGACCAGCCCGCCCAAAAGCACAACTAAAGCGACACCGCTTGCTACGCTAAACAGGATTCGGAAGCGCATGGCCAGGTCGTATTCGATACCGGCGGCACACACCCAAATCAAGATCAGAAAAAGAAAGGCGAGGGCTGATTTCGCTTTCATCGTCTTCTCAGACTGCCGTTCGTTTAAAAATTTACACGTTAGGGTTTCGCTTCGTATAGATTGTTGAAAGGATTTTCCAGCGGCACGCGCCGCACACTGCTGAACCCGGCCTTCTCGCAAAGCTCGCGAACTTTCGCTTCATGAAAACCGAGCGTCCCCAGTCCTGCGCCATGGTTCGCCAGTGAGGTGGTCATGCAGTAGAAAACACTAACCCCGTGAAACATCGCGCCGAGCGGGTTGGTGTTCTCCTCGAGCTTGTCTGAACAATTGATATCGAGACAAACGTAGATGCCGCCCGGCCGAAGTGCTTTTCGGATCGATTGCAACAGCTGAAGCGGATCGACTGCATCATGCACAACGTCGAACGTTGTGATCACGTCAAACTGCGCCGGCAACCCTTCGGACACATCGCGTTCTTCGAAACGCACCCGGTCGGATACGCCCGCTGCGCGCGCATTCGCGGTGGCGCGAGCAACGGTTGGACCGAAATTATCGTAGCCCACGTAACGCGAACGCGGGAATGCTTCTGCAAGTTTGATCAGGCCGCGGCCTCTTCCACATCCTACGTCAGCGACGTCGCAGCCTTTTTCGAGATGCGCTTTCACGTCTGGCATCGCAGGAATCCATTGCTGCAACAGCAAATTCTCAAACCATGTGCTGGTGAATCGCTCCAGACCGTCCCACATCATATCGGTGTATTGCGATTGAGAAACGCCACC
>JBKPMH010000187.1:0-3925 GCA_046732035.1 Verrucomicrobiota bacterium
GCAGGATTGCATCGACGATGAGCGCTTTTAGAAATGGACCCGCTGCGCCTGAATCAATCGTCTTTGGAACGAGCCCGATGTTTCCGACAAATGCGATTGCATAAAGGAACGCGACGAGAAAAATCAAGTAAGCGACGATACCGTAGAGAAATGCAAGAACACGGCCGATCATAGTGACCTCCTTTGGTTTGCTGCTTCGCCCGCAGGATGACAACCGGGAATGGCAAAGACAAGGCTAATCGGTACAACAACTCCGGGGTAAAAGCAGCCCAGCGTATTGGTATAATGGGGTTTTCCGAGCTTCGATGCTTTTGCGTGCGGACAGGTCAGATCGCCGCTGCAGTTGGGGCAGGAAATAGACAGCGTCACATCTAGTTAAAAGGCTCATTGCGGAGAGATGGCAGGTCGTTGTTTTCTTAAAATATATTTTTGGATTTTGCCCGTCGCGGTTTTGGGCAGCTCATTGACGAATGTAACGCTGTGCGGCGCTTTGAAGTGCGCGAGGTTCGCTCTCGCAAACTCGCGCAACTCGTGTTCATCAGCACTTGCGCCTTCGGTAAGAACAACAAATGCATGCGGCGCTTCGCCCCATTTTTGATTGGGGAAGCCGACAATCGCTACTTCCTGCACTGCCGGATGTTTCAGAAGAACGCCTTCAACTTCCACCGAAGAAATATTTTCGCCGCCGCTTATGATGACATCTTTCAGGCGGTCGCAAATTTCGACGTAACCGTCCGGATGCACGACCGCGGCGTCGCCGGTGTGAAACCATCCGCCGTGGAATGCTCGTTCGGTCGCTTCGGGATCATTGTAGTAGCCGGCCATGACCACATTGCCGCGCGCAATGATTTCACCCTGAGTAACGCCGTCATGCGGCACGTCATTGCCTCGCGTGTCTATTACTCGCAACTCGCCCGATGTAATTAGCTCCACGCCCTGTCGCGCTTTGATCGCGGCCCGTTCGCTGATTGGGAGAGAGGCATGTTCGGCGCGCGGTTCGCAGACGGTGATGAACGGCGCCGTCTCAGTCAGTCCGTAAACATGAGTGATGGTCCAGCCCAATCCTTCTTCGAGTCGCTGGATGGTGGCGGCCGCCGGCGGCGCGCCGGCCGTGATGACGTGAATACCTTTTGGCGCGAGCCGGCGGAAATCTTTTGGCGCGTTCGCCAATGAAATCAGAACTGTTGGCGCCGCGCAGAGTGTCGTGACCTGCTCGGTGGCCATCAATTCGAACACGGCGCGCGGCTCGCATTTGCGAAGACAAATGTGAGTCGCTCCCGCGGCTGTGACGGTCCAGACGAAAGTCCAGCCGTTGGCGTGGAACATCGGCAGCGTCCACAGGTAACGATCGGAACAGGTTATTCGTGCATAAAGCAGCGTGCCGATGCAATTCATCCAGGCGTTGCGATGGGTGATCATCACGCCTTTCGGACGCGAGGTTGTGCCACTGGTGTAATTGATTGTGAGCAGATCAGTCTCGTGAATTTCCGGACGAACAAATTCAGGCGGGCTGGCCTCGACCATGGCTTCATAGTTAAGCCAGGCAGAATTCGGCTGAGGACATCCGACGCTACAGCTCAGAGCAATGAACTGTTCAACATTCGGAAGCTGTTCACGAATGCTATCGATCGCTCCAAGGTAATCCCGGTCGACGCAGACCATGCGCGAACCGCTATGATTGATGAGATAAACGAAGTCGTCAGCCGTGAGGCGATAGTTTAGCGGCACCAGCACAGCGCCGATTTGCGGGACTGCGTAGAACGATTCGAGCTGTGCGTGAGTGTTTGGTGAGAGATACGCGACTCGATCACCGGGGCTGATTCCAAGTTTCTGCAAGACCGCGGACCAACGATCGCATCGGTCGAGGAACTGCGCGTAGGTCCAACGCGAGTCGCCATCGATGACAGCGACGCGTTCCGGATAGAGCTTGCGAGCGCGGCGCGCAAATTCCAGAGGGGTCAACGGCGTTTCCATTGGTGTGGCATTAAAGTTTTCGAGACTTGCCTGGTCGAGGCTCCCACACGAGCGGCTATTTGCCGTTTGCGTCTACCGGTGCGGACATACCGCCGATGATTTGCCACGTGCGGTCCCGCCGAACCCACGTGTGCGTAATCCGCATTGCATCTGTTCGCACGACGCCGACCCCGGCAGTATCGCCCCTGGCCCAATTTGCTTTGAGTCGGTAATGATCGATGGCGATGTCGCCGGTCACGTGAACGGCCAATTGTTCAATTGAGTACGAATCTAGCTTCAGGCCTTTTGACGTGTTGCCCGTGATCCAATCGGTAATGTGATCTTTTCGCACGGGCGCCGAACTAACGAAAGGCCAGCCGACGAAATCCTGGTGCCAGAGCGCACGATATTTCTCCAAATCATTCGTCTTTACGTAGTCCCAATACGCTTTCTCCAGGTTCCAGATTTGCGTTTCGGTCTGAGCTTTCGACCCCGACCGCTCCACGGGACTTGAGGTATGAGCCGAATCCCGGGCCAAAGCCGGTGTCGCAACCGCGAGTAGGATAAGGACCGTTTTTAACATCGCGCGATCGTATTTCATCGAACCGGTAAAAACGAGCAGTTTGATCTTATCGAGCTTACATACTGGGCGAATAACTGGTGATTCATGGATGGTTGCTGCCACTGCGACTTCGTTTTCGCCTCTCGTGTGAGGGTTGGGCTGCTCTTCTTTTCTTTCCTATGAACAGAATTCGCTCGTCGCGACTTTTCTGAATCCAACGGGCGCCCGCCCTGCATCTCACGTTCAGAACATCACGCGCCTATGGAAACACTGCTGCAGGATATTCGGTTCGGTTTTCGCCAACTCATGAAACAACCCGGCTTCGCCGCACTCGCCATTATCTCGATGGCGCTGGGTATCGGAGCGAATACTTCGATTTTTAGTCTGGTCGACACGGCTTTGCTCCGGCCGCTCGCTGTGAAGGAGCCTTCGCAGCTGGTCGAGCTTTACGGGACGATCCACAATGGCGCGGAATGGTCGCTCCAGTCGTATCCGAATTACAAAGAGTACCGCGATCGCAATGACGTATTGTCCGGTCTTTTTGTTTACCGTGTTGTGGTCAGCGGTCTCACAGTCAACAACTCCAGTCAGCGCGTCTGGGGGTATCTTGTTTCCGGAAATTACTTCGATGTTCTTGGCGTAAAGCCGATACTCGGGCGGGCATTTTTGCCCGAAGAAGATCAAACGCCTGATTCGCATCCCGTTGCCGTAATTAGTTACAACTGCTGGCAACACCGTTTCGGCGGCGACCCGCACGTCGTGGGGAAGACGGTTCAGTTCAACAGCCGCCCATTCACTATTATCGGGGTCGCGCCGAAAGGATTTATTGGCACCGAGGTCGCGTACGATCCGGAGATGTTCATTCCGGTAATGATGGCGAAGACGATCGAACCCGGAAGCACATGGCTCGACAGGCGCGACTCAAATAATCTCTTCACCGTCGGCCGGTTGAAGCCGGGAGTATCGTTCACCCAGGCCAAGGCTGCGCTGGAGACGCTGACCGCCAAACTGGCGCAGGATTATCCGGAAAACGCTGGCCGCGGCATTCGGCTCGGCAAACCCGGCTTGTTCATTCCAGATATTGCCAACTCCGTCTTCGCTTTTACTGGCGTGCTCGCGGCGGTGGGAGCGCTAGTGATTTTGCTCGCATGCGTAAATCTAGCCAGCTTGCTCCTAGCCCGCGCGACAGAACGTCGACGCGAAATTGCGGTGCGACTCGCAGTCGGCGCAAGCCGACGACGACTAGTCAGACAACTACTGACCGAGAGCCTTCTTATTTCCCTCAGCGGTGGAGCAGCAGGAGTATTCCTGGCTGCTGTCATAAACAATGCTGTACGCGGCATTCGGTTGCCGAGCGACGTTACTTTGCTATTCGACCTGCGCACAGACTGGCGCGTGCTCACCTTCGCG
>JBKPMH010000188.1:0-16746 GCA_046732035.1 Verrucomicrobiota bacterium
CTGGGCCCTGGTTTCGATTGCCTGGGTGTCGCCCTGCGCATTTACAACACCGTTACACTTACCAAGGAGCGCTCACCGAAACAACTCCAGTCGGAAATCATTTCAGACGCCGGCCGACGATTTTTTAAACAGGTCCGTGGCCGGATATTTCCATTCTCCGTTTCGATCGTGGAAAAAATTCCGCGGTCGAGAGGCTTGGGCAGCAGTGCGACGGTTCGTCTTGGCATCTTGCACGGCCTCAATCAGCTCAGCGGCGCTCCGCTTGATCGATTGACGTTGTTCAGACTAACCGCCGAATTGGAATGTCACCCCGATAATGCTGCTCCCGCAAGCTTCGGCGGTTTTACAGTAGTACCAGGCTCGGCCCTCAGCGCCGACCGGCTCACACGCACCGCTCCTGGCCTTCAGCGCTTTGAAGTCTCGCCACGGTTACATTTCGTTCTACTTGTGCCGGCACTCCAAGTCCCGACTTCCGTGGCGCGCAAACTCCTGCCATCCAAAGTTTCGCATGCCGCAGCCGTTGAAAATTGTGGAAACGCCTGCGGAATCACTGCGGCCTTTGCGTCGGAAAATTATGAGAATCTGCGGGGCGCATTCGTCGATTTCATACATCAACCATTTCGCGCAAAACTGGTGCCTTTTCTTCCTGACGTTATTTCGGCGGCTGAAAAAGCGGGCGCGCTTGGCGCCTTTCTCAGTGGAAGCGGCTCGACAATCTGCGCCATTACATTGCAACATCCGGATCGGATTGCCGCCGCGATGAAACGCGCGATCCGGCCTTCGTCGTCTCATGCAATCGTCACACGGGCTGATAATCGCGGCGCGCATGTTATCCGATCACCGAAAACCCGCCACTGAGAACGATGGGCCGGCGTCTTGAAAACCTGGAGCAGTTTGGAATCGACGTTGTGCTCGAACGCCGTCACGGCGTTCGAGCTTCACTGTTACGCGGCATCCTCTATGCGCTTTCCTTTGCCTACGATCGGCTCGTGCAACTCCGGCTTTATTTCTATCGGAAAAGGATTTTTCGTGAACGCGCCCTTGGAGTTCTGGTGATCAGCGTTGGCAACCTGACTGTCGGTGGCACGGGCAAGACGCCAATCGTCGAAAAGATTGCACGGGCGTTGCAAACCGGCGGCCGTAGAGTGGCAATTCTGAGTCGCGGGTACAAAAGCGTTCCGCGCAAACGAAGCTTGATGAATCGCCTTTACAAGAGAGAACCCGATCCTCCGCGGATTGTGTCCGATGGTACATCGTTGCTTCTGGATTCGCGTACTGCCGGTGATGAGCCGTACATGCTGGCACATAACTTGAAGAACGTGATCGTCCTGGTGGACAAAGACCGCGTCAAAAGCGGACTGCACGCGATCGAAAAATGGAAGGTTGATACGCTGTTGCTGGATGATGGCTTGCAGTATCTCCATCTTAAACATCGCCTGGACATCGTTCTTGTCGATCGGCAAGCGCCTTTTGGTAATGAATTCCTTCTTCCTCGAGGCACCCTGCGTGAGGCGCCACGAAATCTGCGCCGCGCCAGCTACATCTTCATCACAAAAAGCACCGGCGATTCAAATGACGCGCTTGTGAAGCGGATTCGCCGCTATAATCGCACCGCTGAGATTATTGAATGCGCGCATAAACCGCTTTATCTGAAAAATGTTTTCACCGGCGAAACAGTGCCATTGGAACGCTTACGCGATGCTTTCATCGGCTCGATCAGCGCCATTGCCGCGCCGGAAAGCTTCGAAGCCGCTTTGACCAGGCTCGGCGCGCATGTCGATTTGGCCACACGTTACATTGACCATCATTACTACTCCGAAGCGGAGCTGGTCAGTTTTATCAAACGTTGTATCCGGCGGGATTTGGAGATGATCGTGACAACAGAAAAGGATTCAGTGCGGATGCCCCGTTTGGCCGAGGCAGACTTAAAAGTGCCCATTTATTTCTTGCGAGTGGAAATTGAGATCCTAAGCGGCCATGAAAGCTGGGAACATTGCGTAGCGCGAATTTGTAAGCCTCAGCCTATCCTTCCACCTGAACGGTTCTTCGCCTGAGCGTTTGTCAATCCAAGCGAACTCTGGCCATCGAGTTGATGGGCCAGCGACATAGATGGTTGCGCGGCGACCGTAGCGGCGGGACAATCGGAGACATCTCAGTTAATCTCAATGTAATGCCTCAAAAAGCAGAACTGGGCGTAGAAGGCCGCAAGATACAGGTATCGAACCTTGACAAGGTGCTGTACCCGAAAGTCGGGTTCTCGAAAGGTCAGGTGATCGATTACTTCATCCGGATTGCGCCAGTTCTCTTGCCTCATCTCAGAGACCGTCCGCTCACCATGAAACGGTATCCCAATGGAGTGGACGGTGAATTTTTTTACGAAAAGAACTGTCCATCGCATCGGCCCAAGTGGGTGCAGACCGCCAAGGTGTGGAGCGAAGGCAACCAGCGGATCATGCATTATTGTCTCGCAAACGATCTTCCGACGCTTGTATGGGCGGCGAACCTTGCAGACCTTGAGCTGCATACATCACTGTCCCGCAAGAACAACATCGCACGTCCGACCATGATGGTGTTCGACCTCGATCCCGGTGCGCCAGCCGACATCGTGCAATGTTGCGAAGTGGGCCTGTGGCTCCGCGATTTGTTAGCCGAAATGAAATTGAAATCCTTCGCAAAAACCAGCGGATCGAAAGGATTGCAGGTCTACGTGCCTCTAAACACGCCCGTCACGTATGATCAAACCAAGGACTTGTCGCGCTCTCTGGCCCAGTATCTCGAGCGTGAACATCAGGGTCGAGTGACTTCCAACATGTCCAAGGCGATGCGCAAAGGCAAAGTGTTCGTCGATTGGAGTCAGAATGACGAACACAAAACGACGATCTGTGTTTACTCATTACGTGCGCGGGAAGAACCAACGGTTTCAACGCCGGTAAGATGGACTGAGGTTGAAAATTGCCTGAAAAAGAAAAAAGCCGAACTCCTGAAGTTCCGCTCCAACGAAGTGCTCGCCCGGGTCAAAAAGCTTGGTGATCTCTTTGAGCCGGTGGAGGAATTGAAGCAGAAACTGCCGAAGAAGTGGAATGTATGATGTATCCGGGACGGAAAGAGTAGAATGCATCTTACGATGTCATTCTGAGCGAAGCGAAGAATCTCGGATTAAATTCCGCTCGATCTGCCGCTGAAATAGACAGAGATGTTTCGCTTTGCTCAACATGACAGCGCCATTTATGAGATGACTATTACCGAGCATGAACAATCACATATGGTTTGATGCGATTGGATGGCTGGGGGCAGCTTTTCTCCTGGTGGCGTACGCGATGATTTCCTACACAAAATTGGAGGCGCACTCAACGATCTACCAACTCTTGAACATCATCGGCAGCGTCTTCTTGGTGGCCAACACGATCTTTTACCGTGCTTATCCTTCGTCTTTTGTGAACGTGATTTGGGCTATGATAGCAATTTTGTCCATCACAAGCAGAAAACGACTCTTGTCGCGTTAGCTTATCGTTCTGTATGCGCAAGGTGAATATAAAAGATATCCCAGAGCAGTCGCGAGAGTCGCCGAAAGGAAAATTTGGACGGTTCATGAAGAATATTTCTGTTGCACTGGGACGCGAACCGGCGTCGCTCGATTTATCGAAGCGACATCCGTTCGATCTGACGCTGGTGCGGATTCCGAAAGGCAAATTTCTTTGTCCTTATCACGCGCATGCCGCTGAGTCGGAGCTTTACCTCGTGGTGTCCGGTCGAGGCAGCATACGCGACAAGGATGGTACAACCGAAGTTGGACCGGGCGACGCATTTCTTTTTCAGCCAGGAGAGGCACATCAACTTGGGAACGCTGGTGACGAGGACTTTATTTATTACGTGATTGCTGATAATCCCCGCAGCGGCGGCACGACCGGTGATTCCTGTTATTACCCCGACAGCGGAAAATGGGCGGTAACAAAAGACGCTCGGGAAGAAGTCGTCGTAAAAGGAACGGAGACGGATTATTTCGACGGCGAGGAATGAACCTCGTTTCGGTATGCGCAAAATAAATCTAAACGAGATCAAAGAGGAACCGTGGCACTCTCCCGGTGGCAAATATGCCGTCGCGTTCAAAGGAATTTCTGAAGCACTGGGTCGCGAAGCGAGCTCGCTTGATTTATCCAAGCGACATCCCTTTGATTTGGAGTGGAATCGGGTGCCGCCGGGCAAAGCAAATTTTCCCTACCATGCGCACTCGGCACAATGGGAGCTGTACCTGGTCATTGCTGGCGAAGGAAAAGTTCGTCACAAGGATGGCAACACTGAAGTCGGGCCAGGAGATGCGTTTATTTTCGGCCCCGATGAACCACATCAACTTAGTAACTGCGGTGAGGAAGATTTCATTTATTACGTGATCGCAGACAATCCTATCGGTGAATCGAGTTATTATCCGGATAGCGGGAAGTGGAAGGTCAACAGGAGCTCGGCTGCAGATCGCGTCGTTCTAAAGGGAAAAGAGACTGATTACTTCGACGGCGAAGAGTGATTGATTGTCAGGTCGAGCAAAGTCGAGACATCTCTAGACGCCCCTTCTGATATTCAAAAATAATTCAGAGATTCCTCGACTTCGCTCGGAATGACACAAGATGGGGCGCTGTAAGTCCGAAGCAGATTCGTTTGCCGGCGCCACGGTCCCTGTCCAAACTCCAACGCATGGATCCGACCAAATCCTCGCAAGAATTCCCGTACAAGACCTACCTTAACATTTTGCACGGTCCGCTCGAACTAATCGATGTGCAGAAACTTGCAGATGCGTGCACCGACAAATGGTACAACCAGACGCTATGCAAAGTGAACGACTCTGTCGTCAGGATGGCAGTTATTCAGGGCGAGTATCATTGGCACGAGCACCAGGACATTGATGAGTTCTTTTTCGTGCTTGATGGACATTTCCTGATCGATCTTGAGGACCGGGTTGTCGAACTCGCGCCCAGACAAAGCTTCGTCGTCCCAAAAGGTGTGCGCCATCGCACACGGGCGCCGGAACGAACCGTAATCTTGATGGTCGAACGCGCGGACATCGTTCCTACTGGGGACTAGGCGCCGAAAACAGGTGAAAATCATTTCGGGGGGGCAAACGGGCGTTGACCGTGCAGCCCTTGATGTCGCACCGAAGCATGGAATCCAGACCGGAGGCTGGTGTCCAACCGGACGCCTCGACGAATTCGGCAGAATTCCGGATCGTTATCCACTGAGAGAATTGGAAAACGGCAGCTTTACCGATCGAACACTGCAAAACGTCAAAGATTCCGATGGGACCATCATCGTTTATCCGGGGACATTAAGTGGCGGCACAGAGGAAACCGTTCGCTTCTGTGTTGAACAACGCCGTCCGCATTTACTGACCGACGCGTCAAAAACTCCACCGAACGAGGCAGCAAAATTAATCTTCGATTTTGTCCGCGAGAACAAGATCTGCACTCTTAACGTAGCCGGGCCGCGTCAAACCGAATGGCCGGAAGGATACGATTACGCGTACCGGGTGCTGGATTTCTTTTTCCAGTTGTAGCGGCGTTTGTGTCAACGCTAATTAGAGAACCGCCACTCGCCGCGGCCAGCGGCTCTACAGCCTCACTCGTACCGCAGTGCTTTCACTGGATCTAGCCGTGCGGCAAAATACGCGGGAATCAGCGCGGCGATCGAACAGATAAAAAATGCGCTAATGCAAATGATGGCCACAGCCCCGGGGGTAACTTGCGCCGGGATTGCCGAAAACTGATAGACTTCGCGCGGAAAGACCTCGATGTGCAACGTCGTTGCCAGCCAGTGACTGAACTCGTTGCGGTAACGAATCAACGTCATCCCCAGTCCTAATCCTGTCAGAGTTCCAAAGAGACCCACCACCGTTCCCTGCCCGAGAAAAACCCAGATGACCTGCGCGATGTTGGCTCCGAGAGCTTTCATGATGCCAATCTCGCGCCGCTTTTGCACTGTCACCGTGATGAGCGTGCTCATGATTCCAAAGGCGGCCACAACGACGATGAAGAACAACAGGAAAAACATCACACTGCGTTCGAGTCGCACCGCTTCGAAAAATTGATGGTTCATGTCAATCCAGGTCTGAGCGTATTCGGGTGGTTGAAGAAATTGCTCGATGGAACGCTTTACCCGCTCGGCGGAATACGGATTGTCCGTCCGAACGGTGATTCCATGCAATCCGTCCTGCAGCCCATATAGCTCCTGGCCTACATAGACCGGCACGAGCAGATACTCCGAATCGTGGAGGTAGTGACCGGTCTCAAAAATGCCCGTGACAGTCAGTTCCTTTGGCAGAATTACGTCGCGGAGTTGGTCGATTGCGTTTTTTTCCTCGTCGCCCTTGGCGTTCTCCAGCTTTTTGATGCCGTCGAGAATCTGTCCAAGGTTCCCCGGCGAATAGATGGTGATTTTGTCACCGACGCTTACTTGCAATTTACGCGCGAGCTCGATTCCGAGCACGGTGGAATCGCCTTCCAAGTTCAGGTCGCCGTATTTGATGAATTTCCGCAGCGGTATGACTTTCTCTTCCTCGGTCGGATCAACTCCGCGAATTAGCGGCGCGACCCGACGGTTTTGGAATTCCACGATCACCGGCCCCTGAATGTAGGGAGCCGTTGCGACTACGCCGGGCGTCTTATCGATCTTCGTTTTGAGTGCTCGCCAGTCGTGCAAGACGTCTTCCGTGCCGACGAGAATATGCGCATCGAAGTCGATCACTTTCTGACGCAATTCTCTATCGAACCCAGTCATGACAGAAATCACGAGAATCAACACCGTGACGCCGAGCATCACGCCAAGCACCGAAATCAGTGTGATGATTGAGAGAAAGGTACGCTTCGGTTTCAAATACCGGAGCGCCAGGAAGAGGCTAAACGGAAGTCTCAATTTAGGATTAGCGTGGCGGCAAAGGTGATCGAATTCAACCGCACGCTCTACTCAGAAACCGCGTATGCTTTGAGTTCTTCCAGCGTCACGAACTCGAGCGCGGAAGCATGTGTTGCTTCAAGATCAACGGGGGCCGCACGATTGTGCTCCAGCGCGCTTTTCCAGCGCGTCACGCAGACGCACCATTTATCGCCTGGTTTTAGTCCCGGAAAACCCCATTCGGGATGCGGCGTGACAAGGTCATTTCCATCCAGCACAGAAAAATCCAGAAATTCGCGTGTCACCCTTACACAGACCGTATGAAGTCCGATATCTTCAGGCCCAGTGCGGCAAAAGCCGTCCCGATAAAATCCGGTAAGCGGATCGCGACAACAACATTTCAGTTCAGTTCCCAACACATTCGTCGGCATAACAGGTGTTCGTTCGTTAGAACCTAATTGGGCGGGAAACATAGCGCCAAATCGAATAACTGCGCAAAAGAATCGGGATTGATTTTAAATAAAACTACAGAAGGGGATTAACTTGACTCTACGCGCCTCGCGGGCCTAAAACGGGGATCACAAACTTCAAAACAAAGGAGGTTTATATGCGAGTTGCTGGTCTGATTGTTTCTCTTCTTTTTCTGACTTCGCGGTTGGGAATTGCAGCCGAATCCGCGACAGCCGACTGGTCGATGAATGCGAGTATTATCGAAGCCTGTAGTTGTCCGATGTTTTGTCAGTGCTATTTCAACATGCAACCGGCCGCACATAGCGGGCACGCCGGGCATTCACATGGCGAAGGTGGAGAGCATTTTTGCAAATTTAACAATGCGTTCAAAGTCAACCATGGCAGTTATGGTAATACCAAACTTGACGGCGCGAAGTTCTGGGTTGCCGGCGATTTGGGCGGTGATTTTTCGAAGGGGCAAATGGATTGGGCGGCCCTGACGTTCGATCCTTCTGTTACTTCAGAGCAACGCGAGGGAATTAAGACCATCCTTGGCCACGTTTATCCGGTAAAGTGGAATTCGTTCACCGTAGCGCAGGACGCAAATATGACGTGGCAGGCAACAAGGGACCATGCTGAGGCAAAGTTAAGCGACGGAAAAGCAGGGCAGGTGACTCTGACCAAATTTCAGGGAATGACGGACGAGCCGATCGTGATCAAGAACCTGAAATATTGGGGTGTTCCACGAAACGATGGTTTCCTCATGATGCCGAACGAGGTCGAAGCGTATCGAGCTGGAGACAAGCCATTCGAGTTTAAAGGAACGAATGGCTTTATGATTACGATTGATATTAATTCAAAGGATGTCGTGAAGGAAAAGGCAGGCGTCTGATTTTCCGGTTTGAATAGTCAGACATGATCAACCAAGACAGCCACACCTCTGCCGTGGTTTTCGTCTTTGAGAATGACCTGCTTCTCCAAACAGCTCGTCGGTAGCTTGTGTCCCGCCGCATCGTTATTGCTTATTGGCTCATTCCAACCGAGCCAGCACGTAGTTATTTCCAGAATATTGTTAACGAGCTAGCAGAACAATACAGCGCGCCTGAATTTGAACCGCACGTGACGGTTCATGTCGGAGCAGATTGCACGGACACGCTTGGTGAAGTGCTTTCAACAGCGGTGCGGGATAGCAAACGAATCGCCTTGCAAGTTCTAAAGATAAGTAATTCGGCTGAGTTTATTAAAACGCTTTTTGTAACCTTTGGTGCGAGCGCACAATTGCAGCGGCTTAAGCAAAGCATTCGTAAAGCGACACAAGATTCATCCGACTACCAACTCAATCCGCACTTGAGTCTACTATACAAAAATATGTCGATGGCGGACCGACGCCTGTTGGCGCGTTCGATTGAAGTGCCTTTTCCTGAAGTGACGTTTGACTCGTTAAAGGCTGTTCGGTGCGTTTCGCCAACACAAACCCAGGCCGATGTAGAATCATGGGCTGTTATGGCCGAGACGCCGCTGTCTGGCACAGACGATGTTACACCTCGATAACACGGTACGGTTTCCCGGTTTTCCGGAGGACCGGCGCCGAGACGTTATAAACCGGGATGCCGGTCGAGGTTTTTCCTTCGAGGATGCCATTGTGGGCATGCCCGTGAAACACCGCATTTACTCGGAATCGATTTATTGGTTCCTCCAGTCGGCTGGAACCAAGAAACGGGAAAATTTCTGGGTTTTCTCCTTTCAAGGTGGCGCGAATTGGAGAGTAATGTAGCACTACGATTCGCTGGTCAGTTTGCAGTTTTGCCAATGCCTGTTCCAAGCGGACTGCGTGACTGATTGATTCTTGCACGAATTGCTTAATGAGCGGCTCGCCCCAGGCGTTCAGCATTTGCCGTCCGAAACCACCGCCGAAACCGGCGATACCTGCAAAGCCAACTCCCGCAACTTCTGTTGCTTCGCCATCGAGCAGATCGATTCCCGCATCATCAAGAACCTTGCAAATCAATTCTGCTTGAGCCGATTCGCAGTCGTGATTACCCAGTACCGCGAGCATTGGAATTTTCACAGCAGCGCGAATATCGGCTACAAGTGCCTCTGCTTCCTCTGGTAGTCCATAATCCGTGAGGTCGCCGCAGAGCAGTAAAACATCAGCATTGCTGGACATCTCCGCGAACGCTTCATGTAACGTGCCACGCGAATGTTTGCCGTAATGAAGGTCCGCAGTCGCAGCGATCCGTAGCGAGCGCCTGGCCATTCTTATTGAGAAACGTAACGGCTGGTGTCAGCGGACGCTTTTGCCAGGTCGATCGCGGTGTCGTCCAATGCACTCAAGATTGGCTTTGGTTGCGTTATGATGAGTGGTGACTGTAAACGAACGAGCTGCGCGAAAAGACAAAGGTCGGCGCCTTCATCGCAGATCTGTGGCCGCGTTGCAGGATGCGGGCGTTCCTTTTTTGATCGGGGGCGCTTACGTTGTGGAGGTCTACGCAGGCATCTCGCGTCGAACAAAAGACTTCGATTTGTATTTACGGCCGCAACACGTCGACTTAGCCATCCAAGCGCTCAAACGCGCCGGATATAAGACGAAAAAAACATTCCCGCATTGGCTCGCCAAAGCCGAGCGCGGCTCCGAGCGGGTCGACCTGATTTTTCGGGCTGGCAATGGATTATGCGAAGTCGACGACTCATGGTTCGAGCGCGCATCTGATGACAATTTTCTCGGCTTTGACGTCAAGCTTTGCGCGCCCGAGGAAATGATTTGGATGAAGGCGTACATCATGGAACGCGAACGGTTCGATGGCGCCGATATTGTGCACATGCTCCAAAGTTGCGCAGATAAACTTAATTGGCCGCACTTGGTTCGGCGCTTTGGCTCCGACTGGCGCGTGTTGCTCAGTCACTTGGTGTTGTTCGGATACATCTATCCGGGTGAGCGGGATAAAATTCCGAGTGCGATTATGGATGACTTGATTGCGCGATTGCAGAGCGAGAAGCGTGCTGCCGAATGCAAACTGATCTGTAACGGCACGTTGCTGTCGCGACAGCAATATCTGGTGGATGTTCAAGAGCGAGGTTTTCGCGATGCGAGGTTGGAAACGCGAGTGCACATGGACGCCAAGGATATCGCGGATTGGACACAGGCGATCTCGAAGGAGGAGCGCCCCGGAGGACCCGATAATTCTAACTAGCGTCTGCTCTAGTGCAGTAACTGCTAACATCGGCGAGGATGAGGCGTGTTGACGATGCTACGGCCATGGCGTCGATGCTGGCGTTGGCTTCAACTGGCCTGGAATCGGCGAAATTACTGGCGATGAAGCAACAGATGCAGTTGAGATTTTGGTCCTTGCTTCGTCGAGCACTTTTTTTTCCTCGGGATAACCTCCATGTTGCGCCATGGCGATGTAATTCTTTGCTTGGTCGATTTGACTTGCATCAGCCAGCAGCAAGGCCACATAGACAGCGCAGTGCGGGTCATCTAACTGGTCGCCTGGCAACCCTTGGATAATCGCGAGACCTTCCGCGCTTCTCCCAAGTCGATAAAGAGAAAACGCATAGGTTACAGCGCAGTTAATTTCAGTCGGGGCGCGATCATGCGCCTCTTTAGCGAGCTCATGTGAGCGGTCGACATTTTGATCGAGATTGAGGCCCAATCGGGCGAGATCCGCTGTAATCGGCGCTTCATTGGGAGAACTTTCATGCAAACGCTGGAGGATGTCATACAGCTTTCCGGTGTCATTATCTTCGCGGTAAACCAGGCGAAGCGCGTCGAGCGCTTCGCGTCTTAGCGGGGGATCTTCCGCCACATGCAACCACAACTCTTCGGATTCTTTCTCCAGATTCCATTTCGACGCCAGACGTGCCAGAATGACTTCGCGCTCAGGCTGACCGTGTGCCAGTTTCTGTGCGTTTCGCCAAATCTCGTTGAACTCTTCCGATGACTTTTCTCGTGATTGACGTGCGGCGATCGCCTGATACGCCACACGCAGGTAATCGGATTCGCCCCATGTTCGTTTGCGAGTCCAACGTGTCAGTCGTTTCCAATTCTTTGTGTCCGCATATGCATTTGCCACAGCAACAGCTGTGGGCAGTGACGTCAGTTTCTCTGGCGGAAGCTTTTCAATCCATTTAACTACTTCTGTAGCGAGGCTATTTTTAACCATCCAATCCATCAGTGATGCGAGGTTGGCCGAATTCTTTGCCGCAAAGGGTTTTACTCGTTCTAACAAGAGGCGGAATTTTTTCTCATCGAGTTTGCGGTAAAAATTTAGGCATAGAAGATAGTCGCTGAAGGTGACCTCCTGCGACATTTGAAGCTCCTGAGCGTAGTTGTCTGCCGCCGAGAGGTCATTGTGATCAACAGCATCATTGAGTAACGCGCGCAACGCGCCGGTCCGATACGGAACGAGTTTGCTGAGCCGCTTAAGATTTTCGCGCGCGTATGCCTGTTTCTGCGCATCGTTGGAATGGATTTGCAACGCTGCGAGATTGAATTGGTAAAGGTCGTTCTTGGGCTCTTGTTTTACTGCAGCGGCAAACTGGTCTTCTTGTTCGGCAAAATTTCCCTCCGCGGAAGCCAACCATCCTGCAACAACGTGAAAGGCAGCCCTGTCGCGATCGTCGGCAGGAATTTGGTCCAGTGCTTTTCGGGCAAGATCGAGCTTTCCAAAACGCAGCGCCGCGGAAACAAGACTGAGCTGACTATCCGAATCTCGAGGGCGCAAGCGCGCGATTTGTTGGCGCCACGATAGAGCCGCCTCCAGATTTTGCTTCTCTGCTGCTTCCGCCAGCACATAGAGGGCTGGCAGTGAATCAGGATGGGTTGTCAGGAATTCCCGCGCGGTCTGTGTTGCTTCAGTAAATTTCCCCTGCTGCAACATGGAATCGGCTTGCTGTAACAAGCGGGTTTGGTGCCAGTCCGCATACAGTTTGGAGATATACCTGAAACAAAGCGTGCCAAGCAGTATCACAACTGCCAACCCGACGGCTATAAGGGCGAGGCGAACTGGCCAGACCTGTCGCTGAATGATAGTCTCCAGACCAGACAGCTTTTCGCGAACTCTTCGATATCCGGCCTCTTCGGTTCTTTCCGCAATTTTCATGTCGTTTCCAAGAGGCCGCGGGACGATCCCCTGCTTTTTTTCCATCAGATCCACAATCGCCGACGCTAAGAGCGAGTGGCGACCTCTGGTTCTTCAACTACAGAGATTGATTTTACCGAGTCCTCGATCTTTTCTCTCAACCGTCGCCCCCAAACATATCGCCCCAGCAGCACCTTTACCGTTGCAGTCAGTGGAACGGCGAGAAGGGGACCGATGACGCCGCCAATGATCAAACCCCAGACAAAGATCGATACGATCACCGTCATTGGATGCAATCCAACATAGTTCCCCACAATTCGTGGAGCATAGAAGATGCCTTCCAGGTTTTGAATGGCGATGAAAATGCCGGTCACAATGAGTGGATGCGTCCAATCGCCCCATTGGAATGCCGCAATCAGGACGGCCGGCACCCAGCAGATGATGATCCCAATATAGGGAATCATCGTCAGCACAACGACCATTGCTCCAATTACCGGTGCAAAATTGAGACCGAAAATCATCAGGGCCGTACCGATGAGAATTCCATCGACGAGGCATACCAGGAGTTGACCCCGAAAGTACGCGGTTACGTACGAATTGATCTGCGATAATACTTCGGCCACTTCGTCTCGAAGAGGCGATGCCCGCAGAGGCAGATATTCCTTCCAGTGCTGCTCGATGCGGGGTTTCTCATTCAGCAGAAAAAACAAATAAATGGGCACCAGGATCAAGCTGAGCAAGAAACCTGTGACGCCAAGAAATCCACCGATGCTTGTCTTAAGAATGTCCCAGAACTTTTCCATCAGTGTTGGAAACGCCTGCTGCAAGTTAGGGATTTGTTTCTCCACGTATGCCTGAATTCGCTGGCGTTCGGCACTAGTCAGTCTTGGCTGACTCGGCGCGATGCTTTCCGCAGCCGGAGCCGGCGACGCCTTCGGAGCCGGAAAAGCCGTCGCTTGCGGACGAGGAGAAGCAGATGGACCCGGTCCAATGAGCCAGTTTGTTAGGCTAGTCGACGCGGACTTTGAGCGTCCACCGCCCAGAAACCCGAACGTCTGGTCGAATCGATAGATCAGATCTACAACATAATCGCGTGCTCGTTCTGTGTAAGCAGGTACCTGTTTTGCGAAATTCGCGCTTTGTATCGAAATGGTTGGAACAAGCCACGCGGCTAAACCGCCGAGGGAGAAAAAGGCGATGGCGAAAAGCAAGGCCACCGCCTTGGTACGACTGAGCGATCCGCGAGACATTTTCGTCACCAGCGGGTCCAGCAGATAAGTCAGAATTGCAGCGATCGCTACCGGGATCAAGATTGGCTGAAGAAAACTGATGATGTTGGCGCCGGCCCAAATCACCGTCCCAATGATCAGCACAAGAAGGACCACGCACAAAGCCGTAAGCGCCGCCCACATCATCTTGCGCTGCCACGCTGTGGGGTAATCGCTCATGTCCATTGCCGAATTCTGCAGCTACCGGGTTGGATTCGCCTTTCCGGGGTTCCCGCTACCGAGCGGGGCCTTGGTTCTTTCAATCTTGTTAGCCAAATTCTTGTTAGTGGGATCGAGTGTTAGGGCTTTTTGCCAGGATGCCAGCGCTTCAGGAATTCGATTCAATTTGAAGTAGGCGTCACCAATGTGCTCGAAGATCACTGGGTCTTCGTGGTCAGCAGTTTTTGCCGCAGTGAGCAGATTGTTTAGTGCCTGGTCGAACTTGCCCTTCCGGAACTCTACCCAACCCAGACTATCGAGGTAAGACGCGTTGTTTGGTTCCATCTCCAGCGCGCGCTTAATCATGCCCTCGGCCTCATCCAGGTTCATGTTGTGATCGGCCCACATATAACCCAGGTAATTGCAGGCCTCTGCCGAATTCGCCGGATCCAGCGCGATCGATTTGCGAAGAAGATCAGCCGCCTTCTCGTACAGCCCAGCCTGCTCTGCCGTCGCGCCATAGTTGAAATAAAATTTGGCGTTGGGAATATCGTTGTCCTGCTCGAGTTGGGCTTCATGCAATGCCTCCTCGAACGTGGCCACCGCCTGCTGAGTTTGTTTGGCTTCGCTTTGAGCCACGGCCAGGTAGTAAACGATCTCCGGTGCACCCAGGAACCGCCGCCGAGCTTCTGTTAGTAACCTGACTGCACGATCTGCGGTTTTCAAAGGTCCAAGATACAGTTCCGCCAAGTGCAAATAGGTACCGACATGATTCGGATTAATCAGCAGGCTTTGCTCATAATTTGCAGCCGCTTTCGCGAAGGCCGCTTTCGCTTCGTCGATTTTCTTTCCTCGTTGGAGAGACCTGGCTTCATCGTCGAGCACCTGCGCCAACAAGTCGTAAGGTTGATACTTGTCGGGATGCTCTTTGATGATTTGTTCAAGCATTTCAACTGCTTTGCCCCGCTGATTGGTCAGGATAAAGCCGGTGGCCAGTTTCTCTCGAGCATTTGCATCATCCGGTTGCAGCTCGAGAACGCGCAGATAAAGGGGAATTGCATCTTTCAATTGCTGTGAAGCCGCGTAATAATCGGCGACATCCTTCAGGATCGCGGGGTCATCTCCCGCGTGTTCGGCTGCTCTCTTGAAAATTTCGTTGGTCCGTTTTAGCTCGTCTGGTTTCGGCTGGGAATCGGATTTAAAAAGCAGCGCTACATAGAGCTTTCCGAGCCGCATCCAAAAGTTAGCGTCCTCGCTGCGAACGTTGGTGGCACGATCCAAAACTTCGATGGCTTTCTTCTCTTGTCCGGCTGCTACCTCGATTTCCGCCAGCCGTTGGTAACCTTCGATATCAGCGGGGTTGAGGGTGATGGCCCGATTGGCGTAGTCGATAGCTTGATCGGTTTTTTTCAGGTACTTTGCGTAAATGAACGCGAGCTGCTGATAAGGATCGGCATCCTTCGGATTTGCCTTGATCGCATCTTTTAGCACATCAATCGCTTGTGGAAAATCCTCCTGATCTATCAATAAGCCAGCAACGCGCGAAGCCAGTTGCGACTGGCCGGGATCGACGTTCAGCACTTTGCGATAGGCTTCCAGCGCGCGATCTGTCTCGCCATTTTCTTCGAGCGACATTCCTTCGACAAAATGAGTGAGCGCATCCGCCTTGTGCGCGCCTTCCGGACGTAATGCCAGATCACCAGCCGGTTTAGAGCTAAGTGAATCATCCTGGCGAGCTGCCTTTTTAATTGTCGCCGATGAAGGCCGAGCTCTTGGCGCGGAGGTTTTCGCTGTTCGATTGTCAGCCGCGCTCGTCGTCGCCAGAAACACCAGCCCTAGAAAAAGACAACAGCGCGGCAAAATACGCCGGTTATTCTTCTGTTGCCTCACGGGTCTAATGTTAGTCTGCGGCCTAACCTCCGCAAACCACCGGTTAAAGCTCTAGGCCTGAGGCGGGGCAAACAGCTCTTGTTTAGGTCAGAGCAACGTTCGCGCTAACAGTCGGGCGTTCCCAACTCTTGTATTAACCGTGCTATGCCTTGTAACGCAGGCGTTTCTTGTGCCGATGCGCCTTCATGCGTTTACGGCGTTTATGCTTCGCAATTTTCGCTTTCCGTCTTTTCTTGAGAGAGCCCATTCAGTGTTTCAAATTAGCGAGTTGAGATTCAACCATCGGATGCGTTGCAATGCAACTCACTTCTCGGTGTGATCACTTCTTTAACATTGAATCTCGCTTTGCCTTAAACTCGCTGTCGGACTTCCACTCGGGAAACTTGTCACCATTGGCAACCTCGTAGCCGACTTCGAATAAAAGCTGAACATCCTGCACCGCTCCGGAGAGGTCCCAGTTGGGGTGAATTTCATCGGTCACCTGATGGTAATCCTTTGCGTCGTATTCGTCCGCGACGAGCGGCGCGTTTTCCGGCCGGGAAAGGAGATGTTCCCCTTTACCGATGTAAAGCGACGGTACACCGGCTTTCGAGAATTCGAAATTATCCGCACGATAGATGTGCCCTTTCTCAGGCCGGCTGTTTGCAATTGCGGTGCGGTCCTGGCGTTTCGCTGCGGTAGCCAGCATGTCGTTGAGCGTGGATGAACCGAAACTCACATCCTCGATATCGTGCGCTTTCCCCCACACGTTCATGCTGTCGATGTTGATGTCGGCGAGCGTTTTCTCGAGAGGATACAGCGGATGCTCGGCGTACCATTTAGCTCCCAATAAACCAGCTTCTTCGGCCGTTGTGCACATGAACAGCAGGCTTCGTTTCGGTGAGGGGTTTAATTTGGTGAACGCAGCCGCCAGCTGCATGACGGCTGCGCAGCCGGATGCGTTATCGACTGCACCATTGAAAATCTGGTCGCCCGTTAAATCGGGGTGTTTACCGAGATGATCCCAGTGCGCGGTATAAACT
>JBKPMH010000189.1:0-7292 GCA_046732035.1 Verrucomicrobiota bacterium
ACCCTGGTTTGTCCGGGGACAATCAGGGTGATGAGTGCAAATCGAGGTACGGCCGAGGTTGCAGCAAAGTCGCTGAGCGGACGCATCATGGCCTTCCAGCCGACCTCGAGCGCGTCTGCCGTCGAAAAAAAATGCGTGCGTCCGACAACACAATCGGTCTTGAATACAAGGAGGCGTCGAGCATCGAGCGCCTCCATGACGGCGCAATCACCCCCCGGACCATTGATCACTTCTTTTCCGAGCGAGACACGAGACACAAGGTCTTGGAGCAGGCGGTCTTCGCCGATGTCGCGCAATTTCATTGCGGCGTAATCCCTGGAACGCGAGCAGGTTTTTCGGCAGACCGCAGCCCAGCGTCCGCTGATGCGGTCATGGAGAAAAGATCTCCGGGAATGCCAGAGCAGTAAGTGTAAGTGAATTGAAGAGCGAATGCATTGTCATGGCGACCAGAATGGAACCGCTCCATTCGTATGCAATCGCAAAACACCCGCCCAGAACGAACAATGGCGCAAATGAGGGCAAATGCGCGTGCGCTGCGGCAAATAGTAGCGCGCTAAATGTGACGCCCAGAAGCCGGCCGAAATAGCGCTTGAGTACACCGTAAATAAAAAATCGAAAAACAAACTCCTCAAATACGGGCGCAATGGCTACCGCAAACACAATGATCATCATTCGCTGTTGAATCGTCCGGGATCCGCTAAAAAACTCGACAATATTTTGTTTGCTGGAGCCGCCCCCGAAAAGCCGCTGAGTCATCGCGTCAGATAACAGGATCAATGGATAAGCAAAAAACAACAGAACCGCTCCAGTGGTGAGGGTCCTCACAAAACTTAATCTAAAAAAACCGCCTAACGAACCCACATCAAACCCGCGGAACTGGAGGAAAGTGATAATTACCAGGACGACGCAACCAGTGAGTAGAAAATTTGCGACAAGATTATGCGCGCTGAACTGAATCGAAGGTTGCGAAACCGAGGCGCCAATGGTCACAAACAGGAAGAGAATCAAAAGCGAAGCCAGTATCGCTTCCGGCAATCCAAACCTTCGCGTTGTGACCGCGTCGCCATCGAAAACGTCCGGTGTTCGGGCCCGGATCTGGTAGATCAGCGAAATATAAACATAGAGGCTGGCAAGAAGGTAAAAAAGTGAGAAGAGCAAGCCTAATACCGAGCTGGGAACACCTTCCGATGCCGCGAGGAGGCTGCCGGATCGCATGCGTCCTTTGTCTACCGGACTCTTGAAAAGCCCCCGGAGACTGCTGCCTTACGTATGCTCGTGCTCATGCTCTTGCCAGGCCGTGGAGCAGGAGTGGCAGCACGACTGAGACCGAGAAAAAGGAGGGATTTCATCATACCTGTCGAAGCTCACGGCGCGTAATAACTGGGCAGAAAATACGCGCGCCCACTTTCAAGTTGCGGAACAAGTTGCTTTGGAAGTGTGAGTTCAATTTTTGAGTCGCTCTCGCCAAATATCCGTAAAAAGCGACTGAGACTAAATGGCGGACCATATTTCACGATTTTGGCGTCCGGCGCATTTCCGAGCTCCTTCGCTTTGCCGAATGCGTCGTCCAACTCACCAAGGCCATCAATGAGTTTATGCTCGTAAGCATCTTTCCCAGACAAGATCCGGCCGTCCGCGATGGTGTTGCGCAAAAGATCGGCTGGAAGATTCCTTTCCTTCGCGACAATCCCAAGAAATTTGTCGTACGTTTTCATGATAAAGCTCTGCACCAGTTCGCGTTCTTCCGGAGTGATGGGTCGCGCTCCATTCAACATGTCTTTGAACTTGCCGCTTTTGAAAACGACGGAGGCGAGTCCGACCTTGTTGAAAAGCTGCTCGTAATTCAGCGTTTGGATAATGACGCCGATGCTGCCCGTGATCGTTGTTTCGCTGGCCATCAAAAACTTGCCGCCGCAGGAAACGTAGTAACCGCCGGATGCGGCCAACGAGTCCATGTAGACGACGACCGGTTTTCGGGCGCGCAATTTGATCAGTGCATTGTAGATCGCGTCGGAAGCGGTCACTTCCCCACCCGGTGAATCGATTTCCAACACGATTGCTTTCACGCGGCTGTCATCGCGTGCTTGTTGCAGCGCCGCGCGCATGTCGTCAACCATTGAATCGCTTACATTTCCCGGAAGCGACGAACTTATCAGTCCACGCATGGTGATGACGGCGATCTTGTCCGTGGCCGTGCGTGCCCCCCGTTGAATCAGGATTTCACGAAACCGCGGTATCGGCTCGGGTTCGCGAATTCCGCCGAAGCGCTGAAACGCTGTGCCGATTAATAAAAGGTTAATGAACAAACTGGCGCAAAGCGCGATGAACAGGAAAATGCTGAGACATCCGAGCTTGCGGTTCGCTGCCATGACAGGACGAAACTTCCGGAGAACAGCGCTGCGCACAAGAGCTTTTCGCGTCGCGCACCACCGCCTTAGCAGTTCAACGCATCATCTCAGCGTCTTTCGAGAATCAGCCGACGAATTCCAATTCGACTGGAGTATCGATGAAACCCTGATCGTGGGCCTCCGTTAGAAATCGTCGGATGGCGTGGCGACCCACTTCGCCATAATCGCGAGTAAATTCATTCACGTACATACCAATGAATTTCCCCGCCAGCTTCGCGTCCATGTCACGCGCATAAGGCATCGAATGCCGCACCGCCTCCTCGCGATGCGCCAGGCCGTAGTCGATACTTTCGCGAATAATTTCGCTCAGAACTTTCCGCACAGGCGGCGGAATATCCTTGCGCACTACATTTCCGCCAAGAGGCAGCGGCAATCCGGTTCTCTCTTTCCACCATTCACCGAGATCAATAATTTTCTCAAATCCCACTTTCTCATAGGTGAGCTGTCCCTCGTGAATGATTAATCCAACGTCTGCTCGTCCGGTCCTCACCGCGTCAAAAATTTGGTCGAACGGCACTACAACGTATTCGAAGTTCCCCAGGAAGAGTTCCAATGCCAGAAATGCGCTGGTCATGGTGCCGGGGACAGCAACTTTCTTACCTGCTAAGAGCGTTCGAATTGTAGAATCGTTAACGAGAGCTCCATTGTCGCTCGAACGTTTTCGAATAACCATCGGACCGTAGCCGTCGCCCATGCTCGCTCCGCAAGGCAGCAGCGCATATTTGCTTGTTACATCCGCATAAGCATGGATCGAAATTGCCGAAATGTGTAATTCGCCTCGAAAAGCGCGCTCGTTCAACGTCTGAATGTCTTCCAGTTGATGCTCGAATCGGTAGCCGCGCAGGTCGATCTTGTTTTCGGCCATTGCATAAAACATAAAGGCGTCATCGGGATCTGGAGAATGGCCCAAAGTAAATGCGTGAGCGCCCCGCGTTTTCATTGGCTTTGATGCTCAGTTGTTTCGGTTTCGCCATGCTACAGTACAAACGACGCATTGCGGGGCAAGCGCCTCGCCTGCCCGTAAATCCACGAAGAGGGTAGCTAAATAAAAACAAAACAGCCCCGAATTGCTTCGGGGCTGTTTGAAAACTTCCTACAAATGTCCGCTAAATAGTCTTATCGATTCTCCACTACGCGAGGCGTCGGCCTGACCATCTCAAGCTGAGCGCTCACTTTCTGGATTTGCTCGGCCTGCTGCTTCAGACCAGCGGTCAATGCTTTAATTTGCCCTTCCTGCAGAGCGATTACTGCCGCTTGTCTTTCGGTTGTGGCCTTCAGTTCCTGCACGAGGTTCTTCTGTTTCAGCAACTCGTTTGCGGAGAGGGGCGATCCGGTCGGGGCAACACCAAGCTGGCCGTTCGCATCTACGACAACCGGGTCGCCGGAGACTGCCACGCCTGAAATACCACCGATAAAGCAGGCTACGTTGAACACGTCACCAATGCGAATCGTTTCGCTTTCGGCAACCGGCGCCGGTGAAGGAGCCGGACCGGCAAACGCGCCGATATAGATGTTGAAATCGCCTTCGACACCAGCGCCGGCGGAGTCACCAACTGCTACGTTTCCAGCGCCGCTAACATTGTCAGCCATTGCGTCAAAACCGACAGCATTGTTGAACAAGCCATCGGAATTGGCACCCAGCGCGTTGAACCCGACGGCGTTATTTGAATCGCCATCAACGTTGCTGAAGAGCGCACCAGCACCTACTGCCGTGTTGGCGTTACCAAGACCGGCTCCGGTGGAGTCGTTGCTCGAGAGCGCGACATCACCAATGGCTGTGTTGGCCGAGCCGATGATATTGTTGAAAAGAGCGCTCTCGCCAAGGGCATTGTTACTGTCGCCGTCCGTGTTGAAGAGGAGCGAATTTGCGCCCACAGAATTGTTGAACTCGCCTGTCGAGTTGCTAAACAGCGCGAATGCGCCAACAGCCGAGTTGTTCGCGCCGCTGCTATTGCTTAGAAGCGCGCCCGCGCCAACGGCAGTCTGTTCAATTGCGGTGTTGAGCAGGAGCGCCCCGGCTCCGCAACCCGTGTTGAAGCTAGAAGCACCGTTACTAAGGAGCGCCAGGAAACCAAACGCTGAGTTATAAAAACCGGTCGCTCCTGGAAGCGCACTGGAGCCATCCGCGGTGTTAGTTGGCGAAACACTACCCGGATCTGGTGTGTTTACGGCTGCCTGCACCGGGGCAAGCGCAAACGCTGCCAGAATTAGCGGGATGAGAAGGAACCCGCGCCGAAACGGCAGCGAGCGAGCCGGATCTCGTCCGCATGAAACTAAGGATTTGAGTTGATTGAGTGGATACATGGATTGTTGTGTTCTTTCTCTCCCGGTGTTTCGTTTGTTTTGTGATTTATTAGGCTCGTGACAGATAAAAAAACCTACCGGGTAAAGTCCTTCGTCTGTTTCGGAGCCAGGGGCGCGTGATACCAAATTTTCGTTTTGGGTGTCAATACATTTTTTTTAAACTTTTTGGAACGGCGCGGTTACCCTCGAATGGAGAGGCGATCTCCTGCGACCCCAGGCTCACCGGGTCGGATGGGAGAGCACGTTGATCGACGCCGCGGAACTTGCGCCAGCCAAAACTCAAATGCAGCCCGCGCATCGCAGATGCCGTTTGCGTTGATCACGCTGTTCCCGTAGCCTCGCCGCATGGCACGGTCTGGTCTCGGGAAGGGGCTTGGCGCATTGATTGGTACTCCGTCGCCCGCTAAACGCACAGAAACTAGTGAGTCGGGCGACAGAGTACATCAGATCAGTCTGCACAAAATTGTCCCAAGCCCACTCCAGCCGCGTAACACTTTCGCCCGTGAAGCGCTCCAAGAACTCATCGATTCGATTCGGCAACACGGTATCATTCAACCGCTCATCGTTCGCGAAGCAGGCGCTCGATTCGAATTAATTGCTGGCGAACGTCGCTGGCGCGCGGCGCAGGAAGTCGGGCTAACCGAGATTCCCGCCATTGTTCGAACCGCAAATGATTTGGAAGTCCTTGAATTATCGTTGATCGAAAACCTGCAACGCGCTGACCTGAATCCAATCGAAGAGGCCCAAGGCTATGCAAGGTTAGCTAACGAGTTTGAAATGCGTCAGGAAGATATTGCGCTGAAAGTAGGACGAAGCCGCGCAGCGGTGGCCAACGCGTTGCGACTTTTGGATCTTCACGCTCAGGTGCAAGTCTGGCTCGCTCAGAATTTGCTTAGTGTGGGGCATGCAAAGGTGCTCTTGTCGTTGAAGTCGCCTGAGGAGCAGCTTCTGGCTGCAGAAACCGTGTTACGTCGTAATGCCACTGTTCGGGGGACAGAACGCCTGGTTGCTCGTCTCGTTGGGACGGCACGTCCGGGACGCAAGTCTCGACGCGGCGACACTGCGTCGGGCGTTACGGCAACGGCTGTGGAAGAGATTCAGAACCGTCTGCAGGAACACCTCGCAACGCACGTCACCATACACCATGGAGACAAGCGGGGCCGGATTGAAATCGAATACTACGGGAACGACGATCTTCAACGGATTTTGACTGTTCTGGGACTGTCTGAGCCCGAGTAGCACAGCAAGCAGAAACGAGAGTCAAAAGCATGACGGAGTTGCTTGAGTCTTGCGTGAACAATCTGCTAGTCCGCTGGTTCGCTCCTGCATCGCTCCGCTGCTTCATCCGGTCACTGTTACTTCTCTGCAGTCCGATGGTTTTGGCGGAGACGTTACCTGCAGCGCAAGCGAAAACCTGGGAACAATTTTCCGGTGAGAAGGCCCTGGCTCATGTTCAACGACTGGTCGATTTCGGTCCACGGCCATCCGGATCCGAGGCAATCGAGAAATCCAGGCGATACATCGAGGAGCAGCTTCGCAACTCTGGCTGGCAGATAACCCGACAGGCGTTCACCGACAACACGCCGCGCGGCAAAGTGCAATTCGTCAACTTAATCGCCCGCTTTCGCGGCCAGGAGAACGCGGCGGGTTTGTTTTTGTTGTGCTCGCATTACGACACCAAAACATTCGACGCGATCAATTTTGTTGGAGCCAACGATGGGGGTTCGAGCACTGGCCTCCTTTTAGAATTGGCGCGAGTGATCGGACAGCATCCGCAACTTGCTGCAAAGATCGAGTTGGTATTTTTCGATGGCGAAGAAGCGTACGATCAGTTTTCAGAGACGGATGGATTGTACGGAAGTCGCCATTTCGCCAAAAACCTTGGAAGCACAAAGCAATTCCGTGGGGGCATCGTGTTCGACATGGTTGGGGACCGGTCTCTCGACATCACCTTCCCGGCAGATTCGCCTTCTGAAATGGCACAAGATATTTTTGGAGCAGCCGAGACGCTGAAGTTGCGAAGTTATTTTACCTACCTCGACCGCGAGATGATCGACGATCATTCACCTCTAAATGCTGTCGGCATTCCCACAATCGACGTGATTGATTTCGATTATCCCTGGTGGCACACCGGCGGGGATACGATTGATAAAATTAGCGCCCAGAGTCTGCAGATCGTCGGGTCGGTGGCATTGTATTACCTGTCTGAAATTCGTTAAAACGTTGAACCGTTGAATTGAAGAATTTTCGCCTTGTGGTGTTGAGCTGAGCGAAACATGACTACCGGTTCTGGCGACTGCAGAAATAGCCAGAGATTCTTCGCTTCACTCAGGATGACAAGAAACCGAACTACGGCTTAACGGTGTAAGTTAACGCACCACGAATTCCCAATTTCTGCATTGCCTGATGCCATTTTTCCCGGCAGTTTGATCAGTAGCGACCGCTTTGATGGCGCCTCAAGCCTATGTCCCACGGAACGCGTAAGAAAATCGGTGTGATTGGCCTTGGGATTATCGGCCGCGGCATAGCTGGGGAGCTTCGGCGGAAAGGATTTCCCGTTTACGTTTGGAACCGGTCTCC
>JBKPMH010000190.1:0-10923 GCA_046732035.1 Verrucomicrobiota bacterium
CCTGGCGATCGCCTAACAGCTGGGCATAGGTCCGGGCACAGCCGTATCCCGCGATCTCATAATGCTCCACTCGCTGGGCGGAGGCGATCAGGCCAGCATCACGAACGTCATTTTGAGCACCTTCCCAAGCCATTTTATCCCCTTCGTTGATTAATCCCTCCATCCCTTCGCATTTAGGTCCTCGTGTCGATTCATCGTGTCGTTTGAGTATTTGTTCCAAGCGTTCCGCCTGGTGCTTGGTCTGATTCAGGTGCTGGTTGAACGCGGTCGCCAGGCTGCGATTGCGCGCTGCTTTTCTCATCTTCGGCAAGGCTTTGATTAGCTGTTGTTCAGCACTGTAAAGGTCTTTCAATTCGTGAATGTATAAGTCCCGCAAGGTTTTCAGTTCCATAACACTGTGAAATCGATCCTGACAAGGAAAGCGGTTTTGCTATGCCGGTGTTTCCCTCGCTGTTACAAACATCGGCGCGTGAATTTCGCTTGGAATTCGTAATTAAGGTGGATGAGAAGAACGCGAGCACCGTTGCGGTTTATCCGACCCATGGAGTGCCTAAAAGTGCATCGGATTCCGCAAGGCAAATTCTGGCAATGTGAATTAAAGCTGGACGGCTACCGGACGATTCCATCAAGCAGGATGGGGATGTTAAGTTGTTTTCGCGCACTGGAAATTAGTTTTTCTACCGTAATTCCCGCAATTGGCTCACTGCCAAAATCCTGACCGAAACGTTTTAAATTTCAACCGTAGATCGTCGATATACCTGGATGCTCGGCCATCTTTGCGTTTGGCTTCCACTACCTCATTCGCGAGTTCTGCCACTGTGATTTTGCAACGGCGTACGCGCTCTAGGTGATTAACGTAAAACGCGACTGCGTCGCCGAGGGTTTTGCCATATTCCGCAAGTTGGTCCCGCGCTGCGATCATCTCGGGACATCACACGCTGCGACAATCCAATCGCCTCTCGGCTGTGCCGCTCTAACAGCGTTTTCTGCCGAAGGCATTCACCGTCGGCGTCAGTTCGCGTTTTGAGGAGCTTGCGCCCCTTGCCGAATGCGCGAAGATCGAGGACAAATTTGTACTTCGGATGATGTCGATACGGAAGAACCGCCAACTTTGGTTTTTCACATCGTCAGGAGGGAAAATGTCGTAAACCAATGATATAAGATTCTTGCCAGGGTGGCGAAATTGGCAGACGCGCCAGACTTAGGATCTGGTGGAGCAATCCTTAGGGGTTCGAGTCCCCTCCCTGGCACTAACGAGAGACACACAGACACGCGATGTCGGAGTTCCGTGTCACAGGACAAGCCACTTCAGTTCGCGCGAACGGTTTCTGGTCTCCCATAAACGCACGCCACCCAGGAAAGCATTCTCATTTTGGCCTCGGTCTGTTCCTTGCGGCAGACGACTAAAACGATGTACAAGACCGCCACCAAGAACGACGTAATCGGCAACAAAGGATTTTCTTAATTGCGTGACGGCGTAAGCTACTTCTCGCTTCCATTTTTTTTCGCCCAAGAGCGTCAGCCCTGGAATGCCAAGATAATTTTCGATGATGTGTTTTTCGCGATACGGCAGATCACCCAATTCCAAGGGCATCAGAGTTCGACCCCAGACCAATGCGGATCCGAGTCCGGTTCCAAGTCCTAGAAACAGCATTCGTCCACCTCGATAACTGCCCAGCGCCTGCATGGCAGCATCATTGACAAGTCGCACAGGAATACCCAACGCCCTGGCAAAATTGAAACCAATCCATCCGTTGCCCAAATGCTTCGGGTTTTTTGTGATTCGTCCTCTCTGCACGGGCGCAGGAAACCCGATTGACGCGCGGTCAAATTCCCAGTCGCGAACCGTTTCCTTGAGTTTTGCGATTAGTTGTTGCGGTTTGAGCCGGGAGCCAGAAGGAAATTCGCGCTCATCATGAGATGATCGCAGCAATTTCACATGTGTGCCGCCGACGTCGACGACCAAGACATTTCTCTTCATGGGTCACAGCCGTGGGACGCGTTAGTGAGTACTAATGGTCGCGTCGGGCCTTTCGGCCAAACCGCTGGAAAATGCCTTGCTGTTCTGGTTTTACCGCCGTGCTGGCTGGCCAGCATTCCACTATTTCAAGTGCAACAAACCGGAAGAGCATCTGTCCCGCAGATTTCAAATCGAGTCGCAAGTTCTTCGCAATTTGTTGCACGGAGCGACTCCCATTGAATTGAGACGCAAATTGCGCCTCATCTGGAGTTAACTTCAGCTTTTGGACACGCTCGAAGCCGTCTTTTGTATAAGCCGGAATTGAGGCCGGGTCGAAATGAGCTGTCTCTTCGATATTTTCAACAAGGCGCAACGTTTCCAAGGCCCAGTCGCGGACATCCGGTTCACTGGGTAAATCTGCAGCGTTCGCTAACAGATCCGAATTCTTTTCAAACATGATCCATACCCGGGGCGCCGGCCAAAGCTGCGAGAATAGCTTTTGACCGTATTGCCGCATCAGATCCAATGCCGACTCCCGGGCCATCAATTCCTGGCCGACAAGAGCCAGAAAGAAGGGAGTTCCCGTTTGTCGCTGTTCATCGCGCGCATTAGCCGCACTGGCTTCATCAACGCCAGCGAGAAAATCAGGCGTTTCCGGGCAGTACAGCTCCGGATCCCTGCTGCTGACAAAGATGATCTCGCCATCTCGAGCCAAAAGATCGATTGGTTCCTGGTCCCAAAAGCACCGCAATAACCCGGTTAACTTCTCTCTGGAGATTGTCTGCAAGGCGCGGTTTAACGGAAAGAATGTGGTATGACCGCAGAAGTAGACATCGGCTGTCCGCGCCTCTTTTGAAGGAGTGACTTCGTCTGTCGCAGCGCTGCTTCCAGAGTCGCCCCAATCTCCAGTCTGTGGTGAGGCGCTCCACCAATCGTCAGACTGCGCACCTTCCCCGCTGCCAGCGTTCTCCTGGAACGATTCCTCCGCCTGTGGAGCTTCTGAACTTTCTGTTTGCTCCTGCTCTCGCTCTTCGCTGTTCGAAGATTCGATTTCAGCTTCTATTGACTTGGGTTCACCGGATGATTTCCGCATATTATTCCTCTCGCTGTAAGCAAATCCCATCTGCCGGGTTTATCAAGAACCCAATCACAGCGACGACCGGTGGCGGTCTGCTGAGAACAATCGCGAAAGCTCACGTCGGCTGACTTTTCCCCGCTCGTTGGTTGGAATTGCCTCCACGATGAAAATCTGCTTCGGAACCTGCCAGGTGCTTAACCCATTACGGCAAAACTGCACAAGATCGATTTCGCTTATGCCGGGTCCTACTACCACGCAGGCCGACACCTCTTCATTGCGTAACACGCCCGCGCCCGCGGGACGACCAAACACGACCGCTTGCCGCACGCCGCGGAACCGCAGCAAATGCGCTTCCACTTCTGCCGGATTCACCTTTCGACCAGCCACATTGATCAGGTCTGAAACCCTGCCGACGATTTTGAACCCGGAATCTTTTCGCGCCAGTAGATCGTCCGGAACAAAAATTCCACCGCTCAATTTTTCGTTATCTGCTTCTGGAAAATAGCTGTCGCCGACCGCTGCGCTGCGCACGCGAACCTGAGTCGCAGGTGCGCTTGGATCGATCATTTCAAGGTTTACACCTTTCATCAACTGGCCGACGAACCCCTCTCCCGGATTGCTCGCTTCACGATCGTAGCAAATCCCGCCACACTCAGATGCACCGTAGAATGAGTGGATGGCGAGTTTGAATTTTTCCTGGAATTTGTTCGCGACTCTCGTCACGAGAAGCGCTCCGGCAGAAATGCAGAGGCGAAGGTTGGGCAACGCAGGAAGCTGTTCCATTTCACAAAAGGCCTGATAAAAAACCGGCATTCCTGGAAAAACGGTTGCATTGCTGCGGGCAACATCGGCCAGAATGGCGCGTGGCGTTCTGTCGCGGCTAATGACCATGGGCACACCTCGCGCGATCAGCGGCGTGAGCAGATTGCTGAAACCATAGGAGTGCGAGATCGGGATAACAGCGAAGTTCAAATCCGCGCCCGTGATCTCCATGGTGTCGCATATCTGATTGCAATCGGCCAAAAGCTGCTGGCTGCGAAAGCGAACGACGCGTGGGCTGGCTGTCGTGCCGGACGTTAATTTCAACAGTGCCGGCGCTTGTTCGCTCCAATTTGGTGGAGTGCCGGTCGTGCTGAGTTGGCTGACCTGTAGGCTACTGGTGCCGGCATCGGCAGATATCACGGCGCTCACTCCGCAAATCTTGAAAGCCTCCTCACGCTGCTGTTCGCTGATTGATTGTTCGAGTGGAAGAACAACCAGACGCCTCTCCAAACAGGCGATCAAAATCGACGCCCAATCTTCATGGTTACCAATTTGCACCGCGAGAATGTTACCTTCAGAAAGAACGCCGAACCTCTGCGAGACATCCAGAGCGCGCTGTTCTATATCGCCGAACGTCCGGAGGACTTCGCCGCTGGTTGCAAGTATGGCGGGGTCATCGCGTTTTCGCGCGATTGTCTTCTTCCATGCTTCTAACAATGGATCTGAGGATTTCATCGCTTGCGCGAAGGTCGTGCCGCGAGTAGGTTGCGCGCTCCTTTCCAAAGATGAAGGCCGATATCCATCCAGAGTATCACGAGACTGATATGGTGTGCGCATGCGGTGCGGTGTATCATACCCGCTCCACGCGCCGCGATATTAAGATCGGTATTTGCGCCGCTTGTCATCCCTTTTTCACCGGCGAACAGAAATTCGTGGATACGGCTGGCCGCGTCGAGAAGTTTGCCCGGCGCTACGGCAGCACCAAGGCCGCGCGAGCTGGACAGAAAGCTTAGCTGATCTGTAGCCGCCCCGCTGTGTCGGGACGTTCCTCTCACGGCGACGCAGCGCCGTGGCTACAAACTCCCAATGGACTTTAATTCTCTAATTCAACTGAAACGCGAGCGCTTCGATCAGCTCGAACGTGAGGTTGCCGACCCAGGTCTGTTTTCCAATCCCCAGCGAGCCAGAGGCATCATGCGCGAGCACGCGGGCATCAGGCAATTGCTCATGAAATGGGACGAGCTCGAAGCTGCGCAGAAGCAGTTGGACGATAATCGCGAGCTGGCCATGTCGGGAGATATTGAGATTGCTGCAATCGCTGACGATGAAATTCCGGAGCTCGAAAAGCGGCTGGCCAATCTCAAACGCGAAGTTCAGATCGCATTGTTGCCGCCGGATGAAAACGAAGACCGCGACGCGATCGTTGAAATCCGGGCGGGAACCGGCGGAAACGAAGCGGCCATTTTCGCCGCTGATCTCTACCGCATGTATCATCGCTATGCAGAATCTGCCGGCCTGAAAGCCGAGGACCTCGAATCAAGTCCATCGGAACTTGGCGGGTTCAAGGAAGCCATCTTTCGCCTTTCCGGCGAATCGGTTTTTCGAAAGCTCCGTTACGAAAGCGGCGTTCATCGAGTGCAACGCGTGCCTGCTACCGAGGCGCAAGGTCGCATTCATACGTCCACTGCGACCGTGGCGGTGCTGCCCGAGGCTGAAGATGTGGATCTCGAACTGAAGCCGGAAGATTTGCGAATCGAAGTCTCGCGCTCCGGGGGACCCGGCGGCCAAGGCGTAAACACAACCGATTCGGCTGTACAGGTGTTGCACATCCCGACGGGCACAATTGTTCGTTGTCAGGACGGCCGCAGCCAGATCAAAAACAAGGAGCGAGCGCTCTCCATCCTGCGCGCGCGTTTACTGGAGCGAAAACAGCGCGAAGAGGCGGAAAAATACAGCGCCCAACGCCGCGGCCAGATCGGTACTGGTGGACGTGAAGAAAAAATCCGCACGTACAACTTTCCTCAGAACCGCGTAACGGACCATCGCATCGGGTTAACGCTTCACAACCTTGACCACGTAATTGATGGCGATCTCGACGAACTGATTAGCGCGTTGTACGCAGCTGACGTCGCTGAGCGCTTGAAATACTCAGCGGTTGCAGCCAGCGCGTGACGATGCTGTCGAGATTGAAGATCGGCAGCCACTGATTTGAATTCGCATGCTGCCCCGGTCGACTCAAAAGCAGCATTTTATTGACGTTTTCGCTTAATTACACGCATGACCGTTCTTGAAGTCCTGCAAGCGACAACTGGGTACTTGAAGAAGCACAATGTCGAGAATCCGCGTCTCAACGCGGAGCACCTGATGGCGCACGCACTGGGACGGAAGCGGATCGAGCTGTATCTGGATTTTGAACGGGAGCTCAGCGAAACGGAACTCGTGCCGTTGCGCGAAGTGGTAAAGCGTCGGAGCGAAGGCGAGCCACTTCAGCACTTGTTAGGCACGGTAGAATTTTGCGGACTGACTTTTCGGTGTGACAAACGCGCACTGGTTCCTCGACCGGAAACGGAGCAGCTCGTGGAGCTAGTGGTCGCGGATTGCACAAAGCTGAACGGGAACTCGAAAATTGTAGATGTCGGAACTGGTAGCGGCGTGATTGCTCTGAGTTTGGCGGCGAAATTTCCGAAGCTGAATGTTCTCGGCGTCGATGTCTCAGACGACGCGCTTGCACTCGCCCAAGAGAATGCCGAGAGGCTAGGTTTCAGCCAGCGAGTTCAGTTTCTGAAAAGCAATCTTCTCGAAGACATTGAGGGAGCGTTCGATCTGATTGTCGCAAATCTTCCTTATGTTTCTACGCGGGACCGGGAAACTCTGTCGCTCGAAGTATTGCATGATCCAGAAATCGCGTTATTTGCTGGCACCCAAGGCGATGAGCTTGTCCGCGACTTGATCGCACAAGCCTCGAAGCGCCTTCGGCCCAATGGAATGTTGGCCTTGGAAATCGGGCTTGGTCAGAGCGAGTCGCTTTTTTTGGCTCTGGCGGAAAAAAATTACCGCGACATTTCTCCTAAACGTGATTATAACGGCGTGACACGATTCCTTTTTGCAAGGTATGGATAAGATCCTCGTCCACGGCGGTCATCCGCTTTCGGGTTCCATCAAGATCAGCGGCTCGAAAAATTCTTCGCTGCCGATCCTGGCCGCAACCTTGCTCACGCGACAGCCTTGCGTCGTCCATGGCGTTCCCGACCTGAGCGACACCCATTACATGTTGCAGATCCTTACCTATCTGGGCGCTCAGGTAGAGCGGGCCAGCGGAACAGTAAGTGTTACGGCCGAAAAGATCCAGTGCGTGGCTCCGTACGACGTCGTTCGCAAAATGCGCGCCTCCGTTTGCGTGCTCGGACCATTACTCGGCCGTTGTAAGGAAGCGGCGGTCGCAATGCCTGGCGGTTGCGTGATCGGAGATCGGCCTATTGATCTGCATCTCAGAGGGTTCGAAGCGCTTGGCGCGGCGGTGCGCGTGGAGGGCGGCGATATTAAGGTTTTTGCCCCCAAATTGGCCGGAGCAGTGATCAATATTCAGGGCAAATTCGGTCCTACTGTTCTCGGGACGGACAACGTGATCATGGCAGCCGTGTTGGCCGAAGGCGTCACTGTAATTGAAGGAGCGGCTCAGGAGCCCGAGGTGATAGATCTGGCAGCGTTCCTGAACAAAATGGGCGCCAAAATCGAAGGCGCCGGAACGCGTCGGATCATCATTGAAGGCGTTCGCGAGTTACACGGGGCCGAACATCGAGTGATCCCCGACCGAATCGAAGCGGGAACGTTCCTGGTTGCAGGTGCCATTGCAGGGAAAGGAGTCACCGTCAAGCGAGTGGAGCCGGAGCATCTTCATGCGATCACCGATGTGTTAGTGAAATGCGGTTTTCACACAGATATCGGTGACCAGTCCATTTCGATCATGCCTAATGGAAACGCCAGCGCTCTGGATTTAACAACCGCGCCGTACCCTGGTTTCCCCACCGACATGCAGGCGCAGATGTGCGCGCTGCTTTCCATCACCAGAGGCACCAGTTCCGTGACAGAGAATGTTTTTCCGAAGCGTTACATGCATGTAGCGGAACTCAAACGCATGGGCGCGCAAGTCGAATTGGAGGGTGCAACCGCTGTGATTGACGGCGTCGACGGTCTCCTCGGCGCGCCAGTAATGGCGAGCGATTTGCGGGCCTCGGCCGCACTAGTGCTTGCGGGATTGAAGGCGGATGGAATCACCGAAGTCAGCCGCGTTTACCATATCGACCGCGGCTACGAGCATCTCGACGAAAAATTGAGCGAGCTCGGTGCGCACATCGAGCGGGTAAAAGCAGCCTAGCGCCAATCTTTTTGCTTGCGCTTGGACCGGGCTGCGGGCAGTCGTTGAGATAAGCAAGCGAAAGGATTTAAATATGGACCAAACACCGCCGCCTACTCCATCCACTTCCTCAGATGTGCGAACATGGTGTGTCCTGTGCCATGCTACCGCATTACTTGGATTATTCTTTCATTTTCTCGGTCACATCCTGGGGCCGCTTATTGTCTGGCTGTTGAAACGTGGCGACTCACCTGAAATCGATGCTTACGGGAAAGAATCGCTCAATTTTCAAATTTCGATGCTGATTTATGATGCCATCGCCGCGGTTCTTTGCTTTGTGCTCATAGGCGTTCCGATTCTGATCGCGCTTTGGGTGCTTAACACGGTGCTCGTTATCATCGCGTCAGTGAAGGCCGGCCAGGGAGAGTTCTATCGGTATCCTTTTACCATTCGACTGATCAACTAATCGAGCATCGTCCTTTCGGGCGAAGCCGTGGACTCGCTTGCAGTGAGCTGGGATGCATCGCGCAATTTCGAGGGCTGCGTCGTTTCGTTTGAACGAGATGTTGAGTTTAGCGGCCCATTGTGATCAATCGCCGCAACCTCTTTAGATTGATCACATCTTCCTTTAACTCCTTGCCTTTTGGTGTTTCAAGCACCTTCGGGATCTTACGGAATCGGCGATTGCACATGATGAACCTGAAAGCAGCGAGTCCGATCTTGCCCTCACCGATATGTTCATGTCGATCGACTCGCGACCCGGCTGCGGTTTTCGAGTCGTTTAGGTGAATTGCCACCAGCCGATCGAGACCGATCACGCGATCAAATTCACGGAACGTTTTCCGAACTGCGCCTTCGCTGCTGATATCATAGCCCGCGGCGAAAATATGTGCGGTGTCGAGACAGACACATAATCGCTGTGGCTCACGTACGCCTCTAATAATGTAGTCCAGATGCTCGAATTTACTTCCCAGACATGACCCCTGACCAGCGGTCGTTTCCAGTGCGATCCGCGTTTTGATTTTAGGGAGTCCGGAGAGCACGCGGTCAATCGATTCTATAATTTTTTCAAGGCCAGCTTCTTCGCCTGCGCCGAGGTGCGCGCCGGGATGCAATACCAAAAATGGGAGTTCCAGCTGATCCGCGCGAACCAATTCCTCCGACAGCGATCGGATAGAATTTGCGTGAAACTGGACGTTGGTGGCGGCAAGATTAATGAGATAATTCGCGTGGGCGAAGATCGACAACGGCACGCCGCGTTGGCGGTGATCGCGAAACCGCGTGATTTCGTGGCGAGCAAGCGGACGAGCGAACCACTGCATGTTGTTTTTCACGAACATTTGCATGGCCGTACAGTTGATCGAGCGCGCACGTTCGATAGCCATGTCGGTACCGCCGGCGATCGACATGTGCGCGCCAAGAAGAACTGGACCAATGGATGAATCACGGCGAACCGCCGCATGTCCCTTTTGTCCGTTTCGGCGCTGCTTCATTTCGCTCTCCATTGTTATTGGGTCTTCAAGACAGCCGGGCGCCAATCCGGCTTCTTTAAGCTTCCGGTGCCAGCGTACTCGAAAAGTTTGTACATGGGCGTGAGCAATACGCCGGGTCCCTTCATGTTTAGTCGCACATTGAAATCGAGTTTGTCGTCCAGAAAACGAATATCGCCATGACCCAGCATGTTAAAGAGTGTGCCATCAGCGTCGAAATCCTCCGTATGGATGATTCCGTTGTCGATTTTGAAATTCGCTGTCGCTCTGTGTGCGATGCTGTAGCCGCTACCCGGAACAATTCGGTTCAAAATACCTGAGAGCGGGCCGAAAATCGGGATGGCGAAAACGTCGCCATTGGTTACTTCCACTTTTCCACGGCCGCGCATCGTGCGGGAATCGCTGCCGAGACCGGTAAAATCGTACGTGCCGTTCAACAGGCCGAGCGCTGTTTTGTAGTTGAAGTACAAATTCGTCAGCAACGGGAAATTGATTTCGCTCACAGAAATATTTGCCCGGTAATGCGGATCATTTTTCGCCAGTGAAATGTCTGCGTTTCCACGCACAGTGCCCGACATCAGGACGCCACGAAGGTCCGTGATTTGCAACCTGTCATTCGTGAAAAGCAATCGCGCAGAGATGCGATCGAAGGGCAGGGTCTTTCCAAGAAACACGTAATCCATTCCGTTCGGGGCCTCTACCTTGATCTCCAGACGCGTGTTCTTGCCGCCTCGAAATTGATACAGACCGTTCGCTGTGACGGAGGGCGACCGCCGAAATTTATATGGCGCCACAGTGTTCCAAACTTTCGGGTCAATCCAAAAAATTACCTCCGCAGGATTCAGTGAGCTTTTAATGTTAGAAATGCGTACCTCGTGTTTCTTGAAATCGTAGGTGAAACTACCGGCCCCGGAGCCCTCGTTGCGCGTTACATGCAAATCATCGCAAGTCAGCGCGCCGTCGGCGAAGTGGATTTTCGCATCGGCGCTATTCATCCATGTGCCGCGGAACCGACTTCGTCCCAAAAAGACGCTCCCATCACCTCTCCACGTTCCAGGATGGTGATCCTGACCGCGGATCGCGAGCCGAAGGGCAGGGGAACGTTGCCATTCCCACTGCCGCAGAAAGTCACTCAGTTCTGGGGGCCCAATCCCACCCACAGCGTCCGGCGCTATGGTGCTTTCGATATTTAAACGAAAATCGCCCGGCGCATCCAAAAGGTCAGCCCGGACCTGACCGGTTTGGTGTCGCAGGCGCAGGTCCCTTATCAATGTGCGCT
>JBKPMH010000191.1:0-9615 GCA_046732035.1 Verrucomicrobiota bacterium
TCGAGCCGGGAGCGCCATTGCCGGAGCTTGGAGGAAAATTCGACCTGGTGACGGGACACCGCGTTTGTTTTCACCGTCTCGGGCGTACGCAAAACGGCCGATGGGCAGAATGGGCGATTGACGATTGGGAATTTTTTATTAACGACATACGGACACGTTTTCTCAATCCGAACGGGCGACTGCTGCTGGAATTTAATCGGCGCCAGGACGGCTCTTCGTTTTTCACGGATGAATTGCGCGCGTTCTTTGAATCGCAAGGAGCGCGCATTTTCCGTTGGAAAGCTCTGCTGGCTGCAAATCCAAACGAACGCCCACGGTTTAAGCAGATACCATAGGGACATCATGTTACGAGTTCCTGCAGCGGCAGGCGTATCCGCCTGCTCTACCATCGCAGACCGCGGCCGACACGGCTGGCTCTACAGAGTTGCCTACAACTTCCAATCCGAGCAATCCCAGCTCAACAACTGCTCTAGCTTTACGATGTCTTCTTCAAAGAGATTGTGGAGAAAAACCTTCTCCTCCCAGTTCATCGCGCGCTCATAGGGCACAATATTTCTATCTTTACTGCGAATCGAACGAAGCGGTTCCAGACCCAGAAATGAAAAGATCGAAGTCAGTGTATCACGCCGTTTTTCTTTAAACTCTTCAAATTTCACTGCCTTGATCTGGTCTCTCGGAAAGAACTTGAACAGACGCTCAAGTTGCTGCGCATAAAATCCTCGATCGATATAAGCGAAGCGACGAGCTTCCGCAGCCGGCGCACCAGCGATGCGTGTCTTCTCCTCTCGCACCGCGTTAAAAAAATCCAGCGGCTCGCGACGTTTGAATCGTTGCATGTTCCAGTGAGCGAAGGCCCGGTCGACCGGATTCCGTAGCAGAATCAGCAACTTGATTTTTGGGTTGTATTTCCAAATCCTTTCTGCTGCAGGCTCGTGGTAAATGTAACTTGGCGTACAGTCGCCGGCGATGCTTGATGGGCTCAGAGGCGGATAATGTTTGTGCAACTCGTCGTAATCGACTTCGGACACAAATAATCGATCGTCATCAAAGAAATGTATTTCCTGCTGATCGCCCATGGTGATGTTCGGGTGCCTGCTTAGAAAATAATGTAATGCTGTTGTGCCCGATTTTTGCGCACCAGCCAGAACGAAATCCAGCCGGTCGATCTTTCTGGACTTGGCTCTCCACATCCTGATGAATCAAGAACTGCTAACCAGGTTACGCAATCGATCTTCCAGGAAAATCGCCACCTCATGTGTGGATGTTGTTTGTAACGCCCACATTAAGTTTTCTGTCTTAAGTAGGAATGGCCGCTGGTTTAAAGGTGTTTGCGCGCGGAACGTTGACATTCGTCGAGATCACAATCGTGGTTCTCTTCATTGCATCGCTTGCCGCACTCGCCGTCCTTGGTTGTTTTACGATACGCAAACGAAGGCTTCGGTTCGAAATTTTACGCTTGCTTTTGAATCAGCTGAATCCTGATCGGCAAAGCAGCTTCATCGCCAGGTAATGGAACCAGCAGTTGTGGCCCGCTGATCGCCATTTTATGCTGATCGATGTTCACCGTTTCTGAGATTTCGCGAAACCTAAGACTGGTGGCCGTCCTGTGTGCAATGACGCTCGTTCGATCTACACATGCCGATGAAGGAATGTGGCTTTTCAATGCGCCGCCGCTTAAGCAGCTCAAAGAGAAATATCACTTCGAGCCGACCCATCAATGGTTAGAGCACCTGCAGAAAGCGAGTGTTCGCTTCAACTCCGGAGGCAGCGGTTCGTTCGTATCTGCGAACGGTCTTGTGATAACAAATCACCATGTCGGTGCCGACACCCTGCAGAAGATCAGTGATCCGCAGCATAATTATTTGAAGGACGGCTTCTACGCAAAAACGCAGGCGGACGAAATCAAATCGACCGATCTCGAGCTCAACGTGCTGATGTCGATCGAAGATGTGACAGCGCGTGTGAACGGACCGGTAAGAGCCGGAATGACCAACGACCAGGCTTCAAGCGCACGCAACTCGGAAATCGCCAGCATCGAGAAAGAAAGCAAAGATAAAACCGGACTGCGTTCAGACGTGGTTATCCTTTACCAGGGCGGCGCATACCATCTGTATCGTTATAAACGCTACGATGACGTGCGGCTCGTCTTCGCGCCCGAGCAGCAAATGGCGTTTTTTGGAGGTGACCCCGATAACTTCGAATATCCGCGTTACGATCTGGATGTCTGTCTTTTTCGTGTTTACGAAAATGGGAAGCCGGCAAAGATCGATCATTATCTCAAATGGAATTCGAGCGGTCCGAGCGATGGTGAACTAACCTTCGTAAGTGGCAGCCCTGGTAAAACCGATCGGCAGCTTATGCTGGATGAATTGATCGATATGCGTGATCGCTATCTGCCTTACGTCCTGGGCCTGTTTAATCGACGCGAAGTGCTGGGGCTCGCGTACGGGGCACGATCATTTGAGAATGCACGAAAGGCCCGTGACGATCTCTTCGGCGACCAAAACAACCGGAAACGTTATAACGGCTATCTTGCCGGTCTGCTTGACCCACAAGTCTGGAAGCAGCTTCAGGCGCGCGAAGAAAAGCTCCGCGATGCAATCGCGCGCAATCCGAAATTGCGGGCGGCGACTGACGCGTACGCTCGTATCAAAAATGCTCAGGCCGAAATCGCTAAGAACGCGCCATTGTACAACTACCTTGAACAAGAGCGGCCAGCTCCTGTTGGTTATCGCGGTCCCCGCGCGTTCTTCGGAAATCTCTTTAAATATGCGAAGCTGCTGGTTCGCGCCATTGACGAGCGAGCCAAACCCAATGGGGACCGTATCCCGCAATTTCGTGACAGCGCACGCGATTCGTTGGAGCTGGAGCTTTTTTCGACCGAGCCCATTTACGATGATTACGAGATCCTGCGCCTGACCGATTCGTTGACCGATTTTGTCTCCAAATTTGGCGCCGACGATCTGCTCGTAAAGAAAGTGCTGGCTGGGAAATCGCCGCACGATCGCGCTGTCGAACTCGTTTCAGGGACCAAGCTAAAGGATGTTACAGTACGCAAGGATCTTTACGGAAAAGACGCGGCAGCATTGCTAGCAGCACATGACCCGATGGTCGATCTCGCCCGACTAGTGGATGGCCCCGCCAGAGAAGCCAAAAAGATCAACGACGCTCAGGATGAAATCAAAAAACAGGCGTACGGCGAAATCGCTAAAGCGCGATTTGCAATCGAAGGGACAAGCAATTATCCCGATGCCACGTTTACCCTTCGCCTTTCCTACGGAACTGTTCGCGGCTATGAGCAGGACGGAAAACAAATTCCGCCATTCACCGATTTCGCCGGCCTATATCAACGCTCTGCCGAACACGACAACAAACCACCGTTCGATTTGCCGAAACGTTGGGTCGAAAAAAAATCGAGTTTGAATCTATCCACGCATTTCAATTTCGTCTCCGATGCCGACATCATCGGCGGCAATAGCGGCAGCCCGGTGGTAAACAAGGACAACGAGTTCGTGGGCATCATTTTCGACGGCAACATCCAATCGTTAGTCCTCGATGGCATTTATACTGATACACAAGCCCGCGCCGTGTCGGTTGATTCCGCGGCGATTATTGAAGCTCTGCGCAAAGTTTATGATGCGGGACCGCTCGTCGATGAATTATTGAGCGCAAAATAGATCATTGCGCGCATTGCCTTAACTCCGTTCCGCTCCATTCGGAAATCGAGCCTTTAGAGCAGCTGCTTTAGCAGCGTCTTCCAGCGGGCCCAGGCTTCGTCGCGCGCTGTCCTGTCACCTTCGCGAACCGAGGGGTTATCTGGTTCACCCGAACGCATGAACCCGTGACCTGCGCCCTTGTAAATTACCGGCTCATATTTTTTGCCAGCAGCTTTCATGAGTTCTTCCGCTTTGGGAATCGTCGCGTTCACGCGTTCGTCATTCTCGCCATAAAAGCCATAAACTGGACCAGCGATCTTCGCGACCTTGGACGCGTCATCGGGCGCGGTACCGTAAAACGAATAGGTCGCTTTGATTTTTGGATTTTCATTCGCGTAGGCAAATGCCACTCCCCCGCCCCAACAAAATCCGCAGATTGCTACCGTGCCGTTACACGACGGAATTTTTGTTACCGCATACTCCGCGGTTGCATCCAGATCGGCTTTCACTTGTTCTTGTGATAACGCGGAGATGGCTTTGCGCGCTCCATCCACGTCTTCGAATTTTTGACCGCTAAGCAGATCCGGCAGAATGGCGATCACGCCAGCCTCCGCCAGCTCGTCGCACAAGCTACGTGCCCAATCGGTCACACCAAAAATCTCGTGAACAACAAGCACCGCTGGCGCCTTCTCCTTACGTTCGGGATAAACGACAAACGCCTTGATTGTTCGCGGACCTGATTTGATATCGATCCACTCTCCGTGTCGTGGCGAATTGTTCAGCCGCTCCTTACCAAAATCTTTGACCATTTCTGCTGCGAAGGCAGAAACGGAAGTAAACGCCAGCGCAACAACAATGGCCTTCATAAGATGAGAGCTTTCTCGACTTTAGGGAGTCGCAGGAGCCTGCGTTATGGCATGGTTGCCGTCCGGGGTCCTTTTGAACAAAGCGTCGATGCTCCATCGACCGGGTCCGTAGAAGATAGCAAAGAAAAAGAACCAGCAGTAAAACACCGCCGACTCGCCTTTATTCACAATTGGAAAAAAGTGATTCGGTGCGTGTACCATGAAATAAGCCACGGCCATTTCACCCGCTGCAAGGAAAGCAGCAATACGCGTGAAAAATCCAAATGCGACAAGAAAACCACAAACCAGCTCGATGACCGCCCCTATCCAGCCCAACATATCTGTCGGTGCCCCGTGACCGCCCGGAGGGAAACCAAGGATCTTTTGTCCTCCATGGCAGGCGAACATGAGACCGATGACGAGCCGCGAGATACAATAAACCGGATCTGCAAAACGATTGAGTGCGTTCATAGCCGGTCAGCAGATCGATATCGCTCTTCCATGTCAAGCCTGCTGGCATTCGTGTGGCGCGCGTTCATGCCTTCCAAATCCTACTTCTGAAACATCGGACATCGACCGATAGTTGAATTTCATGCTGCTTTCTTTGCAGGGCGTTTATGTTTCCTGCGCGATTTTTTCGTTGCTGTTTTCTTCCCGCCGGTTTGCTCCAGGCTTTTCTGCAAAACAGAAACCAAATCGATTACCTTGGTCGGCTTGGGGGCTTTCCTGGGTGTTTCTTCGATTTCTTTCCCTCCAGCTTCTACTTTTTCTTCGATCACTTCCATCAGCGCCTCTTTGTAGTCGTCCTTGTATTTTTCGGGATCCCACTTCGAGCTCATGCTGTCGATGAGCGACTTGGCCATGTTCATCTCCCGTTTGCCGACCTCGGTCTTTTTTGGGACATGCAACCTTTCAGGGTCTGCAAGTTCATCGGCGAAATGCATCAATTCCAGGACAAGGGTGCCATCTTCGGGTTTTACGCCGGCGAGATACTGACGCGTTTTAATTACCACCTTGGCTATGCCTACCTTGTTGCTGTCCTTTAGCGAGTCGCGCAACAAGGCGTATGCCTTGTCCCCTCCTTTTTGAGGTTCCAAATAGTAGGGCTTGTAAAAAAACATTGGGTCAATCTCGTCCTGATCGACGAAATCTTTGATGTCCACCGTTTGGGTGGCCTCTAAATCGACGCGTTCGAAGTCTTCCTCCTTTAGCACGACATACTTTCCCTTCTCGTACTCGTATCCCTTGACGATCTGGTCCCACGGAACTTCCTTCCCGTCCTTTTCGGCAACCCGTTTATAATTTACAGGACTCAGATCGGTTTTGCGCAGCAGGCGAAACTTGAGCTCTTCGCGTCGTGTCGCCGGATATAAGGCGATCGGAATATTAACCAGCCCAAAGCTGATGCTGCCTTTCCAGATTGCACGCGGCATACAAACCTATTTCGCGCGGCGAGCCAATTCTGCGCGCTTCCCATGGTGATCCAGGCGGAGTAAGCCCATCAACGCCAGATCTCAGCGAGAAGGCCAAACTCGGAAGGTGGTGAATTTATTTAACGATTCTGCCCTCAGACCAAACGACGCATTCGAGTCGCAGTGTTATTCAGAAAAGAGAGGACTACAATGAGCTAGGCAGCCACCTCGAGTTCCTGGCGTGAAATACCGCGGAGTTCAAAAAGGCGAATCAATGTCTCTTCAATCAAATTATTCGGACATGACGCGCCGGCGGTGATACCGATGACGGCGCGCCCATTCGGCAACCAAAAATGCGAAACGACCTCGCGCTTCTCGTGCAGGTTGTAGTGCTTGATCTCCGTGGCCGAAACCAGTCGCGAAGCGTTAAGCACAAAGTATGTGGGTAACTTCTCCTCGCCCATTTCCGCGAGATGCGAGGTGTTCGAACTATTATACCCTCCTACAACCAGTAGCAGATCCATCGGGACGTCGAGCAACTCACGCAACGCATCCTGCCGCTCTTGTGTGGCACCGCAGATGGTATCGAAAAATCGGAAATTCTTTGCAGCAACCTCGGGCCCATCTCGATCGATAATGGCCCGCCGAACCCGGCGCTGGACTTCTTCGGTCTCGCCGCGAAGCATGGTGGTTTGATTCGCTACGCCGACTGTCTGCAAATGCACATCCGGATCGAAGCCTGGCGAATGCGCACCCTTGAATTTTTCAAGGAACGCAACCTTGTCGCCACCATGCCTGATATAGTCACAAACGTAATCCGTGTCCTCGAGCGTCAGGACAACGACATAATGTCCACTTCCATCCCCAAGTGCACGCGAACTAGTCGCCTTGGTTTCTTCGTGTTCGGCTTTGCCGTGAATAATGGAAGTGGCTGACTCGCTAGCGTATTTGCGCACTCGTTTCCAGACGCTCATTACGTCTCCACACGTGGTATCGACAATCTGGCAGCCGCGATCTTTGATTTGTTGCTGGATTGATAATTCAGTGCCGAACGCTGGCACGATCACCACGTCTTCGGGGCCGAGATCAGAGATGTCTGCCTCCTTGTTTTTACCGGTTAAATTTTTTATGCCTAACGATGCGATTTGATGATTGACCTCAGGGTTATGAATGATTTCGCCGACAATAAAAAGACGGCGATCCCTGAACACTTTGCGCGCCGCATACGCAAGATCGATCGCGCGCTCGACCCCGTAGCAAAATCCAAACTGTTTCGCCAGACGCACGGTAGTGTCGCCTGCGGAAATGGTCCCGCCCGTCCGGCGCACCTTCTCGACAATATCGCTTCGATAGTGTGACTCGACCTGTTGCTGGACCGCAGCCATCACATCAGGGGTACGGAGATTCACCTTCTCCCGCGCTGTTGTGCCGCTCGAAATAAGGTTCGTGCTCATGACGATCAGATCAACCTAACCCGAACAGGTCGGTTTTCCAATGGCTCGGGAAAGGCCGAAATTGCCTTATCTGCAGACGATCACTGGTCGACCAGTAGCGGACCGGGAGGATCTTTGAACCAGCTGGCAGACATCAACTCAGAGCGCGGCGGATCCGGGTCGTGGCTTTGATCAAGTCGGCGAACGAGATGCCCATATTCCTTGTCCTCGGGAAGCGAGCTCTCGATCTCCACCGGCGTGCCGATCTGAACTAGGGCAAAGAGCCGGGCAGCCGCTTCGCGATGGAGGCGCACGCAGCCATGCGTGTGCGGTACGGGCCAGACAAACCCTTCGTGAAATCCATATGCAGGAGCAAATTCACACCAGTAAGCCATGGGATAACCCCGGTCCGGCTCGCTCTGCCGGCGGCGCTCCTTTTGTTTGCTGTAAATCTTAAAGTGACCATGTGGGGTTGTAGCGCCAGGCTTGCCCACGTTAGCCTGGACGGCCATCAACACGCGGTCGCCTTCCATCACAAAAAGGTTTTGTGTCGAAGTAGAAAGTTTCACTTTCACCTTGGAAGGATCGTGCGGCCGATATGCCGTAACGTGGTAGGACCCGCTGCTCACATGCCCGGTTTGGCAACCAGTCAGGAGCAGGAGTGAACCGCCAGCACATAGCAAGAATAGTCGGGTGATATGTCGCATACGAGCATACTGGATAAGATCGGGTGGATTTTTGTCAACCGTCTTGGGAGCTGCGGCCATCGAAGCAGAGACATACCTTTCTTTGCTTGCGTTCCGCTTAGCCACCACGGCTACGGGTTAGCAGTAAAGATGTTCAGGAAAGCCACTTCGATCGCGAGTGCTTCATGAATGTTGCGATCCAAATGATCGCGCAGGTCTTCGACAGACCGGATGCGCTTCAAAATTTCGGAACTGCTAAAGCGGCGGGCCAGTACAGCCGTTTCTTGCACTGCTCCAGGCAGGCTGTGTTTTGTCACATCATTCCTGGACCGCAAAACATCAGACCACCAGGCAAATAACGTCTCTATCAACCCGGCGCGCCGTTGCAGGTAAAGACTTTCCGCGTGGCCTTGGTACTATTGTTCGCGTTCTTCCAGCCAACTTCCATCGGTTGCATCTCTGTAGCGCCCCTGCTCTTGCTTCAACGCTTCGTCCATTTCGCGCTTAACTTCCTCGCGAACGGAGCGCAGCAAACGTTGAAATTCCTGCGACAATCGATAAGCAAATTGAATGGTCCAATTCTGTTCAAGGGACGCCTGTTGCAGCAACTTTACCAGGCTCTCCTCCTCACTGCTTGTCTGTCGGTCGCCATCTCGTGCCAGCGGAATTACGATGCAGCGCGAAAGAATTGTTTCCGGTAACGCTTCTGGCAAAGCGCTGAGCAAGAGCAACAAAGAATCTTTGGGCGGTTCTTCCAATGTTTTGAGAAACGCGTTCGCCGCCTGAGGCTGTAGCCGATCGGCGTCGGAAATTATGGCCACTTTGCGTCGTCCATTAACTGCGCGCATTTGCAGCGCGTGCTCAAGATCGCGAATCTGCTCGATAACAATACGCCGCGACTTCGATTCCGGCCGGGCTACGAAAATGTCACGGGCTTTGGCTGAAAAAACACTATCGGATAATGTGCCATTTACAAGGCTGGCCAGATCGCCGGCCAGGTCATGCTTTCCACTGCCTGGCGGTCCTGAAATCAAGTACGCATGAGCCAGTCGATTTTGTTCGTGAGCACGCCGTAAATATTCAAGCGCCGTTTTGCGGGAGAAAGGCATTTTCAGTCAGAAGCGAGAGACGAGCGCTGATAACGAAACGGCGAAACGGGGAGTCGGCGAAACGGCGAAATTGCTGTCGCCTGCCATTTCGCCCAGCTCCGATTCGCTGCTTTGAGGATCATCGCTTGCGCTCTGGTCGGCGAATAAGCCATTTCTCCGGTTCATCGATCATCCGCACAAGTTGCGCGCAAATTTTCTCGTACGCATCATCAATCCTTAGAAATTCGTCGCGCGAAACGTAACGATGTTGAAACGCGAACTCTAAATGAACTTGTGTTTCGGCGGCTTCGCCTTCTGCATCGCTCAGTTTTGAGATAAAAGCTGCCTGGTAGCGCCGCTTCCTCCAGGCTTCAGCAATATTGGCACATACTGAACGTGAAGAACGCCGGATTTGATCGGTTAGCGAATACTTTTCCTCGGATGGAAATGTTTTGCTTAACTCATACGCACGCAGACCGGTTGCCAGCGCATTTT